>JBCNOP010000316.1:0-4486 GCA_039593775.1 Pseudoduganella sp.
CCAGCGTCACGGTGTGTTGGCCGTACTGGAAGGTCTTCGTTACTTTGTTAAACATGGGTTTATCCCTCTTTCTCTTTAGCCGACAGATTTTCAGGAGCTGTCGTAGCACCTCACCACGGACGGCCCGGGGGCCGCCATACTGCTTTACTGCAATAAAACTAAGGGTTTAAAAAGTCAAAATGCCTGCGGCAGCGAACTGGCGCAGGCATTTCCCGTTTAAACCTGGTAACGCAAGAATTACTTACGCAGGCCGAGTTTAGCGATCAGGTCGCGGTAACGGTTTGCGTCTTTATTCTTCAGGTAGGACAGCAGGGACTTACGACGGTTAACCATCTTGATCAGGCCACGGCGGGAGTGGTGATCCTTGGTGTGCTCTTTGAAGTGGGTGTTCAGTTCGTTGATGCGTGCGGTCAGCAGAGCAACTTGCACTTCTGGGGAGCCGGTGTCGTTTTGGCCACGTGCGTTGTCGGCGATGATGGCCGACTTGTTGATGTTTTCAACGGTCATTTTCTTACCTTTCACATGCGATGCACGGAGTCTTGGGAACCCTGCACATCGTGAATAACGTTTAATATAAAAATCCGGCCGGACGGCCAGACACGGGAGTATAACCGGAATAAGGGGCGAAAGCTACCGCCACACACGATTAGCCATGAAAACGACTCTTTCCGTTGCATTCTTATCACTATTACTGAGCGCCTGCGCCGCCGCCCCACCCTCCTGGCAGCGCGGCAACGACAGCTTCAAGCCGATCCAGCTCGGCGTGACCACCCAGGCCGACCTGTTGCGCCTGTACGGCCCACCCGACGACCGCACCTACCTGCAGCTGCGCGACCTCAACGTCTGGAGCTACCGCTATAAGGAGTCCGGCGTCTGGGATTCGATGATGCACATCATGATGGACCGCCAGGGCATCGTCCGCGAAACCATGAGCGGCCCCGACCTGGAAAAAGAGGAACGCGGCTTCTTCCGCTAATTAAATGGGGACGTACCCCATTTAATTAGCAACATTGGCCTGCGTCAAAGGATGATGGGGATTTTGCTCCAGAATTGGGGAATGCCTCGCCATGCCCGACTAGTCATTCCCGATGTTCCAGTCCACTTGATTCAGCGTGGACACAATCGCAACGCCTGCTTCTTCTGCGAAGATGACTTCCAATATTACTTGCGTTGGATGATGCGCTTTGCCAAGGAGGCGGGCTGCGATATCCATGCATACGTGCTGATGACCAACCACGTCCACCTGGCACTGACTCCACATGACGCCGGAGGTCTTGCCCTTCTCATGAAGATGCTTAACCAGCGGTATGTTGCATATATCAACAAGAAGCGCAATTGGACAGGCACGCTGTGGGAAGGCAGGTCCAAGTCATGCCTGATATTCGATCAAAGCTACTTCCTTACCTGCATGCGATACATTGAGCTTAATCCGGTGCGGGCGGGAATGGTACATCATCCTCGCGATTACCCCTGGTCCAGTTATCGCGCAAATGCTGACGGGGCATACAATCCTTGCATTACGCCCCATGCAATCTACCAGGCTCTCGGCAACACTGAGGCCGATCAGCGTTCCGCCTACCGCAATATCGTCTTATCCCCAGAGGATGCAATCGCCACCGACAACATTCGCCGAGCCACGAACGGGAATTTCGTTCTCGGCGAAACGATCTCGACAGAGGAACTGGCAACAACCCTTGGCCGCAGGGTCACCCCAGGCAAACGCGGGCGCCCCTATAAATAAATGGGGTACGTCCCCATTTATTTAGTCCTTGATTTCTAAGGCGCGGTTGAGGCTGAGGGCGGCGAGCGAGCCGGCGGCGCCGGACAGCAAGTACAGGCTGACGTACGCCAGGCCGAAGTGCGCCGACAGGCCCAGGGCGACCAGCGGTGCGAAGGCGGCGCCGACCAGCCAGGCGAGGTCCGAAGTCAGCGCCGCTCCGCTGTAGCGGAAGCGGGACTCGAAGTTGGCAGTCACGGCGCCAGCAGCCTGGCCGTAGGACAGGCCTAGCAGCGCGAAGCCAAACAGGATGAAGATCGTCTGCCCTGCATCTCCGCCTTGCATCAGCAGCGGTACGAAGCCACTGAATACGCCAATCAGCACCGCCAGCGATCCGAGCGTGCGGCGGCGGCCAATACGGTCGGCAATCCAGCCGGAGGCTACGATGCAGCCTGCGGCCAGGACCGCGCCGGCGATCTGGATGACGAGGAATTCGCTGACCGAGCGCTCCGAGTACAGCGTGATCCAGGACAGCGGGAATACGGTCACCAGGTGGAACAGGGCATAGCTGGCCAGTGCCGCCAGTGCACCGATCAACACATTGCGCCCCTGCGACTTGACCAGCTCGCCCACATCGGTCGGTTGCAGCTCGCGCTCTTCGAGCAGGCGGGCATACTCGTTGGTCGACACCAGGCGCAGGCGCGCAAACAGGGCCACCACGTTGATCGCGAAGGCGACGTAGAACGGGTAACGCCAGCCCCAGTCGAGGAAGTCTTCCGACGACAGGTTCGCCAGCAGGAACGAGAACAGGCCGGCGGCGACGATAAAGCCGGTCGGCGCGCCAAGCTGGCCCAGCATGGCATACCAGCCGCGCTTCTCCTTCGGCGCATTCAGTGCCAGCAGCGAGGGCAAGCCGTCCCAGGAGCCGCCCAGGGCGATCCCCTGGCCAAAGCGCAGCATGGCCAGCATCGCCAGCGCGCCCATGCCGCCATGTTCGTAAGTCGGCAGGAAGGCCATGCCGGCGGTCGAGGCGCCAAGCAGGAATAGCGCCGCTGTCAGCTTGGTTTCACGCCCGAAGCGCGACTGGATCGCCATGAAGGTGACCGTGCCAAGCGGCCTTGCCAAAAAGGCAAAAGAAAAGATCACGAAGGCATACAGCATCCCGTCCAGGTGCGAGGCGAACGGGAAAAACACCGCCGGGAAGACCAGGACGGAGGCTATGGCATACACAAAAAAGTCGAAATATTCGGAAGCCCGGCCAATCACCACGCCAACGGCAATTTCGCCGGGTGCAATGTGCTGGTCGCTCGAATCGGATGGCCGCATCGGAATTCCGTGGGCTGGTGCGGACATACTTTGCATGGTTCAGTCTCCTGTTTCTCACCGGGCGAGAGATATCACCGGTGTTTATTACTGTTATCTAACCTGCTGGTAGGACAATATGTCCAATTTCGCGCCTTGTCCAGACCCTTCAGAATAGAAAGATTCTTGACTTAGGACATTGTTTCTTGCGCATGCCTATATTACTTCTCCTCCTCGCAGCCGTCTGCCTCACAGGCTGCAATACTGTCGTTATGAACCCCGCCGGTGACGTTGCCTCGCAACAGGCACACCTGGTGACCATTTCGACCCTGCTCATGCTGCTGATCATCGTACCGGTGATCGCATTGACGGTGCTGTTCGCTTGGCGTTACCGAAAAGGCAACACCAACGCCAAGTACACCCCGGACTGGGACCACTCGACCCAGCTCGAACTGGTGATCTGGGGCGCCCCGCTGATGATCATCATCGTGCTTGGCCTGCTGACCTGGATCAGCACCCACCTGCTGGACCCATACCGTCCACTGAGCCGCATCGATGAAAAGCGTCCGCTGGCCGCCGACCACAAGCCGCTGGTCGTGCAAGTGGTGGCCATGGACTGGAAATGGCTGTTCATCTACCCTGAACAGGGCATCGCCACCGTCAATGAGCTGGTGACCCCGGTCGACACCCCGATCCGCTTCAAGATCACCGCGTCGACCGTGATGAACTCGTTCTACATCCCGGCACTGGCCGGCCAGATCTACGCCATGCCGGGCATGGACACCACTCTGAACGCGGTGCTGAACAAGCCAGGTACTTACGAAGGCTTCTCCGCCAACTACAGCGGCGCGGGCTTCTCGCATATGCGCTTCAAGTACCATGGCATGTCGACCGCCGATTTCGACGCCTGGGTCGCCAAGACCAAGGCTGGCGGCGGTGCCCTGAACCGCGCTGACTACCTGGCCCTCGAAAAGCCAAGCGAGCGCGAACCTGTGCGCCGTTACGCCACGGTGGAAAACGAGCTGTACACCGCCATCATCAACCGCTGCGTCGAACCTGGTTCGACCTGCGCCAGCCAGACCATGGCTGACGATGCCGCCCGCGTGCGCGCCGTGACCGCCAAGAAGGAAATGGAAGCGCGCATCTGCACGCCTAGCGATACCTACGCTGAAGCCAAGCAGGTCGCCCTCGTATCTACTCCTCGCAAGAACTGACTATGGAAAACCACACCCTCCACCCGCTGCTGGGCCGGCTGAGCTTGGACGCGATCCCGTACCATGAGCCGATCCTGGTCGCCACCTTCACCATGGTGGTCCTGGGCGGCCTGGCCGTCATGGGCGCCATGACCAAATACCGCCTGTGGGGCCCGCTGTGGCGCGACTGGGTCACCAGCATCGACCACAAGAAAATCGGCATCATGTACATGGTGCTGGGCCTCGTCATGCTGCTGCGCGGCTTTGCCGACGC
>JBCNOP010000317.1:0-4459 GCA_039593775.1 Pseudoduganella sp.
TTCCCATCCCGAACAGGACCGTGAAACGACTCTGCGCCGATGATAGTGCTGCAACCAGTGTGAAAGTAGGTTATCGTCAGGCTCTTATTAGAAAAGCCCGCTAGGCATGTGCCAGCGGGCTTTTTGCATTGCCACGCTGGCAGATGAAGTGCCAGGCTTTTCAAATTAATAATATTTATATAATATTATTAAATGATTACACAAAAGCCACTGCGCTGGATTGCGCGCATCCTTGTCTTCTTTCTCGTGCTGCTCCTGGTTGCGGCCCTGGTAGCCCTCCACTACTCCAAGTTCGAATTGAATCCGAATGGCGTGCATAAGAACTTACTGGTTCCGCTCGGCGGCAGTTATGCCAAGGTAGCCGTATATGGCGGCAGCGGTGATGCTGTACGCTTGCCCGGCTTCCTGGATGGCCCGGTGGCGCGCCCGCTGGCCGGCGGAGGCTGGTCCGCAACCTGGTTCTGTGAAGACCGTGTGCAGCAGCAACAAGTCCAGGCGCCGCTGCTGGCGATCGACTGCGCAGGGAAGCGTAGCGTTTTCCCATTCGCCTCATCGGCTTCAGCATCGGTGGCCGATGTGCTGCCGATGCCGGCCAAAGTCGCAGTGCTAAGCGATATCGAAGGCAACCTCACCTTCCTGGATGGAGCGCTTGGCAAACTCGGCGTGTCTGACGGCGCTGCGACCTGGACTTACGGTGACGGCCACCTTGTAGTAGTGGGCGACGCAGTGGACCGCGGCCGCGAAGTGTTTGCCGTGCTGTGGCGCTTGTATGCGCTGGCGCAACAAGCGCAGCGCGCTGGTGGCGGCGTGCATCTCGTGCTTGGCAACCACGAACAGTACATCCTGCGCGGCAATACCACGCGCGCCAACCTTGAACATATTTATGCGCTCCAGCAAATGGGCGGCCCGCAGCAGGCGTTCGCTGCGGACACGGTGATCGGCCAGTGGCTGCGTGCCCAGCCAGTCATTTTGCAAATGGGCGACGTGCTGTTTACACACGGCGGCATCAGCCGCGAGACAGCTGATAGCGGCCTATCGGTGCAGCAGCTCAACGAGGCAATGCGCGCTTACTGGAGTGGCGCGCCTGCATCCGCCAAGGCGCTCGACGCAGTGATCGGCAAGCGCGGCCTGACGCAGTACCGAGGCTACTTTGAAGATGACGGCGGCGTAGCAGGAAGTGCGGACGTCGAACTGGTGCTGAAGCGCTTCGGCGCTTCCACCGTCGTGGTCGGCCACACGCTGGTCGACAAGGTCACCATGCTGCACAATGGCCGTGTGATTGGCGTCGACGTGAACACCAACCGGGCTCAGGACGAAACGCTGGTGTTCGAAGGGGGCAAGCCGCGCGTGGCAGCGGTCGTCGATCGCGGGCTGCCGCCGGAGGAGAATGGGCGTGGCCGCTTGCGCCAACTGGAACTGACTGATGCGCGCGACTGGCAGGCCTTAGGAAGCGCCCTGCAGCGCAGCTACGAGCTTTCGCGCTTGCCGCATCCCTATTGAACATTGCAGAGCAACGCCTTTCGGAATTTGTAGGCAATTGCCTTGTCGTGGAGCTGGTATCGAAGGCGGCCAGAAACGTTTCAGCGCCGATGTTAGTGCTGCAAACAGGGCGAAAGTTATAGGAGAAAGCCCGCTAGCATAAGTTAGCGGGCTTTTTTGCTTTCGAAAGTTGCATTCAAGACAAGCAACAAAAATATGTCTCAATTTGTAGAAATTTTGACTCAGCCTTCGGTCCTCGATAGTGTTAGATTCCCTTAACACCCTACCTCATCGGGAAAACTGGAGACAAAAATGGAATTTCGCAAAAGCCTGATCGCAGCCGCGATCGCCATGGTTGCTGCCCATGCCAGCGCCGCCCCAAGCTTGATGGCCAGCCCAGTCGCCTTCTCCGCCCAGGAGAAAGCACGCCTGGTCTCCACCCTGAACGGTGAGCGGGGCAAATATGGCCTGGATGCCGACCACGGTTACGCCATCGCCAGCCAGCACCCGGGCGAGCAGGGCAGGGCCATCAGCCGCCTGAGCCACACCTACAAGGGCGTGCGCATCTTTGAATCCGAAACCGTTGTGGTCACCGACCAGGGTGGCAGTATCGTCAGCGAATCCGTCGGCGAACGCCGCCAGGGACTGCTGGGCAAGCGCTTTGACGTGAAGCCTTCGATCAGCGGCAAGGCAGCTATCGCCAAGGCCAGCCGCAGCGTGCCGGCTGGCGGCGCCGAGATCGACCCGCCATCCGCGGAGCTGGTCATCTTCCCGATGATGAAGACCGTGCGTGCCCCTGGCGCCGAGAACAAGGCGGAAGCAGACCTGAACGCCGTTGACGTGCAGGACGTCGTTTCCGGATACGAGCTGGCCTACGTGGTAAAAACCCGCAGCCACGGCGCCTTCTTTGACACCGTCGTCAGCGCACGCGATGGCCGCATCCTCGACCAGTGGAGCGCAATGCAGAACGTGGTCGGCACCGGCCATAGCCAGTACAACGGCGATGTACCTATCAACACCACCCTGTCGGGCGGCGTGTACAAGATGATCGACGGCAGCCGCGGCACCGGTGGTACCTTCGGCGCCATGGCGATCACCAATGCCAACCATGGGACAACCGCCGGCGCGGTCTACACCAACGCCACCAATATCTGGGGCGACGGTAAGCAGTACATTTCCGGCGGCAGTACCACGAATGCCAATGGCCAGACCGCTGCCGTGAATGCGCTGTGGGGCCTGATGAATACCTATGACATGCACAAGAATGTGTTGAACTGGTCTTCGCTGGACGGCAACAACACCGCGACCTATATCGCAGTGCATGTCAACACCGCCTACGACAACGCCTACTACTCCGATAGCTGCAAGTGCATGTTCATCGGTGACGGCGGCAGCTACTTCAACAACCTGGGCTCGATCGACGTGATTGGCCACGAAATGGGCCATGGCATTACCGCCGCCACCTCGAACCTGACCTACCGCGGCGAATCCGGCGGCCTGAATGAGTCTTCGTCCGATATCTCTGGCGAAGCAGTGGAAGCGTACGCCCGCGCCGGTGGCACCGGCGCTTCGCTGCCTGTCCCATCGGGCAACGACTGGATGATGGGCAAGGAGATTTCCAAGAACGGCCAGCCGCTGCGCTGGATGTACAAGCCAAGCAAGGATGGCAAGTCGCCTGACGCATGGAAGTCCACCATCAAGCGCCTGGATGTGCACTACAGCAGCGGCCCGAATAACCGCATGTTCTACTTCCTGGCCATGGGCTCCAGCGCCACCGTGGGCAGTGACACCTACTCGCAATACCTGACCCAGCAGCCGAAGGCCATGACCGGCATCGGCATCGATAAGGCTTACCGTATCTGGTTCCGCGCGAACACTACCAAGTTCACGTCGTCCACCAATTACGCAGACGCTCGTTTGAAAGTGCTGGCAGCAGCGCAGGAACTGTACGGCGCCAACAGCGCCGAAGCGAAAGCAGTCCAGCGCGCATACGCTGCCATTAACGTGGGTGCCGACGTGGCAGAATAAGCCGCGCAGCGACGCACAGGAACCGCCGGGGAAACCTGGCGGTTTTTTTTTGCGTGTCGTGACAATGTGTGATTGTGCATCGGCCAGTTGTTGGCAGAATGCAAGTCATGAATGGTATTTTCACTGCGCAGCTTGGATACGCAATGGCTGCCCTGTATGTGCTGCTGGGTGTTGTTTCAACGGGTGTGGGATTGGCGCTTGGCTCGCGTACCAGCCAGTTGCGTGACCAGGTGAATGCCTGGTGGTTCATCTTCCCCATCGTCAGCTGCGGCTTGATCCTCTATCCGGTTGGAGCGCCGTTGCTGGCTCTCGTCATTTGCGGACTGGCGGCGCGTGAACTTGCGCCCTATTGCGGGCAGGCTTCCGGCCGCTTCCTTGCCACCACAATTGCGAGCCTTGCCGCGGCAGTATGCGCCGGCATTTACTCGCCTTTATTCCTGGCTGTGGCGTTTGCCCTGGCCAGCGTTGCTGCGGCTGCATATCTATGGCGCTCGCGCGAACTCGCCGCGCTACCCTGGCTTTTGTTTCCGATTACCTGCTTTGGCATCAGCTTTATCCCCGCCTATGTGCACCTGCCTTTTGGGGCAAAAGAGAATCTGTCCTGGCTGTTCTACCTGTTCATCCTGACGGCCTTGAACGACATTGCGCAGTTCACCAGCGGCAAACTGTTCGGCAAGCAAAAAATCGTTCCCCTGATCAGCCCGCAAAAAACCTGGCAAGGCCTGATCGGTGGCATCGTGGTTTCAGTCCTGCTGTCGCTTGCCATGGGAGCCTACCTTGGCCTGGGGCAGCCGGCATGGCTGGCGGCGATCGCGGTGCTGCTGTCTGTTGGCGGCTTTGCCGGGGATGTGATGTTTTCCGCCGCCAAGCGCAAGCTTGGCATCAAGGATTTCTCAAACCTGATCCCCGGCCACGGTGGAATGCTGGACCGTGCGGATAGCCTGGTCGTGAC
>JBCNOP010000318.1:0-4446 GCA_039593775.1 Pseudoduganella sp.
GAATCACCTACGTTCGGAGCAAGCCGATGAAGAAGCACACCCTGTTGGCCACCATGTCCCTGGCACTGATCACCGCTTATGCAAGCGCAGCGCAGGCAGACAAGGCGACAGACGTAACCGTCAAGCCTGCAGCACAGCAGACCCAGGCCGCCTTGTGGGCGTCTCGCGTGCTGTCGCGCTACCATTACAAGGCTACGCCGCTGGACGACGCGATGTCGGAGAAGATTTTCGACCGGTACTTCAAATCGCTCGATAGCGAAAAACTGTTCTTTACCCAGGCCGATATCGATTCCTTCAGCAAGGAAAAATCCCGCCTGGACGACGCAATCAACAGCGAAAACCTGCAAACGCCTTTCGCTATTTACAACCTTTACCAGCAGCGCTTCTCGGATCGCATGGCATACGCCCGCGAACTGTTGAAGACCAAGTTCGACTTCACGCAGGACGAGAGCTACCAGTTCGACCGCGAGAAGGCCGACTGGCCGAAGTCTGAAGCCGAGGTAAAAGACCTGTGGCGCAAGCGCGTGAAGAATGACTGGCTGCGCCTGAAGCTGGCCGGCAAGGATGAGAAGTCGATCCGCGAAACGCTGGACAAGCGCTATGAAAATTACGTGACCCGTTCGCGCAAGCTGAATAGCGAAGACGTGTTCCAGATCTTCATGAACGCTTACGCCATGTCGATCGAGCCGCACACCAACTACCTTGGCCCGCGCGCTTCCGAGAACTTTGACATCGCCATGCGCCTGTCGCTGGAAGGCATTGGCGCTGTGCTGCAGAACCGCGACGAGTACACCGTGATCCGCGAAGTCGTGCCGGGCAGTCCGGCCGGCTTGTCCAACAAGCTGAAAGTAGGTGACCGCATTGTCGGCGTGGCGCAGGGCGAGTCGGACAAGTTCACCGACGTGCTGGGCTGGCGTATCGACGATGTGGTGCAGTTGATCCGCGGTCCAAAGGATTCGACCGTCAAGCTGCAGGTACTGGGTGCTGATGCAGGCCCGGACGGCAAGCCTTACGTGCTGTCGCTGGTTCGCAAGAAAATCAGCATGGAAGAGCAGTCGGCCAAGCGCTCGATCCTGGAAGTCAAGGACGGCGCCGTGAAGCGCCGCATTGGCGTGATCTCGCTGCCGACCTTCTACCAGGACTGGGATGCGCGCCGCAAGGGCGACAAGGACTACAAGAGCGCCACGCGCGACGTAGCCCGCCTGCTGGGTGAGCTGAAGAAAGAGAAGGTCGACAACGTGCTGATCGACCTGCGCAACAATGGCGGCGGTTCGCTGACCGAGGCGGTGGAGCTGACCGGCCTGTTCATCGACCGTGGCCCTGTGGTGCAGCAGCGTAACGCTGAAGGCCGCGTGGAAGTGGAAGCGGACAATGTGCCAGGCTTGTCCTGGGATGGCCCGGTTGGCGTGCTGATCAACCGTGGTTCGGCCTCGGCTTCCGAGATCTTTGCCGCGGCAATCCAGGATTACGGCCGAGGCCTGGTAATCGGCGAGCCTAGCTTCGGCAAGGGCACCGTGCAGACCCTGGTCAACCTGGACCGCTTCGGCCAGAACGACAAGGCACGTTTCGGTGAACTGAAGATGACGGTGGCCCAGTTCTTCCGCATCAACGGCGGCACTACCCAGTTGCGCGGCGTGACGCCGGACATCAAGCTGGCCTCCACTAGCGATGCCGAAAACTTCGGCGAGTCGAGCTACGACAACGCGCTGCCATACACCCAGATCAAGCCTGCGGTCTACATTCCGGCCGGCGAGTTGAAGGAAATCGTGCCTATGCTGGACAAAAAGCACGAAGCACGCGTCGCCAAGGACAAGGACTACCAGTACCTGCTGGACGACATCAACTACGTCAAAAAGCAGCGCCAGGACAATATCGTCTCGCTCAACGAAACCGTGCGCCGGAAGGAGCGCGACCAGCAAGAGGCGCGCGCCAAGCTGCGTGAACAGCGCCTGGCCGCCGGACCGTCGCCGGATGATCCTATCCTGGTGGCGGACCCGAAAGACGCGCTGAACAAGGCGATTGCCGCCAAACCTGCCAACCCGCGCGCCGCCCAGCGCCAGGCTAACCAGGTGCGTGGCGCAATCCGCACCGATGATGGCCTGCAGGCGGATGAGCGTTCCCTGTCTGCAGAACTGGATGCCGAAAAGGCCGCCAAAAATGCCAAGGACGTACTGCTGAACGAGGCAGTGCACATCCTGGCCGACGAGGTAAGCGTGCTGCGCACCGATACTCGCCTGGCCAGCCGTGTGCTGCCTTACGTAAGCGACAAGTGATATTGCGGTTGGTTATATCTAGTATTACTACAATAAAGTAGACAGATATACCGCGCCGCAGCATACTTACACCTGTCTCCTCTATTCTCCTCCAAGGAAATAGACTTCAGCCCGCTCCCTGAGCGGGCTTTTTTTTGTCTGCGGCCCCGGCGTCGGGGCGGTAGAATCCTGCCTGTGCATACATCCATCAAATTGACTGTTATTGGGGCTGCGGTGCTGGCGATTGCCGGAGCGGGTGGCTATTTTTACAATTCTTCGCCAGCGCGCAGCGCGGCGCCACGCTTGCCGGAGTTAATCAAGCGCGGGCCGGAACCGACGGAACGGGCCTGGGCGGCGCGGCTGGAGACCTTGCTGGAATCCGGCTTGGCCGACCCCTATGGTGTAGCTGTCGACAAGCAGGGGAATGTGTATTTCGCCGATGGTGGTGAGAAGAATACGGTTTCGGTACTGGCGCCGGATGGCAGCACGCGTGTACTGGCTGGTGGGATGGAAGGCTATAGCGAGGGTCTTGGTGCTGCCGCAGCATTCAATACGCCTTCCGGAATAGCCCTGGATAAGCAGGGCAATGTCTACGTCGCTGATACGGGCAACCATGCAATCCGCAAGATCGCCGCTGACGGTACGGTGTCGACTCTGGCTGGCAGCGGCGTGGCGGGATTTGCAGACGGGCAGGGTGCGCTGGCCCAGTTTAATGGCCCTGTTGGCGTGGCGGTCGATGAGGCTGGCGTGGTGTATGTCGCCGACACATATAACGACCGGATCCGCAAGATTACTCCCGACGGCACGGTTACCACCCTGGCGGGCAGCGCGCGGCCTGGTTTCGTCGATGGCATCGGCGAGGGGGCGCAGTTTGATACACCTTGCGGCATTGCTGTCGGTAAGGATGGCATTTATATCGCCGACACGAGCAACGATGCGGTGCGCCGCATCAATGCTGATGGCTCGGTGATCACGCTTGCCGTGGCGCCCGAGCTGGAGAAAGAGCCGCTGTTGCGGCGTCCGATGGCACTGGCGGTGACGCATGATGGTTTTGTCTATATCGCCGTGTCTTCGCGCGGGCGTTTGCTGCAACTCGCGCCCGATGGCAGCCTGGCCGGAATGCCAGACGCGGCGCGGCCTGCCGATCCGGCTACCGGCATTGATGGCAATATCCAGGTCTACGGCCCGCGCAGCCTGGCGCTGGCGCCGAACGGTACGCTGATCCTCGCCGACGGGGCCGCGCAACGCCTGCACCGCGTGGTACATGCCAGTGCGGGTTCCGCGCACGCCGCCAGTGGCGCGCAGCCGGGCCAACCCGCGCGGGCGGCCGCGGCGCTGATCGGCACTGCACACGCCGCGGAGGCGATCCCGCCGGCCGCTGCCAGCCAGGGAGGTGCGCCGACAGGTGCAGCGCCTGTAGCGGCGAGCGACATCATGGCCCAGCGCACCCAGGCGCCAATGCCCTGGCCCGTGCTCCCGCAAAACCAGCCGCACGAGGTGGTCGGCCTGATGGGCGAGGTGAGGGGAAGCTACGACGGCGACAGCCGTCACCACTTCCACGCCGGCCTGGATGTGCAGGCCGACGTCGGCAGCTCGGTACACGTGGTCGAAAAAGCCAAGGTCAGCGACCCGCTCCCCAACTGGGCTTTTGCTTCGCTTGGCGAAGGCATCAACCTCGGCACGACCAGCTACATCCACATGAAGGTTGGCCGCGACAAGAAGAACCGCGCGCTCGACAACCGCTTCCAGCTCCTGCTGAACGATAAAGGCAAACCGGAACGCGTCCGGGTCCGCCGTGGCACGCGCTTCTACGTCGGCGAACAACTGGGCGTGGTGAACCAGATGGCCCACGTCCACCTCAACCTGTATGACCGTGGCCGCGTGGTGAATCCGCTCGCGCTGCCGTTCCCCGGCCTGCGCGATACCATTGCCCCCGTCATCCAGGGAATCGCCCTGTACGACGCCAACGACAAGCGCCTGCCGGGCAGGAAAGGCAAGCGCTTGGAAGTGCCAAGAAACCTGGGAGAAGTGAACGTGGTGGTCGATGCCTTCGACCAGATGGACGGTAACCTGGCGCGCCGCCGCCTGGGCCTGTACAAGCTTGGCTACCAGTTGCTGCAAGCTGACGGCACCCCGGTGCAAGGCTATGAGCAGCCGCGCATCATGCAAACCTACGACCAGTTGCCCAAGCAGC
>JBCNOP010000319.1:0-4413 GCA_039593775.1 Pseudoduganella sp.
TACCAGCACTTCTTCATTTATGTCTGCACGGCAACCGTCCCAGCCTTCATCATGACCGCACTGATCAAGATAGATCCGGAGTTTGGCCGGGAATAGGTAGAATACGGCTCCTGCTGAAGTGAGGATTAGGTTTTGGCTTTTAATGCGAAAAGGCGGCTGACCATGGCTGCCGCCGCGGCCGGCGTGGCCGCATTAATGGGGGCGTGTTCTTCGACGCCGACCGTGCCAGCCGCCGGCGAAACTGCGGCACCACCCTCCGGCGGCGGGAGCGGCAATGCGCCCGCCCCAACAACGGGTGCAGCGCCGGCACCGGTGCAGCAACACATCACCGGCGAGCAGCCACCCGCCGCGCCGCGCGAATTCCGCGCCGCCTGGGTGTCGACGGTCGCCAACATCGACTGGCCAAGCCGCAGCAACCTGCCGCCGGCGCGCCAGCAGGCAGAGGCACTGGCGATCCTGGACCGCGCCAAGTCGCTGCACCTGAACGCCATCGTGCTGCAGGTGCGCCCCAGCGCTGACGCCATTTACCCATCAAAGCTCGAACCCTGGTCCGAATTCCTGACCGGCCAGCAAGGCAAGGCGCCTGAGCCAGCCTGGGACCCGCTGGCGTTCTGGATCACGCAAGCCCACGCCCGCGGGCTGGAACTGCACGCCTGGTTCAACCCCTACCGCGCCCGGCACTCCGCCGCGCGCACGCCAAACGCGCGCGACCATATTGCCAACACCAAACCGCAAGTTGTGCGCCAATACGGCAAGTTCCTGTGGATGGATCCAGGCGAAGAAGCGGCCGCCCAGCAAACCCTGGAAGTGATCCTGGACGTGGTGCGCCGCTACGACATCGATGGCGTCCACATCGACGACTATTTCTATCCCTACCCGATCGAAGCGCCCGGCGCCAATGGCGGCGAGGCGGCGCTCGACGCGCCATCGAATGGAAGCAAGCCTGAACTGGACTTCCCCGACAACGCGCCCTACCAGCGCTACCTGCAGGGCGGCGGCACCCTGGACCGCGCCAGCTGGCGCCGCCAGAACGTCAACCAGCTGATCGAAGCCATCTACACCGGCATCCACAAGGAAAAATCGTGGGTGCGTTTCGGCATCAGCCCCTTCGGGATTGGCCGCCCAGACCGCCGACCGCCCGGCATCCAGGGCTTCAGCCAGTACGACAAGCTGTATGCCGATGCCGAACTGTGGCTGCAGAACGGCTGGCTCGATTACCTGGCCCCGCAGCTTTACTGGCCGATCGCCCAGCAACCGCAAGCCTTCCCGGTGCTGCTCGATTACTGGCTGGGGCAGAACAAGCGTGGCCGCCATATCTGGCCGGGCCTGTACACCAGCCGCATCGACGACACCAGCAAGTCCTTCACGGCCGACGAAATCGTGCAGCAGGTTGATGTCATGCGCAGCAGGCCCAATGCCAATGGCCACATCCACTTCAGCATCGCCGCCCTGATGCAAAACCGCAAAGGCGTAAGCGACCACCTGAAATCGACCAGTTACCAGGGACCGGCCCTGGTGCCGGCATCCCCGTGGCTGGGCAGCGAAGCGCCACCCGCGCCGACGGTGGCAGTGAAACGCCACGCCAGCGGCCTGGCCGTGACCCTGGGCAACGCAACCCGGGCCGCACACCTGGCCATCTGGGTGCGCTACGGCGAGGAATGGCGTTTCAATGTGGTCCCTGCCGCGCGCAGCGAAGTCGTGTTGACTGACGACAACGGCGTGCCCGCGCGCAGCGTCGTCGTGTCGGCAGTCGACCGCTTAGGTAACGAAAGCCCACGAGTTTCCGCTGCCTTATAACTTTTTGGAATGAGTGTCGCACACGCTTTCATGTAAAGATGACAGCATTACAACGTACACTCGACAGATCATGGGCAAACCTGACACCGATCGTACCTTAGGGCTGGGAATCGACGCTGGCGGTACCGAAACGCGATGGGCGCTTGCCGAGCCGGCGGGCGAGATCGTAGCGGAAGGCACTGTTGCGGGCCTCTCCGCGCTGATGATGGCCAAGCCGGCCGGCCGTGAGCTGGTCCACGCCACTTTCAGCCAACTGGCGAAGGACGTGCTGGACGCCGGCAAGCCCTTGCGTGTCTGTGCCGGGCTGACCGGGTTCGGCGGCGATGGCAATGTGCTGCTGGACTGGCTATCCACCCTGCTCGGTGTGCGCCTGGACGCCATCACCCTCTGCAACGATATCGAAGTGGCCTATCTTGACGCCTTCGAGCCCGGCCAGGGCTACCTGGTCTATGCCGGCACCGGGTCGATTGCCGCCTTTATCGACGAGCAGGGCGAATTCCACCGCGCCGGCGGCCGCGGCGTCATGCTCGACGATGCCGGCGGCGGCTTCTGGATCGCGCGCGAAGCGATGCGCCGCATCTGGCGCGGCGAGGACGAGCAGCCCGGCGCCTGGGAAGATTCGCCGATGGCCCATGCCGTATTCGACCACGTTGGCGGCAGCGACTGGACCTTCTCGCGCAACTTCATGTACACCCAGGAACGCGGCGACATCGGCAAGCTGGCGCTGGCCGTGGCCATGAGCGCCGGCGCCGACCCGGCCGCCCGCCATATCCTGCTGCAGGCCGGCCGCGAACTGGCCCGTCTGGCGCTGGCGCTGGTGACACGCTTCGGCGAGCGCCCGATTGCCCTGTCCGGCCGCGCCGCCGAGCTGCACCCGCTGATTTTCGAAGCCATGCGTGCAGACTTGCCGCCCGGATTCCATTTGCAAAAACACACGGCGAGGCCGCATCATGCGGCTGCCAGGATGGCCGCCCGGCCCCGCAACTAAGATACGAAACCATGAAAAAACTGCTGCTTGCTTCCCTGATCGCCTTGCTGACCGGTTGTGCCACCCAATTGCCCAACATCGACCATTCGCTGACATCGAAGGGGCAGAGCAGCCGCGTGCGCTTCGTGGTCCTGCACTACACCGTGTCGGACCTGCCGCTGTCGATCAAGCTGCTGACCGAGAAAGAGGTAAGCGCCCACTATCTGATCACCGACGAGAATGAGCCGCGCGTCTACGCCCTGGTCGACGAAAACCGCGCCGCCTGGCACGCCGGCCTGAGCAGCTGGAAGAACTATACGGCGCTGAACCACAGCTCGATCGGCATCGAGATCGTCAACCCTGGTTTCAAGGATATGCCCGATGGCCGCCACTGGTACGGTTTCAGCGACCGCCAGATCGACCAGCTGGTCGCCCTGCTCAAGCAGATCAAGGAGCGCCACCAGATCGCCCCGGAAAACTTCCTCGGCCACGCCGACGTGGCGCCGCAGCGCAAGCAGGATCCCGGTCCGATGTTCCCGTGGAAGCGCCTGGCTGACGAAGGCTTGATCGCCTGGCCGGACGCCAACGCCGTGGCCGCGGTGCGCCCGCAATACGAAGCTCAGCTGCCCGACATCGCCTGGTTCCAGCAAAAGCTGGCCCAGCATGGCTACGCTACGCCGCAGACCGGTGTGCTGGACCCGGAAACCCATAATGTGCTGGTGACCTTCCAGGCCAAATACCGCAACAGCAATTGGGACGGCGTGCCTGACGCCGAATCCGCTGCCATCCTCGACGTGCTGACCGCGCCCAAGCCAAAACAGTAAGGCGGTTTGCACGACCGCCGGCTTTCCCCTATCCTGCCAGAATGCCGCAGGGGACGTCCTGCGGCGCCGAGGAAGAGGAACCAGGACAATGCGGTTGCGCCATATCGAAGTTTTCCACGCCATCATGCAGGTCGGCACCATCAGCGGCGCCGCCCAGGTACTGCATATTTCGCAACCGGCTGTGACCAAGGTGCTGCAGCACGCTGAACTGCAACTGGGCATGCCGCTGTTCGAGCGCGTGCGCGGCAAGCTGTACCCGAAGCCGGAAGCGCACCGCCTCTTTGCCGAAACCGAAAAGCTGCACCGCGACCTGCAAGGCATCCGCCGCCTGGCCGCAAGCCTGAAAGGCCGCGCCGTGGAAACCGTGCGCCTGGTATCGACCCCGACCATCGCCATCAGCGTGCTGCCGCAAGCGATGAGCGAATGGCGCAAGGAATTCCCCGACACCCGCTGCGAACTGGCTACCCACCATACCTCGGAGATCGTCAACACGCTGCGCCTGGGCGAAGCCGACATGGCGCTGTCGCTGCAGGACCCGCGCCACCCCGGCATCATCGCCGAACCGATTGCACAAGGCGTGATGACGGTGATCGCACCCGCCGGGACCTGGCGCGGCGACCAAGCTGGCTTGCCGCTGACCGCTGAAGGCCTGACCGGTGAGCTGATCGGCCATGCCGACAACGACCCGCTGGGCGAGATGATCGTGGCTTCCTGCGAAGCGCAGGGCATCCAGCCCAACTTCCGCACCACGGTGCAGACTTACCAGATTGCCCGCTCGCTGGTGGAAGCCGGCGCCGGCCTGGCCGTGGTCGACCCGTTCACGGC
>JBCNOP010000032.1:0-35331 GCA_039593775.1 Pseudoduganella sp.
ATGTTCTGGCGCAGCTCGCGCTCATGCTGCACCAGGTTGCGGGTGTCGATGCCGGCGCCGGCCAGCTTGCCGCGCAGCTGGTGCAAGTGGGCATATTGCTGGCGGCTCTGCGCGGTCAGGTCGGCGGCCGCCTTCTTGGCGGCGGCAAAGTCGCGCGCCATGGCCTGGGTCGGCACGCCGGCCGCGCCCATGGCCTGCGCCAGGCTGGCCACCTTGGCGCGCGCCTGGTGCAGCTCGCCGGCGGTGCCGGCCATGCTGCTGCGCAGTTCGCGGTATTCGCCAACGTCGCGCTGGGTCTTGTCCAGCTCCTTGAGCCGGTCGCGGGTCGCCTTGAGGCCGGCGGCCGTCTGGTTGTTGGCCGAGAGGATATTGCGCAGCGGCCTGGTGACGTTATCCACCATGCCGAACAGCACACGTAACTTGAGATCGTTTGACATGGCTTATTCGTCGTCGTTACAGAAGCGGACCCGCGCACGCTCGCGCCAGTCCATCAGTTCGCTCAGGGACAGGCCGTCCATTGCCTGCGGCGTCCAGTGGAACACCACGGCAATGTCGGCCATGGCCTCCTCTACGCGTTCTGGGATGCCATGCGTGCTTGCACGGCCTTCGGCAACAAAAAATTGCCGAACACGCCCCCCAGCTGCATCAGGTCGGCCGGGTCGAGGTTGCCGACGTCATGTTCGGTCAGGGTCGGAGTGCTGATGCGCGGCAGGACCTTCTGCAGGGCGTCAATGTCCAGGTTGGCCAGGGCGTTGAGGGAAGTACCGCGCAGCTCGCCGGCGCTTGGCTTGCGCAGGGTCACGCTGGTGATGACCTGGTTGCCTCGGGTGATCGGGGTGTCCAGGGTGACGGTGTTCGGGTTGCCCTGCTCGGTGGTGGTGTCGATGGTGGTCATGGTGTCCTCGGTGGTTCAAATGGTTGCGGCGC
Organism: Pseudoduganella sp.; assembly: GCA_039593775.1. Taxonomy (GTDB): domain Bacteria; phylum Pseudomonadota; class Gammaproteobacteria; order Burkholderiales; family Burkholderiaceae_D; genus Rugamonas. The sequence continues at coordinate 928 of JBCNOP010000032.1, forward strand.
CGCCCGGACTGCCGGGCGGCGGGGTGGTTACAGGCCGATGGCCTGGCGGATTGACTGCAGGGTGTCGGTGCCGTTGACGGTTTCGACCATGCCCAGGGCGTCAATCTCGATGATGGTTTCGCCGTTGATGGTGAGCTTGTAGTAGCTCAGCTCGGTGACGATCTTTTGCTTGGTGTCGTCGCCGGCCTTGGCGTTGCCCATGTCGATTTCGCTATGGCGTCCGCGCACGATCACTTCCACGGCGTCCACGTCGCCCGAGTCCGGGGCCTGGTAGGCGCCGGCGAAGCGCAGCATGACGCCATCGTGCTTGGTGACGCCCCATTGCTTGAGCACTTCCACCATCAGGCCGCCAACGGTCCATTCCAGCTTCAGCGCTTCCATGCCCTGGTCATACTTGATCGGCATGTTCATACCGCTGCCGCGCCAGTCTTCCATCTTGCGGGTCAGCTTCGGCAGGGTGATTTCGTCCACCTTGCCCTGATAGCTGATGCCATCACCGAACAGGTTGAACGCCTTGAGTTTCTTTGGCAGAGCCATGTTGTCTTACTCCTTCTTGGGTTAGGGGCTTACGCGGCGGCAACAGCGGCTGCGAAGTCCATCAGGTAACGGTCGGTGATGCGCTGGCGCAGCATCATGTTTTCCACCGGCGGCACGGGGGTGTAGTCGTAGTCGATGGTCAGCTTGCCGGCCTTGAGCGCCTCGGCGTTGTTGGCCGCCGGGTCGAACCAGGCTTCGCCGCCCAGGATGTAGCCGGCATTGGTCCACTCGCGGAACTTGGCGTTGATGCTCTCCACGATGTCGCGCACCAGGGAGGGATGCATGGGCTTGTCCACGTTGTCCATCTGCGCCTGGGCCATGGTGTCGGCGATCACCTGGGCGGTACGGGTGTAGTTCTCAAAGGCGAACAGCGGATCCGACGCGCAGGTGCGGCTGCCCCAGAAGCGGTAGCCGTTGTGGCGGATCAGGGTGGTCACGTCCTTTTCGTTCAGGTAGCCGGCGTCGGTGGCCGGGTCCTGCAGGTCCCAGAAGATCGGCTTGGACAAGCCGGACGGACCGTTGACCGGGATATTCGACAGGGTCTTGTGCCAGCCCACCAGCTCGTCCAGCTTGGCGCGTACACCCATGGCGTAAGCCACGGCCGGCACCTCAACGTCGGCGCTGGTCACGCTGTTCCAGGCGAGGAAGTTAGGGAAGATGACCATGGCTTCGCGCGCACCAAAGGCGTCGCGGTAGGCCGTGGCTTCTTCCTTGGTCTTGCAGCCGTTGGCGGACAGGTACGCAAAGGCGCGCAGCTTCTGGGCAGCGGCGACCAGGGCGGTGGCCACGGCCTGGGTGTCCAGGCCTGGCACGCCCAGGATGCGCGGTTTGACGCCAAACGCCGCCTGGGCGGCGAACAGCGCCTCGATGCCGGTCTTTTCGCCATCCGGGGTCACGCCGCCAATCACGTTGGTGGTGGTGGCGGCCGCATCGGCGCCCTTGGCCACGCGCACCACGATGGTGACCGGCTTGGCCTGCAGGCCGATCGCCTTCAGCGCGGCGGCCAGGGTGCCCTGGGTGCCCGCCTTGCCGGCAGCCGCGACCACATCGGTCACCAGGACCGGCTTGTTCAGCGGGAAGTAGGTGGCGTCGGCGTCGTCGGCGGTGGCAATGAGGCCCAGGACGGCGGTGGACATGGTACGGATCGGGCGGGAGCCTTCGTTGACTTCAAGGACCCGCGCGCCGTGGTGATAATCGGTTGGCATTGCTCTTTCTCCTAGTTGATGGGTGGTAAATCGTTACTTGACGTGCTTCCCGCTCGGGTCGTAGGTGTCGAGCAAGTTGGTGGCGAACCAGATCGCCAGGCGTTTGCGCCAGCCGTCAACGTCATGGGCATGGCGGGTAAGGCGTTGCGTGACCAGGCATTCGCGCGGCAGTTCCAGGAACAGCACGGACACCGGAATCACGTTGACCAGGCAGTCGACCAGGAGGCCGACATACAGCAGCGGCAGGCCCAGGCGGTAGGCAGCGGGCGTGATGGTGCCGTTGTCGCGGGCGCGCTGCAGGTTCATCACGGCCAGGTACAGGATCCACAAAAGGTAGAACGAGGCCAAGGCCAGAACGACGAAGCCCAAGGCATAGCCCAGCGCCTGCAGGACGATCCACAGCAGGGTCAGCGCTGCGCTCATTGGGACACCTGGTTGAAAGCGGTTCGCACAGACAGCGGAACGGCCGCGGCGATTTCCTTGTAGCGCAGCTTCACCGCTTCCTCGAGCGCGGGCAAATCCTCGGATTCCATGGCGGCCGTGACTGGCGGCGCTTGAGTGATATCGAGCAACTGCTGGCGGATCTGGGCGATGGCGCCTGCTGTGCCGCTGTCGCCGGCGATCACCGCTGCCATGCCGATGCCGGCCAAGCGGTTGAGGATCAGTTCACGAGTGGCGCGCACCTCGGCCAGGTACGGTGCCGACAGCTCGGAAAAGGGCGTCGATGCCGGCGCGGCAATGACCAGGCGGCCTTTCACGAAAGCAAAGGTATGGCCGATCGGTCGCGCCATCGCCGCCTCATAGTCGGACTGCTGGACTTCAATCACGTCCGGTGGCAGGTTCGCACCATAGTCGACGTCGTATGGATAAAAACAGCCGGAGCTGGCGGAATAACGTGTCTTCATTGATGAAATTTCCTTTAGTAACCGATGACCAAAACGCGAATCTGCGCGCCTACCCGGGCATTGGTGGAAGGGTTGAATCCACCGACCCCACAGCCAGTAGCCACCACCGCTCCAATCGCGGCCACCACAGGGTTGCTGCCCGTGTCATTCTGGTAGGTGGCCAACACACTGAGAACACCGTTAGGGAACGCGATAGGGAAGGACAGCATCACATCGCCCGTGGCCGAAGTCGTGATGTAGCCCCATTGCAGAATTAGGCCGCTTGGCAACTTCTGGTAGCCGTAGGACGACAGGGACGCGGCAAAATCAGCATTCTGTTTAAGGCTGGCAGTGGAATTGATGACTTGCCATGTCGTCGCATTGACAGCTAGCAGAACAAGCCCCTGACCTTGTTTGATGTCCACTTGGCCAACCCCGCCCCAATTGACGTCGTTAATCGTCGCCCCTGCGCCGGGAACGATCTTGTTTCCTGTTTGAGCGCCAGAAAACACGTTGACCACATCGCCTGTCTTAGCCCCAAGAGACGTTGGTGTTGGCGCGGTCAAGGTAACGTTGCTCCCTGAGAACCAGACCGAAGTGCCAATATCCTTGGGCAGCAACGTGTAGTTGGCGCCTGGGCCGTTGAAGCCACGATATGCAGGACCGCGACCGATACCAGCACTTGTTACCAGCCACGTTGCGGCGGTCGCCTTGACGAACGTAGCGGATTGGCCAGTCAACACTTGATAGGCGGTCAGAGGAACGCCATCAACGGAAATACTATCCGGGGCACCACCACGCTGAATGGTCGTCACGTCGCCTGCCGTATTCAGGTACGTGAAGGCGGCGCCAATCGGTACGGAACTTAACATCGGCAAGTAGTGGGTATTGGCACCGCCAGCTTCAGAGCCAAACAGACCACCTGCTTTCGCCGCAGGCATGGTGGCGTTGTGCGCCACGTTTGACCAGGATTGCATGTTGCCCAGGGCGCGCTGCACGAATTCGGCATTGACTACCTGCAGGTCATTGGCGAACTGTGCCGGTGTAACAATGGCAGAATTCCCGCCCACGGCCAGCCATGTTTGCCCCCCATTTGCCTCCAGGATGAGGGTATGGCCGCGTTTGAGGATGATCGGATTGCTCCAGTTGGCGACACCCGGCAGCAATGGGTAGTTGTTGTTGTTTGCCGGGCTTTTAAGGACCGTTACAACGCCAGCTGAATCACTGCTGAAGTTGGCCAGCTCGATGCGCACGCCAGCTGGGAGCGTGGTTACATCAGGCAGCGTCCAGGTTGTCGGTGCTGTCGCAACGTTGATGACGGTTGCGCCGGCGGCTTCCTCCGTCAGCACAGTATTGGCATTCAACGTAATCAAAGAAGATGCCTGCATCCCTTGGCGCTTCAGCGCCTCCATGGTTGCCAGCCTGGTGGATGCGTCGAAACGCGGTGGTGTCAGTGCCGTAGGCGTGCCAAGGAAGGCTGGCGAGACGATAGGCGCTTTCAGGGCGTCCTGGTCATCCACGTACTTGCGGGTGGCCAGCACTACGGAAGGATCGATTTTCAGCTCCACGGTTGCGGCGCTGCTCATGATGAGCACCATGCGCACCACCTGGACACGGCCCGAACCCTCGGCCAGCTGCGGCTTATAGCTCTCTGGGCAGTTGCCGATCGCCACCAGGTCACCGTCCTGGTCATACAGGCCCAGCTCACGAATCCACCAGCCGCCCACGTTTTCCGGCAGGACCTGTTCTGCGATCACCTGGTTCTGGTTCACCGGGTCACGGCTCAGGCTGTTGAGTGGGGCGCGGCGTACCTGACGGACCAGGCGATCGCGGCCAGGATCGGGCACCGGCAGCACGCCGTTGCCGTCACCAACGGCCATATCGGTGATTTTCATGGCGGTGCCCAGCGCCTTGGCGTTGGCGTCCTTGGCTTCGCCTATCTTGGTCAGAAGGCAGTAGTAAGTTTGTGGCATGGTTTCCTCAAGCGGTTTTCGGGGTGACGGTCAGGGTGTCGATCAGGTGGGTGGCGATGCTTGCAGCCACCACGCCGGAGGACACGATCACGTCAGGGGTGTACGGGTAGACGGTCAATTCGTCGCCAAAGTAGGCGGACACGCCGGTGTAGGCGGAGCCGCGCGTTTCCATGGAAATGGCCAGGCCAAGAAGGTGGCGAGTCAGGGGCTTGGCGTCATCGATCAGGCGCTCCAGCTCCAGGTACATTTCCTCGGTGATGCCGGTATCGAGCACGCCCACGTCCAGCCGGAACGTGCCGCGCGGGCCTGGTGGCTCGGCCTGCCACCACTCCAGCACACGAATCAGGTAGCCCAGGGGTTCGACCACACGGCGCAGGGCACCGATGGTGCCCTTCTGCTTGTGGACGAAATAGGCCGACTTGATGACGGCGCGCTTGGTCTTTTCTGACCAGGCCGCATCCCAGCGATCGACCGAAAAGGCGGAGGCCAGGAAGGGCAGGAATTGCACCGGGCAGGTGTCCGGGTTCCACAGGTCGCGCAGCGGGACCGGCACGCCATCGATGACGGCGCCCACTTCGGCCAGGCGGCGCAGCAGCGGGGTGGCGTTCGGCGGCAGCAGGTTATCCACCGACGCCCCCGTTCAGGATCGTCACGGCGGTGCAGTAGCCCGCCTGGGTGGCATCCAGGGGCAGGTCGACCGCCGGCTGCTCCAGGACCACCTTGGTGACGCCCTCGACGTGCAGCGCGGCCGTGATGGCGGAGCGGTTCACGTCGCGGCCCAGGCGGCGCTGCTGGTTGCGGTAGGCGTCGGCGCGCGCTGCGGCCGCCTGCAGGATCGGCTCGGCCTCGGGGCCTTGTTCCAGGAACAAAGTGGCGCGGATCTCGTAGTTCTGGATGGCGGCGCTTTGCACGGTGACGCGATCACCTACCGGGCGCACGTCCTCGTCGTTCAGGGCAGCCGCGACCTTGGCCAGCAGGTCGGCCGGGGCGGTGCCGTCGCCGGTGGTGGCCAGGACGGTAATGAGCGCATCGCATGGTTGCGGCGAAATGGCGCTGGCATCGGCCACGCGGCCGTCCGCATCGCGGGCGTGCTTCACGTAGGCGTTGCGCGGGCCGGCCACGGACAGGCCTTCAAAGGCCAGCAAGGCGCGCTCGCGCAGTGCGTCGTCTTCCTCCATCACCGCCGGAGTCGGCGGCGTGGTGTTGTTGTCGGCCGGCTTGATGACCAAGCGGAACACCTTGTAGCGGGCCGCCAGCTGGTCCAGGTCGCCACGGCGGGCAAAAGCGATCATCACGGCGCGGGCCGAGTCGTTGACGCGCTGGCGCCATACCAGCTCGCGGTAAGCGTTCTCCTGCAGGGAGATGGTCAAGGGCTCAGAATCCAGGGCAAGCGTGCGCGCGACTTCGGCCTGCTGCTCAGCCGGGTACAGGGACACCAGGTGCGCCTTGCGATCGGCCAGGATCGTTTCAAAGTCCAGCGCTTCCACCACGTCCGGCGCCGGCAAGTTGGCCAGGTTGATGATGCTCATGCTCCACCCCGCACGGAGACAGGCACGGCCGTGGCGATCGGCTCGCCGGTGTCGGTGGCGGTGCCCTCGATGTCGAACACCACGGCGCCGGCGCTGGTGACTTCGGCCAGGCCGACACGGCGCAGCTGCAGGCGTGGCTCCTGGCGCATCAGGGCGGTGGCAATTGCGGCGTAGACGCGCAGGCGGGTGGCCTGGTTGTTCGGGGCGTCTACCAGGTCAAACAGCTCGGAACCGAAGCGGCGGCGCTGCAGGCGGGATCCGCGCGGCGTGGTCAGGATCTGGCCGATCGATTGGTAGAGGTGGTCCAGGCCGGAAATGGCGCGGCCGGTAAGTGCGTTCATGCCGATCATTGCGGGCCGTCCGTCATGTTGCCGTTTTCCTTGTGGTGGTGGCCGCCCAGGCTGATGGCGCCGGCCTTGACGTCGCCGTCAGCCTTCACGTCGCCCTTAGCCTTGATTTCGCCCTCGCCGGCAATGGCGCCTTTCACGTTCAAGTTGCCGGTGCACGTGGTGTTGGCGGCGTCCAGGGTGATGGCATTGGCCTTGATCAGTGCCTGGTCCGCTTCCACGGTCGCGGAGCTGGTCTTGACCGTCACAGCGCCAGGCGCCTGCAGCAAGACCGTTGCGCCAGCCGGCAGCGTGGCCACCAGCGCGTGCGCGGCGTGGTCATACTCGATGACGGCACCGTCCGGGTAGGCACGGCGGTGGGCGCTCGGCGTATGGGTCGGTGCCGGCTTGTCGTCGCTGGTGATGCCACGCAGGACCACGCCACAGGCCAGGTCGCCGCCTGGCGAGAGGACAAGCACTTGCTCGCCCACTTCCGGCGGGTTCCAGTCGCGGGTGTCGCCGGCGGCCAGGGCCAGCCAGCGAATCCAGTTCGTTTGTAGTTCGCCAGTCTCGACGCGGCACACTTCCTTGTCGTGATCGACGGCGGAAACGATGCCTTTGCGGATCAGGTTTAACAACAGGCGGTTTTGTTCGGTAGTGCTCATGTAGTCATGGTGGGCTACGCGCGCGCATGAGTCAGCAAGCGGGCGCCGTGCCCGCTACGGGTACGTCTGCCTCGCCGTGATCTGCCGGCGCGCAGTACCGAAAATGGGCGTATCCCCATGGCGCGCAGGGCTTGCGCGCCCCCATGAACCAGGAAAGAAATGAAGTGGAACAGAATCACCCGATGACCCAGGACCAGGTGGCGCCGGCTTGGCTGAACAAGCTGCACCAGGTCGACGCCAGCGAGTTTGTACGCGCCTTGCCGCCCAACTCGATCGACATGCTGCTGACGGACCCGCCCTACTGCTCGGGCGGCCTGCACATCAGCGCGAGGGCCAAGGCGCCAGGCGAGAAGTACATCAACGCCACCACGCGCCAGGACTACGCCGAGTTCGATTTCGACAACATGGACCAGCGCTCGTGGCAGTACTGGTGCCAGGGCTGGCTGGGTGGCGCCTTCCGGGCCTTGAAGCCAGGCGGCATGGTGGTGTGCTTCATTGACTGGCGCCAGTTGCCGGCGTTGACCGACGTGATCCAGGCCTCCGGCTTCCGCATTCAGGGCATCGCCGTATGGGACAAGACCACCGGCCGCGCCAGGCCGCGCAATGGCGGCTTCAAGCAACAAGCGGAATTCATCGTCTGGGCCTGCAAGGGCAAGCTGGAGCAAAGCGGCGTCTACCTGCCGGGCGTGTTCCCGTTCCGCCTGGAGACGCAGAAGCGACACATGACCGAAAAGCCGATCGCCATGGCGCGCGAGATTGTGCGCCTGGTGCCCAAGGGTGGCACCGTGCTGGACCTGTTCAGCGGATCGGGCACCTTCCTGGTGGCCGCCAAGGAAGCCGGCCTGAATTGGACCGGCTGTGAATTAAACCCCACCTACTACGCCACCAGCCAGGAGCGCCTGGCTGCCTAGCCTGGCGCCGGCCTTACCTGGTCAACAGTTCCAGCAGCCGGTCGCGGATCAGGGTGCGTTCAGCGTCTGTCACCCCCAGCAGCTGGCGCACCGGGTACTGGTAGGACGGCCCGCCCTCAGTCACGGGGGCGCGTTCCCCCTCCTGGTGGATCCGCGCCAAGCGCGCCACCCGGCCCGAGAAGCCGATCGCCACGCCGGCCGCATCGTTCTGGATCTTGAAAAAGCGGGAGGTGCGCAGCTTGGTGAACATCTGCCGCTTGATCCGGCCCTGCTTCTCGCGCAGCCGGCCTTTTTCCATCACCTGGCGCGGCTTGCGCGCCTCAAACGCGGCGCCGTCCGGATTGCGCTGCTCGCGGATGCGCTGCTGCTGGCTACGCCGCAGCGCCTTGCCGATATCGGCGGCCGCCGCGCGCCGGCCGGCCGGGTCCAGTTTCGCCAGCAACGCCCCGGCCCAGTCCTCCAGCGCTGACAGATCGTCCATTTAACCGCCCAGGCTGCGCAGGGTCCATTCCGGTACCGGCTCGTCCAGGTGCGCGACGATCGGCTGGCCATCCGCCCCGACCGTGACCCGCACGCTCTCGGCCAGCGGGAGCTTGATCGACAGGTCGCAGGTCGCGTTGTTCAAGTGGTCCACCTCGAAGGTGATTGCCTTGGCCCGCTTGTCCGGGTTGTCCAGCAGGTCGGACTGGTGCCGCTGCACCCAGGCCAGCAGCGCGACGAACACCGCATCGGCATCGCCGGCGAAGTCGGTCAGGATCAGGTTGAGGGTGTAGCGGTATTCAAACGACAGGGAGGAGACGCCGTTGGCGGCGATGGCGCCGGCGTCGGCAAATACCAGGAACTTGTCCGGATCGGCTTCCAGGCTTGGCACGGCTGCCGTGATCGCCTGGCGCAGGCTGGCCGGCTTAATCATGGCCGGCCGCCTTCGCCTGGCAGTCCACGATGGTGTCCACCACGGCCGCGCACTCGGCCCAAGCCGCCTCGGCCTGGTCGACGGCCAGGTTCAGGTCACCGTTGGTCTTCGCCGACACTGCCGGCAGACGGCAGGGCTGCACCACCGGACAGGAATTGACGATAACCTGCGGCGCCAACAATGGGGCCGTGCTCCCGCAGCCGGACAACAGGGCCAGGAAGGCGGGCAGCAGCCCAGGCACGAATTTGCTCATTTTCATCTTGCAGGGTCCTTATCAGGGTTTCACGGCTGGCCAGCTCGGTGCGGATGCCAGCCTGGGTGGCTTCCAAGCGCTTGCGGGCCAGGTCATTGCGGCGCTGGGTCGCCTGCAGGGTGCGGATGACCTCCTGGCTGTCCATGGCGGCCTGGCTGGCCGTAGCCAGGTCTTTCTGGCTGGCCTGCAGGTCGTCGCGCAGCTCGTCCACATACCAGGCCATGGCGCCGGCCACGGCCAGGGCCAGCAGCAGCGCCGCCAGGCGCGCGTTCACGCGGCCTCCTTGTCCAGGGCCACGTACTTGTCATAGGCCTGGGCCAGCTTGGCGTCGTACAGGTTGCGGGCGTAGTTCTTGCCGTTGTAGCCCTTGGCGAAGGCCGCCCACTTGCGGCCCTTGAGGGCAGCCAGCAGGTCCTTGTCAGCGGCAATGAAGCGCACAAAGGCCTCCAGGTGCTGCGCCTCGCCCTCCTTCATGCACTCGACAAAATCGTCAATGCCGGCGTAGTCCAGACCCTTCCAGTGGTAGCCCATGATCTGGAAACCGCCCCAGCTGCAGGCCTCCTGTGCGGCGGCGGCGTGGATGGTCATGGCGGTGGCCAGGCGCACGTATTCGGCGCTCCCGCCCTGGTAGCCGCCTGGTTCGGTCGACACCAGGCTGGGGTAGCGCACCGCCAGCGGGGCCGGGTCGATGCCATGCGATTCCAGCCGCTGCCAGAACACGTGGCGTTCAAACAGAATTACCGGCCGGCCATCAGGCAGCATGCCGTGGCCCAGCGATTCCACCTCGTTGACGGCCCGCACGGCGGCCAGCTGCACGCCCAGGGTATCGGCGGCGCGCTGCAGGTCGGCCGCGCCCAGGTAATGCGGCGGTACGGCGCCGGCCAGGGCCGTGAAAGTCTTCGGGCCGGCGATGCCATCCACCACCAGGCCGGCGGCGGCCTGCGCGGCCATGACGGCCCGCTCGGTGGCCTCGTCAAACACATGGGTCATCGGGACCGGGTAGCCGGCGCGCGCCAGGCGGCGCTGCAGGAGGGCCACGCCGTCGCCTTTGGCGCCGATCTTGCACAGTAGGGTCATAGTCATTCACTCCATAAAAGGCGCGCCACGTTGCCACGGACGCCGAACACAAACAGGAACAGCAGGACCGCCCGGGCGGCCTCAAATACGCCGATCGGGTGGCCGTCGACGGCCAGCTCGACGGACGAGCCGGCCAGGATCACCAGCAGTCCCCAGGCGATCCAGGACACGTGGTGGCGGTGGCGGGCGCCCTCCTTGCGGTACAGCAGCAGGCGCACGCACGTCAGGGCGTAGGCCAGGAAGGCGATCAGGGCGAAGGCGTAAGACGACATGGTCATTTCTCCTTCTTGCTGCGCAAGAGTTCAAACAGGTCCAGCGTTTTGACGCGCTCCAGCAGCTGCAGCGTGACGGCGATCGACAGCGCCGCCACGATGAATGCCGCCACGCCAGTGGACTGGATCGGGCTCATGCGCACCAGGTCGGGCGCGCCCAGGTAGCCGGCAATGAAGGAAATGACCAGGTAAGCGAAGCGCTTGCCCAGGCTCAGGTCCTGCGAGCTGACAACCAGCAGGGCGGCGCCGGCAAAGGCGCCGATCAGGGCGTTGCCATCGATGCCGGGGGCCAGGCTGGCCAGGCCGATGCCGGCAGCGATCGCCGTGGTGGTGGTGCTAGGTTCTGCCATATTGGTTCCTTGGGTTCAGTCCCACAGTTGCAGCAGCGGGGCGGTGGGTTTTTGTGCCGGCCGTTCTGGCAGGGTGACGGTGATACCGCTGGGCAGGATCGTGCCCAGGTCGGCCAGGCCGGGGTTGAGTTCGTAGACCAGCTCAACCAGGCCGGCAGTGCGTCCGAATGCCCGCCACACCAGGTCATCCACGGTTTCTCCCTGCTGGGTACGCACGGTGGCCATCAGATCAGGTCCACGGTGGTGCGGGGCTGGCCCAGCAGGTCACGGATGGCCCAGCGCACGGCCTGCAGGTCGTCGCCAATGGTCGCTTCCATGCGCTCGGCCTTGGCCAGTCCTTCCGGCGTGCTGTCGAAGCTGCGGTAGCGGCCGGACAGGTCGGCGCTGGCCGTGCGGTAGACGGCCGTGAAGTAGCGGGCCGCTTGCACGCTGATGCCGCCAATCTGGGGCCCCAGCTGATCCAGGCGGATGGTGCCGGCGGCCATCTGCAAGGCTTTCCAGTCCTGCAGCTCGTCGTTGACGCTGACCACGGCCAAGATGGCCGCATCGCGCAGGCGGGCATTGGTGATCGTGCCGTCCAGGCGCGCGACTTCACGCAGCTTGGCCAGGTCGATGTTGGGGAAAAAGCCGTCATTCGTCACGGTCAGGGCATCGGCTGGCGTGGTCGGCGTGCTGGCTGGGGCGGTGGCGATGAAACTCATGGTCTGTATTCGGTAAAAGTGGGCGGTGGGCCGGCGTCGGATCGGGTAAGCCGTCAGGTTTTCCGATCGTCAGCCGGCGCCGCCCAGGCCGGGGGGCTCGTTACGTGCCGGTGGGTGGTTTGCCACCAGCGCCCAGCTGCTTCTGCAGCCGGGTAATGTCTTGCTTGACGCCTACCTTGTCGGACAGCTCCAAGGCGCGTTCCAGGTGCGGCAGGGCCGCTTCCGGCTGTGCGGCCATCAGCGAGTAGCCGATCGCCTTGCGCAGCTTGGCGCGCACCTGGTCCGGCATATCGTGCGGATCGGTCAGCGCTGCAACCTCCAGCAGCAGGCGCGTGTCGACCACTGCGGCCGGATCCAGCTTCAAGGCCTTGAGGGTGGTGTCGGCTACTTCCTCGGCCAGCACCGTGGCCAGCGTGCGGTCGTACTGGTCGGGCAGCGTCATGCCGTGCTTCAAGGCATAGACCGCGATCTGCAGGGCGCCGTCGAAGTCGCCCACGTCCACGCGCCACACCATGACGGTGGTCAGCACTTCATCCTGGGCGCCGCGGCCGCTGGACACGGCGCCGTTGACGTACTCCACATAGTCCGGCAGCAGTTCGTCGCGCTTGACCTTGACCTTCTGTTCGATCGACTGGATATCCTTGAGGCGGCGGCGATCGGTGTGCAGCTTGACCAGCATCAGCTCGTAAGCGCTGGCGCCGGCCATGCCATCGTTGGCGACAGCGGCCGCTGCCGCCGTCGCTGCACGCACCCGCTCATAGTGGCGTTGTGCGGGGGTCTTCATTACGGTGCCCAGGTGAATTTGATGTTTTCCACCAGGCAGCCGGCGCCGAGGTCTTCCACCACGTAGGCGTCGTTGCTGGACTCGTAGTTGGCGATGCGGTCGCTTTCCGGCTCGTCCTTCAGGTTGCGGCGGCGCGCGCCTTCCTGGTAGTAGATCGAGAGGTTGGACAGTGGCGTGATCATCAGCTTGTCGGCTGGGAAGAAGGGAACACGCACCGCCGGCAGGCCACCGATACGCTTCTGGCTGATGATGATGTCAGCGGCCAGCTTTTCGGTGTTGTCCTGCTCCTTGTTGATGATCGGGAAATACTTGTCCGCCAGCAGGGCGCGGCCGCAGATCACCACCATGTCGGTATTCTCGGCATGTACCGGATCGATCAGGTTGTTGGTGGCGTCGAACACCAGCGCGTCCAGGTTGGCATAGTCGGCGCCGGCCGCTGCGCCAACACGCACTTCGCCAGCGTGCGCGCCTTCCTTCATGACGCGTTCCGGCGCTTCTTCGCGGTACTTCTGCAGCCAGCCCTTGTTCACGTCCTGCAGCAGCGGGTTGGCGGCACGGTTGGACGTTGGCGCGCGGGAGGTGCCATTGAAACCGATCATGATGCGGTCCAGCGCCTGCTGCTTGACGATCACGTCACGCAGTTGGGTTTGGAAGTTCGGGAACTTCGCCCACATGTCCAGCTTGTTATAGCGGAATGCGGTGTCGAAGTTGGTTTGCGTGCACTCGTAGTCCTTGCCCGCCAGGTTGGTTGGGTCGTTGGGCGTGCGCGGGCCCTGGGTGGTGTCCTTGGTGCCGGCAATGGTGCCGGTCACGCCCAGGCCCAGCTTTTCGCCCTTCTGTTCGGTCACGGGCACGATGTTGACCTTGCCCAGGAATTCGCTGGATTCCTGGATGCGTTTCTCCAGGGTTTGCTGTACCGATGGGGCAACACTGAATTTCAGGCTGGCGTCATCGACATTGTTCAGCTTGGCGATAGCCTGGACGTAGGCGTTATAGGCCAGGCGGGTATGGTTCTGCATGTAAGTTTCTCCGGTGTTAAGTGGGTTGGGCAGTGAATCAGCAGTCGGTCTTGGCCTGGTTGCTGCCGCCGGTGGCCAGCGGTCGCTGCGGGGTGTTGTCAGGCTGGGCCGACAGCTTGGCGGTCAGGGCTTCCATGGCCTCGGCCTGTTCCTTGATGGTGTTGCCCTGTTCGGTGATGGTGGCGGTCAGTTTCTCGATCGTCGCGGTGGTGTGGGTGGCCAGTTCGATCACGGCCGCATTGACGTCAGCGAAGCGGGCATCAGTGGCCTTGTCCTGGGCTTTCTCACTGGTGCCCAGCAAGGCCTTGACCTTGGACAGCAGCAAGGTGGCAACGCTTTGCGTTTCCATGTCCAGCACCAGTTCTTCTTCGGCGGCACTGAACAGGTTGTCCGGCTCCTTCTTGCGCTTGGCCAGGGTGGCCGGGTTCTTGGCCGCGAAAGTCAGCATTTCAGTGCCCAGGCTGGCCGGGCTGTCGGTGACGGCCAGGCCCACCAGGTAGGCTTCGCCGGTATCGGCAAACTTCGGGTTGATCTCGCAGGAGGTGTAGACCTTCTGGCCGGCCTTGGTCATGGCCACCAGCTCCGGAGTCGGCTTGATCTGGGCGTACAGGCCCAGCTTGCCGTCCGCTTCCTCGCGGGTTTCCAGGGCCAGCACGTCGCCGTAGGCCTTGAATGGGCCATCCGGGGTATAGCCCTTGATGTGCTCCAGGTTGATACGGGCGCCGTAGACGTTGACCGGGTCATAGTTGGCGGCCATCTGTTCCAGCCAGTCGCGTTCGATGGTGCGGCCGTCGGTGGTGGCGCCCTCTTTGGCGATGCGGAAGAACTTGGTCTTGTCCGACAGGTTGTTGCCGCCGGTGGTGACGGTGCCGAAGGCGCCCAGGCCCATCAGGCCCAGGCTGGTTGCGCTGGCTGGGTCCAACGGCAGCGAACCACCGGTACCGGCGTGAGCGTTGGCGGCGAAGGCCAGAGAGCCGAAGGCAACCAGTGCCAGGGTGCGGCCCATCGAGCGGGATTTGAAAACGGTGATTCGGTGCATTTTTTCTCCAACATGGTTAAGTGGTGTTGACCATGCTCATGTTGTCGTGTCGCGCCCCTTGGCTCAACGAGCGGGCGCTGTGCCGGCGGTGGGTACAGCGCCCTCTTGATGCTCTCGCGCGCGCGTGGCCCTACGCTTCGACCCATGCTCGACTCCATCACCACCGAACAGACCGATTTCGACCCGCGCCGCGCCGCCCGTGCCCTGTACTGGCAGGGCTGGCGCATTTCGTCCGTGGCCCGCCAACTGGGCTTGAAGCGCGCCACCGTGGAAGCCTGGAAGCAGCGTGATGAGTGGGACAAAGCCACGCCGATGGACCGCATTGAAACGTGCATCGAAACACGTTTGATCGCGCTCATTTCCAAGCCGGAAAAGGACGGCCGCGACTTCAAGGAGATTGACCTGCTGATGCGGCAAATGGGCCAGTCGGCACGGGTGGCGAAGTACGAACAGACCGGGAAGGAAAGCGACCTGAACCCGAAGCTGTCTCGGCAGGATGCCAAGCGCAAGAAGGGCGGCAACAACGAATTCGACGCGGACCAGGTGGAGAAGATCCGCGAGGCCTTCCTCGATTCGCTGTTCGATTACCAGAAGGTGTGGTACCGCCAGGGCGACCGCCGCACGCGCAATATCCTGAAGTCGCGCCAGATCGGTGCCACTTGGTACTTTGCCCGCGAAGCGCTGCTCGATGCGCTGGAGACAGGCCGCAATCAAATCTTCCTGTCCGCCAGCAAGGCCCAGGCGCATGTGTTCAAGCAGTACATCACACAGTTCGCCAAGGAGGTCTGCGGCATCGAGCTGCGCGGCGATCCGATCGTGCTGGAGAACGGCGCTCACCTGTACTTCCTGGGCACGAATGCCCGCACGGCGCAGTCCTACCACGGCAACTTCTACTTTGACGAGTATTTCTGGGTGCCGAAGTTCAAGGAGCTGAACAAGGTTGCTTCCGGCATGGCCATGCACAAGCAATGGCGCAAGACCTACTTCTCCACGCCTTCCGCCATGAGCCACAGCGCCTATCCGTTCTGGGATGGCTCGCACTTCAATCGTGGACGTGACAAATCCAAGCATATCCACCTGGACGTGTCCCACGCCGCCCTGTCGGAAGGCCGGCTGTGCGAGGACCGCCAGTGGCGCCAGATCGTGACGGTGGAAGATGCCCACGGCGCCGGCTGCAACCTGTTCGACCTGGACGAACTGCGCATGGAGTACAGCGCGGAGGAATACGCCAACTTGCTGATGTGCCAGTTCATTGATGACACGGCGTCCATCTTCAAGTTTGCCGACCTGCAGCGCTGCATGGTCGATACCTGGGTCGAGTGGGAAGACGTCAAGTTCCTGGCGTTGCGGCCGTTTGGCCACCGGCCGGTATGGGTCGGCTATGACCCTGCCCTGTCGGGCGACTCGGCCGGCTGCATTGTCCTGGCGCCGCCGGCTGTCCCTGGCGGCAAATTCCGCGTGCTGGCCAAGCACCAGTGGCGCGGGATGGACTTTGAAGCGCAGGCATCGAGCATCAAGGAAATTTGCTCACAGTACAACGTGACCTACATGGCGATCGACACCACCGGCATTGGCGCCGGCGTTCACCAGCTGGTCAAGGTGTTCTATCCCGCTGTTGTCGCCCTGCAGTACTCGCCGGAAGTCAAAGGCCGCCTGGTCCTGAAAGGCCTGTCGGTGGTCGGCAACGGCCGCCTGGAGTTCGACGCCGGCTGGACCGATTTAGCCGCGGCGTTTCTGGCGATCCGCAAGACCGTTACGGCCAGCGGCCGCCAGGTCACTTACGCGGCCGGCTACAGCCAAGAGACAGGGCACGCCGACCTGGCGTGGGCCTGCCTGCATGCCATGGGCAACGAACCGCTGGAAGGCGGCACCGCTACCAATACCTCAATCCTGGAGATTTACGCATGACCAAAAAACACCGCGCGGCGACCACTGCGCCGGCTGCAGCTCGCCCTGCAGCCGATATCGAGGCGTTCACCTTTGGCGATCCTACGCCCATCATGGACCGGGCCGAGATCCTCAACTACGCCGAATGTATGTCCAACGGCAAATGGTATGACCCGCCGGTCAACTTCGGCGGCCTGGCCAAGTCGTTCCGCGCCGGTACGCACCACAGCTCGGCGCTGTACTTCAAGGCCAATGTACTGGCCTCCACTTTCATCCCGCACAAGCTGCTGTCCCGCGCCGCCTTCGGCCGCTTTGCCCTGGACCAGATTACCTTCGGCAATGGCTACCTGGAGCGCCAAGACAACCAGCTCGGGCGCCCGCTGCAGCTGGTGCCGGCACTGGCCAAATACACCCGGCGCGGCCTGCAGGAAGGCCAGTACTTCTTCCTGGACGGCGCCGGCGGCGACCATGAGTTCAAACACGGATCGATCTTCCACCTGATGACACCCGACATTAACCAGGAAGTCTATGGCCTGCCCGAATACCTGGGGGCGCTGCATTCGGCCTGGCTGAACGAGTCGGCTACCCTATTCCGCCGCCGCTATTACGAGAACGGTTCACACGCCGGCTTCATCCTGTACATGACCGACGCGGCCCATAGCGAGGCCGATGTGGCCGCGCTGCGCAAGGCGCTGAAAGAGAGCAAGGGGCCGGGCAATTTCCGTAACCTGTTCATGTACGCGCCGAACGGGAAGAAGGATGGCATCCAGTTGATTCCGGTATCCGAAGTCACTGCCAAGGACGAGTTTTTCAACATCAAGAACGTGAGCCGTGACGACATGCTGGCCGCACACCGGATCCCGCCGCAACTGCTGGGCGTCGTGCCAAGCAATACAGGCGGTTTCAGCGACCCGGCCACGGCTGCCAAGGTCTTTGGCCGCAATGAAATTAAGCCCCTGCAGGATCGCCTGCGGCAGCTCAATGACTGGATGGGCGAGGAAGTGGTGAGGTTCACGCCGTACAGCCTGGATGGTGAGTAAGGCCGGAGCCACGCGGAAAAGACTGGTTGCGCATACAGTAAAATGGCCGCATGTACGTGCGCGCATTTCAACTCTACGAAGACGGCGGTCGGCCCCTGCCCAGGCACCGGCTGGCCGTGCTGCGATCAGAAGGCAGCCAGGAGGGCTGGCTGGTCTACAAGGAGTCCTGGGACGAGCACCACAAGCGCCACATGATGAAGGCCTACCTGCTGGCTGACGATGGCCAACGCCAGGTGTTTCCCGAACTGCTGGATGCGGTGATGATGTTTGCCGAAGATGGCGTGATGACTATTCGTGGCCAGGAGCGTGACCCGATTAGCCGGAAGCTGACAGGCATGGCCTGGTGGTGCCAGATCCTGCGCCCTGGGAAGCGCGGCTACCAGGGCGACCCCATCGGGCCGACACCGGTCTAGATTACATCATTCCTATGTAGACATGACGTATTAAATACATCATGTCTACTTATTCTTGCTGGTATGCGAGCTACAGCAAACTACCCTGCTGCGGGGTTTCTGGCGGTGACGGCTCGATCGTGTTCAGCTGGATCTCCTCATTGAAATGCATGACTGGCACAGCGTACATTTGATCGGCCTGCTCGATCAGCTCATCGACCTGCTGGGACTGTTCCGATTCATCCACCAGAATTTGCGCGTTGAATGAGGCGAAGCGGGCGCCCCGTTCACCTTGCCAGGCAACGCGCGAATTGATGATGTACACATTCGCATTGCCAGACTTCAAGACCTGCACAAACTTGCAGTCGCGCAATACAACGATCGTATTTTGAACTGTGCGCTGGGAAATTCCCATTTGCTTGGCCATCGCGGCCGCGCTCATGACAACGCCATTTGTTCCGCGTGAGAGCTTTGACACCATGAAGTGCAACACGGAGAGCGCCATTGGATGCTGAATCCCAAGTTTCCACATTGCCTGGTGTGCCGCTTTATCCGACTGCAACCACCCTTGAGACTTATTCCCGCGTTGCGATTCCTCTTCCTCCTGGGGAAGTGTGATGTTTTCTGCCATGATTGCTCCCGTGAATGCTATGGTTACGCATGGTAGTGCATAGATCACGCATTTGCAATGCATAGGTTGCGCAATTCTAAGTGGTTTGCATACACCGTCTTTTCGTAGTGCTACGCACCAGGGCGCGTATTCTTTCGCACAAACGACAACGCACGCTGTTGCAGTGTCGGATCACCGAAAACCTAGCCTCTTATTTGCGCAACACTACGCACCATGGTTCGCAGTACTACGAACGGTGGTGCGTAATACTGCGCACCGTCGTGCGTAATCATATTTTCAAAGTAGCCCTAGAGAAATAAGGCTTCTTGCAATATTTCCGCCCACATTTGCCCTATTAGGTTGTATGCACCTGTCTGGTGCCCACTTCGGGCTGGGAAGAAAAAGTGACTGCACCGCTTCGCGGCGCACAAGGAGCGTGAGGGCAAGCCCTCACTGGACAACTGAACAACCCCCAGATCCCCGGTCCCGTGCCTCGGGCAGACCTTCGCCGGGATACGCCCCTCGCGTCCCTCCGGGCCGCGCCCGCTACCACGGCGGGGGGCTACCGGCTCACCCCAGCGGGCTACGCCCTTGGGGCTTCGGGCACCTGCCCTCCTTGACGCCGGCCGAAACCCCGCGCCCTCTCGGTCGCGGCGGCCCGCTCTTCATCCCTACTCACAATTTCGTCAACCCCTAGAGCCAGGGCAGGGGTCATCCCTGCTTTAGTGGCCAGCTCCCCCCGCTTTCTGGGTGGCCTCAGGACCGCATAGAACGTATCAGGAAGGCCGAACTGATGCGCGCAGGCCTTTTGGCGTTGTTTGCCCTTGAACGTCCTGTAGGGCCTCTGGCGCCGTCCTACGGCCCCTCCCCTACCCGCCTTTTCGGAGGCCCCTCCCCGCCTCCGGCTTATATCGAGGTCCCTGTTTTGATGCAGCCGCAGACTTTTGTGTTTTTCAGCCTGGTGTAAGGCCGCTTGCCGATTCCAGCCGCCTGATTTTGATGCGGATTGATGCAGTTATGGCAGGTTTTTCGCAAGTCAGACGAGGGCTTGGAAATGATCGAGGCCACGGGGACAAATCGCCGTGGATTCGTGGATGGCGCCGATTTTCGTTCTAAGTAGTTGATTCTGTTGAGTTTGTTAAATCGTGGAATCCACGGAAATGACCAGGTCCACAGGAAAAAGTCGTGGATGAAAAAAGAGGCAGTTGTAAAAAGTCGTGGAAAAGCTGGATGGGTGTGTGGATACGTGTCTTGGGGCATTTCTTTTTCTCTGTCTTCTTTCTTCTTTCTATTCAATAACTTAAAGAAAAGAAGAAGAAGAAGGGGGCGGGACGGCGACAGAGAGGGCTAAACGGCAATCCGTGGAAAAACAAAGGCAATCCGTGGAAAAAACAGGGGTCGCCGTGGAAGGTGTTTGCTCAAGAATCAAAGACTTAGCTTAAAAACGGGCTGCAATCCACGGGTTTTTTGCGTTCCCTATGTCTTGGAACTGAATTGAGGCTTGAGGTCGGCCGCCGGCCTGGGCTCGCCTGCCTGGCTTGCTGCGCCAGGGCCGCAGGTATCCGTCGCAAAATTAATACATCATGTTTACATCAACTTGCAGTAAACATTAAGTTGATGTAATGTTGCGGTCAGTTGCACATCAAGTTGATGTATAGTTGATGTAAACATAGTTGCATCCGTACTTGACACTGACCCTGCCCTGTCGTGGGCAATGATGAAAGGATTGAAAATGAAGAACGTTCAGGAAGACACCCAAATGGCTGTAGCTGAGTACACCCAAGCCCTGGCAGAGCTGGACACGTTGGGCGATGCGCCCTGCTACATCGTGCGCTGCGGAAATACGTATCTCACGTTTGATGTTGCACCGAATCAGGCAGCTTATGAGGTGTTCAATGTGCGGGCCTGCAAACCTCACCAGGCGCTGCGCTTCACCTGGCGCGATGCCAAGACCGTGTCGGCGCTGGTTCGTGGCAATGGGTGCTCTCGTGGCGAAGTGGTGCATGTCCGCACCGCCGTAGAGGAAGTGCTGGATGCTTACCAGGCAGTGTTGACTACCCTGGAAGCGTTTGCCCGTGGCGACGATCCAACATTATCATGATGTACGTTTGATGTAATTTCACCGTATAGCTACAATCGCCCACACATCAACATAAGGTAATGCAAACATGGCTATTATCACCATCGGCAACACAAAGGGAGGGGTCGGCAAGTCGGCTGTCGCCGTCCAGCTCGCGGCCTTCCTGACCGCTGCAGGACACAAGGTCAAGGTGTTCGACGCTGACACCAAGCAGCACACAGCTGAACTGGCGCTGGGGCAGCGGGAGGCCGCCGGCTTTCCCCCGATCGCGGTGTCGAGCTACAAGGATGGCAAGTCGCTGCTGTCCCAGGTTCGGCTGCAGGCGCCGGACTATGACTACAGCATCATTGACGTGGGCGGCCGCGACTCGGGCGGCCTGCGGGCGGCCCTTGGCGTCACCGACCTACTGGTGATCCCTTTTGCTCCTGGCTCGTTTGAACTGTGGGCTTACGATGACATGTACCAGGTGGTGCAGGAAATGCTGCCGCTGAACGATTTCAAGATCATGCCGTTCTTGAACAAGGCCCACCCACGGAATATGGAAGCATCCAACGCCGAAGCGATCGCCCAGGTGGCGGCATATAACACGCCGGTCTATCCCGAACGCATGCGGGTGCGGATTGCTGTAGACCGCGCCAGTGCGCGCGGCATCCCGGTGGCGGCCTACACGCCATTTGACGCGAAGGCGCAGGAGGAAGTGGCGGCGGTGGTGCAAGCCATCCTCGATACGCTGGCCGGCACCTATACATTCGATAAACCGCAAGTTGATGTAGGCACGCATCAGGATGATGCGCAACCACATCAAGATGATGTAGAAACAATGTAATTGGAGTGAACCCTATGAATACGAAGATTGTCCCTCGCCCCGCCCGCAGTAAGTCACCGGAACAGGAAGCCAGGCTGCAACAAATGATCGGCAGCGCAGACAACTTGTCGGAACCGGCACCAGCTGCGGCGGCCGCACCAGCGGCGCCGGCTCCGGCGCCAGTAGCGGAAGTGCCGCTGAAGCTGCGCAAGCGCAAAGTGCCCATTACGGTGACGGTGGACGGCGCGATCCTGGAAGATTTTGACCAGGATGCCGAATACCTGGGCCTGAGCCGTGCCGGTGCGTTGGGCATGGCCATGAAAATGTGGAGCGAGGAACAGCGCAAACGCCGCGGTGCGTAGTAGGGCAGGGCACCAAAGAGAAAGGCCACCAGGACGGTGGCCTTTTTTATGCCTGGTGTAGGGCCAGGTGGCGCCGGCGGGCCGCGATCTGTGCCGCCTCGATCGGCACCAGGGTGGCGCACTGGCGGGAGGCCTCGGCCCGCACCCACCGCCCCGAATCCCGGTCGATCCGGCATCGCCCGAAGCCCTGCTGGCGGTAATACTTGTCCATGTCCCGCTCTGCGATCCCGGCCCTGGGCTTGACGGTGAAGTGCTTGCAGCCGATGCAGGTTCCCGATTCGCTCATTTCTCAGCCCTCGCCCCGTTGTTCTGGCAGCTCCTTGCGCACCGCCACGGACAGGCCGAACTTGGCCAGCGCTTCCAGGGACAGCGGGACCAGGTGAGAGACGCGCTTGCCGCCGATCGTGCGCTCGACCTCCTTGTCGTTGACCAGGACGCCGGCCTGGATCAGCTGCTTCTTGAACACGTTGGCCGACTTGACCGGCAAGCCGTTCCACTTCTCGCGCAAGTGGTTGGAAGTAGACATGTGGTCGATGATGTGGGACGGACGGATCAGCAGGCATTTCACGTTGTCCACCTGGTCGAAACGGTTCGGGTGCTGGAAGCGGCCCGAGTCCATCTCGGACAGCACGGTTTCCATGATCCAGACCCATGGTTGGCGGTCCTGGGTCGATTCGGAGATATGCAGGTTCATTTCCGCCACCAGGTCTTTGCCGAAGTCACCTTCGTGGGCGTCCATGCCGGCGAAGTCCGTCAGGTAGCTCCAGGCCAGTAGCACGGCTGCGTAGTTGCCGGCCATACGGTTGGCGCCATCATCATCAGCGGCGCCACGGCTCTGGCCAAGACAATAGGCCAGCAGCTTTTCATACTTGGCCAGCACGTCGCTGCGGTCCAGCTCAGCCAGGTACTCCAGCCATTGGCGCACAGGGAAGCGCGGCAGGTCGACCGGCAGCTTGACGCCCTTGCGGCCGTTCAGATCCGTGCGTACCAGCTTGCCCAGCAGGCTACGCACCGGTGTGTCTTCCCCGACCAGGAGGACCGGCGCCGAGGGCATGAACTGCGTCATGGCGGCCGTGCGCTTGGTGACGGTGTATTGGTAGGCCTCCTGCAGCAGCGCGATACCCTTGTCGATCACGTCTTGGCGGCGGGCGCTCAGTTCTTCCCATCCGACCGGGTGGCTGGTGTGGGAAATGGTGGTCAGCTGCCGGTAGTCCGTTTCCAGGCTTTGGCCAGAGAACATGGTCATTGCCAAGGTGCGTTGCATGGCCTGGGTGAGCGTGGATTTACCCGCGCCTTTGCCGGCCTGGACGGTGATGTGGGGCCAGAATCCCAGGATCGCCTTCAAGTGGCCGCCCAGCGCCCAAACCAGGGGCAGGGCAGCGGCGTTGTTGCGGAAGGTCGCCTGGTAGGCACGGATCACCTTAGCCGCATCCTGGATTGGGCCGACAGGGAAGGTGAGGTTGTGATATGGGCATTGCTGCTCGGGCACCGTGAAATAGCAGTCCGGGCCTTCGTTGACGGAGAGGCGACCATTCAACCAGGCCAGGCCAACGAAATTGGCGGCCTGGCGGGCGCCCAAGTGGGCGGTACGTTCCAGGATATTGAGCATTCGGGAGAATTTCTTAGGTTCGTAGATCGGGCCAAACTGCCCCCACTGCGCCAGGTTATGGACCTGCTTGTCGGTCATCACGTCGCGGACCAGCTGGGGGCCATGACGCGGCGTTTGCACGGTAACGGAGAAAAACACGCTTGGCGCATTGTCTGCGTCGCCGGTCATGGTCGACACGGCGCTGGCCACGGACACACGAGACAGCGATGCCACGCGGAAGCCGCACAGATCGCTGTGTTGTGGGGTCTTGCCTTCCTCGCCCTCGTCCACGCGGCTGATGACACTGGTGAAGTCGGGGCGCACGCGGTATTTCCAGTATTGTGCGAAGTCGTGTGCCGGCAGGTACAAACGGGTTTTGCCCTTGGTGCCAGCTTCGCCAGGCAGGCCTGCGATTAGCCATTGTTCGGTGGTGTCCAGGGCCTTGGCCAGCTTGGTGGCGCCGTATGCCTGCAGGTAGTCGTTCACATCGTTGATCGGTTCACCATCCTTATCGATCCATTCGGCCTGGTCCAGCAGCAAGGCGCTGATGTTCAGCGCGGTGATCGCCTCATACAGGTCCCATGCTGCCTCGGGGCCTGGACGATGGCCGGCGCGGTGGTGGTCATCAGGGAAGGGCTGGTCGTTGTCCAGGCAGATGATGACCTGCTTGCCGCGCAAGAACGTCCAGTCGATATTGCGCACGTTGGCAATGCCACGGATCGCAAAGGCGGCCGCACCGGATTTATTGCAGGAGTCGATCGACAGGGCATTGATCGGGCTTTCCACGATGTACACGGTATGAGCGCGGTCGAGCTTGCGCGGGTCTGCTGTCCAGCCATGACCATCCTTCTCTCCCTGGCATTGCGTCTTGACCCCGCCGTTCAGCTCCGCGTCGAAATACCGCATGTCCACCGCCACCACGCGGCGCGTGCCAGGTGCGTGCACGATGAAAGCCACGCCAGGGCCGCCGTGGCCTACGCTGCCGGCGGGCTTTTTTGGGCTACTCCAGCTGTTGTAGCCCATCGTATTGGCGCGGAAAGCGGTGCTGATGGCGTCGGCGCTGATGCCCCGACCTACCAGGTAGTCACGGCACTTCTCGCGCTCGGCCAGGGCCTTATCGGCGATGTATTCGACCTGGCTCTTTGGTTCCCTAGGTTGGTCTTTGCGCTCCGGCGTGCTGACCGGGATGGCGTAGGCATCGTGCAGCCAGCGCATAGCCTCGCTTGGGTTGCCTCCGTTGACGAACATCACCAGGTCAATGCAAGAGCCGCCGATATCCTGGCTGTGGTCCTTCCAGCCGGTGCCATGCTTGGGGTGGTTGACGAAGATCGACAGCGACGGATTCTTGTCGGGGTGATGCGGGGAGTGATACAGGGCGTCTTCGCCACCTTTTCCCTGTTTCAGCCCCAGGCGGTCCGCCAGGTCGCGCAGATCAATGAGTCGTTTGAGTTCGTCAATCGAGGCCATCTTATTGGTGTTTTTCCGGTCGTTGCCAGTTCGTAAGCGTGAAAAAGGCTTGGCCGCAGCGCCAGGCGCGGCAGCAAGCGTGTTCTGTCGTGGTTGAGGGCTAGGTCAGGCTAGGCGTTGCTGCGGGCGCTGTGCTATCAAGCGGGCCAGTGCGGCCACTGTGATTGCTTCCTGGTCGCCGTTCTCGTGCTTGATGAACAGCGCAAAGCTGGTGGTACGGCTGCAGTCGATGCTGACCTTGCAGTGGCGTGCTTGCAGCTCGCCGTCGACCTGGTGCGTAATCACGCGGGCCGTGTCGCTGGACACGTTGCAGAAGTCGACCAGGTAATCGATGCAGCGCTGCAGCAGCAGCGGGCGGTCGCGTTCCAGGTGTTCATTTTCATGCGCCTGCAGGAAGCGCATGGCGGTGCAGTTAAGAGCGTTGTTAGTCATGGGTTCCGGTGCGTGGGGGTTGGTCAGATCAGCTGCAGCTGCTCCATGAGGATGTCGCGCGCGATGTGCTGGGAGAAGGGGATATTGATCCCGCGTTTTGGCCTGGCCGATGGCGACAGGGTGCGCAGGACTTCCAGGCCGGCGATATACGTATGGCCGCACTCAGGGTCGGTGCACTGGTACGTGATCTCGCGCATGGTGTCGCTCAGTTTCTTGCTGCTGCGAGCGGTCGCGCGCGCTTCACAGTGAGGGCATTGGATAGTGATTCGCATGCTCAGTGTTCACCAGGTTGATTAAAGAAGGCCCCCCAGCCTTTTATTAACAAACTATTATTCCTGACGGGTTTGTTGTTTCTGATAGGTGCTCAGCCCAATACGGTAGATAATCCCGGCCATGGACTGCCGGCTGCGCCTTTCCTGCTCGCACAACGCTGCCAGCTGCTCGTCTTCTGCCTGGGTCAAAGGGATGGGTACGCGGGTATGTTGTCGGCTTGTTGTATTCATTTCCTAGTCTATACTCGTTACAATGTGTGATAATTCGGAACGTAGCGTGATATTTAGTGTCTAAACGTAAATATTAGTTGCGCTCCGTGAAATTCTACGCTCTACTGCGGCCTCCGTACAGTCCTTTCGTCGAGAATCGATTACTTACAAATCTAAAATATGCAAACTAACAAGATCCGCGTTCAAGAAATAATCGACAGAATGAAAAAAGTGCTGGGGTTCACGAAGGATGAGCAACTGGCAAACCACTTTGGTATCAGCCGCACCACGCCAAGTGGCTGGAAGATTCGCGGCACGATCCCTACCAACGAATGCCTGCAGATCGCAGAGAACCACAACGTCAGCATGGATTGGCTGTTGCGCGGCCTGGGCTCGATGGAAGCGCCAAGCGCGGCGCCAGTGGTGGTGGATGCCGGCATCGGCATCGTCATGGAAGGGGAACACGAAGTGCCGGGCTTTGTGGACTTGCCGGTGCTGGACATGGCCAACTTCCACTCGTCCAACCGCGACGGCGCCTGGAAGGTGCCGCGCATGTGGCTGGACTCCAATGGCCTGACGGTGGCCGACACGGTGCTGGTGGTCGCTGCCGGCGACCCGATGATTCCCTCGATCCAGGAGGGGCAAATGGTGGTGGTGGATCGCCGTATCCGTAACACAGACGGCGTGTTCCTGGTGCGCTTTGTCGATACCGATACGGTGCGCTTCAAGCGCGTGCAGCGCGTGTGGGATGGCTCCCTGCGCCTGTCGAACGACAACCCGGCTTACGCGGTGGATATCGTGCCGCCTGACGAGGCGGACCGCATTGAGTTCATGGGCTACTGCCATGCCACGTGGCAGTCGGTGCGTTAGCTCAAGCGGCCGGCGCGGCGGCTGACGGCTATTGGAATGTTGAAATAAGCACACGACCATGACGCTATTTTACTGTATGTTTGTACAGTATATACAGTGTTTTCACACCCACTTGCGCATGATCGGAATGTATGGCGACTTACCGCATACTTGATGCATACACTACATCAAGGATACGTATTAGTGATGTAGATTCACCCGCAGAAACGACAAGGCCAGCTTTCACGCTGGCCTTTTTATTTTGTCAATCCTTTGGTCGGCTATCCAGCCAGTCATCGCCCTCGTCGGAGGCTTCGTGGTAGGCCACATTTCGCAGGTAGATGGCGTGGACCTCAGCGGGCGTGGCGTTGTCGATCCCGTGCTTATGCTGCACCCATTCCACCCACCAGGCGTGCTCCGCTTCGTTCTGGCCGTTCCACCACTCCGCGACCTCCTGCGGCGTTCCCTGGCCGGCCGGGAACACCCCGCCGCCCACTTCCTCGCCCCGGTCCAGCAAGCGCAGGCGCCAGCCGCCACCCAGCTCGGGCGGCCGTGGGTTGACCTCATAGGTGTAGCGCATCGTTACTCCTCCTCGATCGGCAGGTAGCGGCCTGCGGCCAGCTCCCTGGTGATGTGGCGGCGCCGGCGTTCCAGCTCCGTGCGCCAGGTGCCGGTGCTGGTCACCAGCTCGACGTCGACCAGGGCCAGGTCTTCCTGCAGCTGCGCGCGGTAGGCCTCGGTCAGCGTGGTGTCGTCGCCGTCCTCGTCGTAGTGCATCATCGCGTTGCCTCCTTATGCCAGGGTGCCTTGGTCGCGGGTCCACTTCACCATGTCGATCTCGGCATGGCGCAGGCCCAGGCCTTTGATTTCATCCAGCGCGGTTTCCACCTTGGCGTAGGCTTTAGGGCACTGGCGGGCGGAGCGCACCAGGTATTCTTCGCGGCCGCGCAGCACGATGCACCAGCGGCGGCCGTCGAAGCACTCCACGATGGCCTTGGTAACCAGGTTGGAACCGACCAGGGTCTTTGCCGTGTCGATAGTGACATTATTCATAGTTTCGTCATGCAGAAAAGGTGAAAGTGTTCGACACTTTATAACTAAATGTCGGACAAAGGGGTATAAGGTGTGTGGGCCTATTTGTCATAAGGCCCGTTCCGCGTCACGCCGGCAGGTCCGGCACCTGGTCGCCGTACTTGCCGGCCACGAAGGCCCGCATAGCAGCCACCAGGGGCGTGGGGCCGGTACGGCCGCGGCCACTTAGTCCAGGCAGGCCGTCATCGATGTAATGATCGAAAATGCCGACCTCTGCGGACCACTTTCCCTCAGCGCCTCCTACACTGGAAGGAATGAGGGTGATGTTTTCGCGCTCGATGATCGGGCCGGCCTGCGCCCAGTCCGTGGACGGCTTGTAGAAGCCATGGAAGTGCGTCCCGCTGACAAGTTTCACAACCACAGCATGCCCAGGCGGGCCTGCGTTCTCCAGGAGCTTCACGGTAAAACCTTCCGCCTTCGCCACCCAATAGTCCAGCAGCGCGCCGGACAGTTCACTGATTTTCATGCCTTCCTTTCGTTGTCGTTCCGCGTCATGCCGGCAGATCGCCTTCGTCATCGTCCCTGGGCATCACGAATAGCGTGTCGGTGCCAGGCAGGACCAGCGACCGGCCATCCTCAGACGGCTGCAGCGTGCGGCCTTCGGTTGACCAGGTGCGGACCATCATGCCGTCCTGCTCTCGGTCCACGCACACCACATGGCATCGCCAGCCATCAGCGGCATTCACCAGATCCCACCGTCTGACCTTCCCGGCTTTCCCGTAACCAGAAAACACTGTGCGTGTCATGCCTTTGCGGGCGCTCATAGGCCGTCCCAGGGAACGGCGCGATACACCACGCTGCGGTCTTGAGCGTTGGCGGCCTTGGCGTAGGCTTCGGCGTCCTCCTGCGGCCTGGCTGGGTGCGGCGAGCGATGCCAGGTGTTGCTGCCAGCGGAACGGAATTCCAGCATGTAATTGGGTGCCTCTATCGGCGCACTGTCGATGCTGTGCAGCGGGCCGACCGTGACTGCGTGGTCGCGGGCGATATAGGCCAGATTCTGCTGGGTGATTTCCCGGTCGATCATGTCGCGCAAGGCCTCTGCGCGTTGATCGCTGGGGGCATTGAATTGGATGGTGACGGCATAGCGCATGCTTGGTGGTCCTTATGGGTTGTTGGTGGTTTGGCCTTACGCCGCCTGCAGCTCCTGCCCCAGGGCCTTGCGGGCCGTTGGCGTGGCAGGGCATGCGCGCAGCATCCAGCCTAACCACAGGTCACGTGTGCCCGCGTCCAGGTACTCGCCGCCGCCCTCGTGCCGCTGCAGGCAAATAGGCGGATGGAACAGCTCCGTCACTTCGGCTTCAAAGGCCAGGCGTTCCGCGTTGCATGGCGTGCGGCCGGCGCTGATGGCGTTGATGGCCGCCAGCGGCCGGCCCACCGGAACGTAGCGATAGACCACGCCCTTGCCCTGGGCGTTCAGATCGCGCACCAGGTCGACGGCCTCCTGCAGCGGCACGGCAGGATTAGGCCAGCGGTACCAGTCACTCGCGCCGGCCAGGCTGAACTCCAGCAGGTAGTTGCTCATACCAACTCCACGTTGAGGCGACGGCCCAGGGCAGCGGCGGCTTGCTCCACCTGGTCAACTTTGGACGAGTGGCGCAAGTCGAACAGGCGGTCGATCTGCGGCTGATGCACGTCCAGCATGCGGGCCAGATCGGCCTTGCGCATACGCTGTTTCAGCATTTCATTCCACAGCAGCACTTTGGTCGTTTCCAGTGCCGGCAAGGCGACCGTGTGCTCGGTGTTCGTCGCGGATGGCAGCGGCACGACGTGGCGGTCATCCATATACATTTCGATGCCGGTAATCAAGGCGTCTACGGCTTCGTGCAGGGCTTCTTCCACGGTGTCGCCCGCCGTGTGCACGTCAGGAAAATCTACGAAGTCCAGCAGGTAAGCGTCGTCGTCCTTGGTCAAGACGATCGGGTAATTCAACATAGTTTTCTCCCATTAGATAAGTAAGTGAAACGAACCGCCAGCGAGTCAGGGAAAGCCCCTTGCGGGGCTTCCTCATTCACAGTCCAAGGTCTTTTTTGATCTTTGCCACCAGTCCCTTCGGTATTTCCTTTGCCCCGTGGTCGGGGAAGGTGGATCTGTTGCCGTTCAAAGTGACCTTGTGGTGACTGCCTCGACCGGGTGTGAACTGCGCCCCCCGCCGCTCCAGCCACCGTCGAAACTCGCTGTACTTCATACGCGTCCTTTCAGGTAGTTTGTGCAGCAATTATAAAACACATCTGTTTAAGTTGCAACATATATGTTGTGTTTGTTTGTGATGACAAACAAAGCCAGGTGTTTGTGTGCGAACACAAACAGGCGGTGCAAATAGTCGGGATTCCGACCAGGGG
The DNA here is from genome assembly GCA_039593775.1 of Pseudoduganella sp. Lineage (GTDB taxonomy): Bacteria > Pseudomonadota > Gammaproteobacteria > Burkholderiales > Burkholderiaceae_D > Rugamonas. The sequence continues at coordinate 30,791 of JBCNOP010000032.1, forward strand.
AAGGCGATACCGTTGGTATCCAAGGGGCGCCAGGGCATTGCGGCCACAGTAGGAGCGGCTGGAGCCGTGCCCTTGACGGCGCGAGGGCGACTTAGAGTGACACACATTAGGGGAGTGGAAAACCCACCAGAGGAACGGGGGAAAGCGCTGGTCCAATATCGCTATACGGACATGGGTTCCACAGTAGGAGGGCAGGACGGAAAGCGCCAGGCGGTCAATAGGGTATCCAGCAATGGAGCGGAAAAACCACCAGAAGAGCGAAGGGCCGGAACAGGTTGAAATGCGGGTTTGCAACCACGTCGCCGGAAATAGGAAAACATGGGCGGTCGAATTGTTGAACGGGCCTTACCTTAGACGGCAAGTTTAGAGGGCCACTTATTGGGAGGAAGCGTTGCGCAAAACACGTCGTGACCAAACGCTATACGAACAAGGCGCGGAAAAACACCAGGTGCGGCGCCCACCACTACCCAGCCCGCTGCGGGCTACTTTTGCGAAGGATTTTTTAATGAAGAAACAACAAGCAACGAAGGCGCCGACCAGTGAGCTGGCACGGCTGGCGGATGGCGCCAGGCTGCTGCACTACAGCAGCCTGGTATTCGATTGGGTGCGCGAGCACCGGCACGAGTTCATGGCATGGCTGGAATCGCTGCTCAGTTAAGCGGAGTTGTCCTCTGCCGGGTCGTTACCGCGCTCCAGCTCAAGCGACGACACCAGGCCCCAGTCCGAAACGGAATGGCTGGCGCGCGATACCAGCCAGTCAGCGCCGTCAATCTCGGGCTTGAAACCGCGCACCGTCGCCGCCAGTTCGGGGCGGATTTCCGGCCGGCCCAGGGCCAGGGTGTAGCTCAAGGAGGCCTGGCCGCGCTCGATGCGCAGCAGCTCCGACCGTCCGGCTGCCTCGGCCTCGGCCTGGGTAGCGTACACCTCCGGCAGGGTCTTGAGATTGCGGGCGTTCTCGCCACCGACATAGACCGTATGGCGTTTGCCCTTGGCGCCGCTATGCCAGTAGGCCCGCACGCCGTCATAGTGTTCGCGGTCGCGCACGCTGTAGCGGTGCTGGTCGCCGTCTGCGCGCTCGATGGTGATGTGGGGCAGCGGCCTGCCGCTGGCGGTGACGCCGGCGCCGATCGGCATGAACAGCAGCCGTCCTTCCTTCACGGTCATCACGGCGTCGTAGCGTTTGGCCAGGCGGGTGAGGAAAGACATATCGCTTTCGTGCGTCTGGTCGATGTGCGGTACCAGGATCTTGCCCAGGGTGTCGCCCAGCACCGGATTGAGTTTGTGCTTGCCGGCGATGGCGCGCACGATGGCGTCCAGGGTTTGCTGGTGCCAGCTCTTTTCCTGGCGCTCGACCATGCCCTTGGTCATCGATGCGCTACGCGCCCGGACGGTCAGCACATCGGGCGAGCCGGAATGTTCCACCTCGTCCACCGTGAAGGTGCCTTTGTCGACCAGCGCCTGGCCTGCCCACCCCATGGACACGGCCAGCACGGCTCCTTTACGCGGCAGTGCCAGGCGGCCGTCGCTGTCGTCCAGCACCAGGTCCAGCAGGTCGGCCTCGCCGCCCCGGCATTCGGTGACGGTGAGGTTAATCAAACGCGGCGCAATGGTGGGGCTCAGGTTGCGGCCGTCCAGGGAAATGACGTAATCGGGGGAGGGTTGGCGCATCAGCGTTCCCCCTGTTCGGCCATGTCGCGGTCGTCCACGCGCACCAAGCCGATGGTGAACTCGATCCGGCGCGCTTCGCCGTCCCGCGTGTGGCCTGCTTCGCTGTGGTTCACCGCCTCGATCACGAAGGCCCCGTGCACCAGGCCGGTGGCGTCGACCAGGACATAGGCGTCGCCCTGGTCGGCCATGGCGCGCAGCTCCTGCAGGGAATCGGCGCGGCCGGTGATCTGCGGCACCAGCACGCCGTTAATCGTCACCTGGTCATCTCCCGGCCCCAGGAACTGGCGGGCGTCCCGCGCGCCCACCCGCGAGTTGCCGCGGTGCTTCCATTGCGTCTGCCGCTGCAGCTCCTGGAAGGGTAGGGTGTCCATGCCGAACACGAATTGGTCTAAAGCCAGCATCATGGCGTTTTCTCCTTTAGTCGCTCAGGCGCGAGTTATGGCGTGCCTGCAGGGCACGCTCGCGGCGGTCCAGTTCGGCCACCACAGCGCGGGCGATCGCTTTCTCGTCGGCGCCAGGTGCCGGGTGAATGTTGATGACATATTGGGTCGGGCCACTGGCCGGGGCCCCGGTGGCAGCCACTTTGCCGGCGGCGCCGCCGGCAGCTGGTGTCAGCACGCTCTTGCGGGCATCGATCGGCACCGGGGCGGTGATGGCGGCCGGCGCCACGGTGGCGGCGCCGAGTTGGGCTGCTGCAGCCAGGTTGGGCACGCCAAAGGAGGTAGTCGCCACCGCTGCCAGTGCGGCGGCAGCCTTGGCCACCTTGCCCTGGCCGTCACCAATCCCGATGGCGGCGCCTTCGCTGACAAACCCGCCCAGCTCGCCAAACACGCGACTTGGGCTGTGGATGCCCAGCTTTTCCTTGAACCAGCCCACGGCGCTGTCGGCCGCGCCCATGATCGCCGTTTTCACCGCCCCCAGGCCGTTGGTGATGCCGTTCACCAGGCCGGTGATGATGTTGGCGCCGAAGGTGGAAAACTTCGCCGGCAGGTCGATGCCGAAGTACGACATGACGGCCGCAAACGCCTGGTAGAACAAGCCCATGGGCGACCAGTTCATCACCAGGGCGGCAATGCCACCAATGCCGCCGTTGAAGGCATTGCGGGCCTCGTCCCACAGGCCGACGAAGAAGCCCTTGATTGGCTCCCAGTTCTTGTAGATCGCGCCGGCGGGTGTCCAGTTCAGCAGCAGGCCGCCAATCGCACCCACGGCGGTGTTAAAGAGGTTGCGCACCCCGTCCCACACCCCGGCGAAGAACGTCTTGATCGGTGCCCAGTTCTTGTAGATGAAGTAGGCGGCCACCGCAATGGCAGTCACCAGGAGGCCGATGGGATTCATGAGCAACGCACGGCCCAGGAACAGCACGGCCGACGACACCAGGCGCAGCGCGCCGCCCGCCATGCCCAGCCCGCGCGCCAGGAGGCCGCCCTGCAGGCCCAATGTGGCCATGCTGAATTTGAGCATGGCCAGGGGCCCCAGGATGGCGCCCAGCAGCAGGACCAGTGCGCCGCCCACCGCCAGCACGATGGCCAGGGCGGCGGCAGCCTTCATTAGGCCGCCGGCCAGGCGCGGGTTTTCGCGGGCCCAGGCGCCGACCTTCTGCGCCATGTCGCCCAGCCATTCGGTGGTCGCTTTGAGCTCGGGCGCGATCGCCTCACCAAAGGCCACCATGGTGTTGGAAAAGGTGCCGGTGGCCGCTTCCCACAGGTTTTTCAGGGTGCCCAGCTGTGCGTTGACGCGCTCCTGCATGGAAGCCTGTTTCGCCATCTTGGCCTGCACCTCGGCGTAGCCGCTGGCCCCCTTCTCGATCAGGGTAGACAGGGCACCCAGCGTGTCCCCATCGTCTCCGAAGATCTCTTTGAGTATGGCCAGCTGCTTCTGCGTGTCCAGCTTCTTGATTTTCTCCAGTTGCTTGAACATGTTGTCGATGCCGCCAAACTCGCCCTTGCCATTGGTGAAGTCGAGCTGCTGGTCCTTGCCCAAGGCCTTGTTGGCCTTGGCGACCTTCTTGGCGTCCATGCCCATTTGAAAGATCTTGCGGTAGGCGTTGCCGGCCACCTCGCCGGCCTGGCCGGCCTGGTCGGCCATCACCAGCAGCGGCGCGAGCGCCTTGGCGCCCTCCAGGCCCTTCATCTTGATGGTGTCCATGGCTGGCCCCAGTTTGACGAAGCCCCGCAGCATATTGTTGTCGTCCACACCCAGGTTGTAAGACTTCTGGATCACGTCCATCAGTTCCAGCATGTCTTTCGACGTGGTGCGGGTGGCGTCCTGCATCTTGGCGGCGAACTCGGCCGCCTCTGCCGGCGACTTCTTCAACTGCACTGCCAGGTAGGCCGATGCCTTGCCTACGCCGTCCAGGATGTTTTCGGCCGGGATGCCCTGGCGTACCAACATGGTCATCATGTCCTGAAAGTCTGCCGTGGTGCCCGGCAGCTTGTCGCCCAGCTGCATGGCCAGGGCGTTGATCTTGGTGAACTCGGGTGGCACCACGGCGCCGGCCTGCATCAGGGCTCCTTTCAGCATCGTGGCCGAGTCTTCCGCCTTGGCGTATTCAGTGACCGGAACGGTGAGGGCAGCGCCCGTGGCCGCGCCAGCCGCCAGCATGCCGGCGCCAGTGCTGGCCAGCCTGCCGGCGGTGGCCTGGGCGGCATTCATGCGGGCGCGCGCTTCGCCCAGGCGCTTCTGGCGGGCGGTCAGCTCGGCCAGCTCGCGCTGCTGCTTTTGCATCTGCTCGGTGGTCGACGCCATGTTCTGGCGCAGCTCGCGCTCATGCTGCACCAGGTTGCGGGTGTCGATGCCGGCGCCGGCCAGCTTGCCGCGCAGCTGGTGCAAGTGGGCATATTGCTGGCGGCTCTGCGCGGTCAGGTCGGCGG
>JBCNOP010000320.1:0-4368 GCA_039593775.1 Pseudoduganella sp.
CTGATAGACGTCGGCCAGTACCTCGTTCATGCCGCCGTGTTCGGCGCGCAGCATGGATTGCATCTGCTCGTCGCTCAGGGCATTGGTCATGGATACCGTCCAGTCGGCAAACTTCACCAGCATCTGCCGCGCGTTTTCATTGCCGGCGTAGCGCCACGCATCGCGCAGGCCGGCGGCGATCTTGTGCAGGTTGTACCAGGGAACCCATTTTCCGTTGACCGAGAAATTGTCTGCGTGGAGCTTGCCTTTGGCGATGTCGTTCCATGCTTCCCGGCCGCCGGGAATGCCGCCGAGGTAGCCGTCCTGCGCCTGCGCCTTTTTCAGCTCCTGCACAAAGTAGTCGAGGCGTTCGCGTACGGTGCCATCGCCGGTTGCTGCCCACATCAGCGACAGGGCCGACAGGTAGTGGCCGCCCATGTGGCCATCGAGCCCGCTGGATTCCCAGTTGCCGTAGGATGGCTTGGGCAGCGGCAGCCCCGCTTCGCGGCGGAATGGCGCCAGCAGCCGGTCCGCGTCGAGCGCCAGCAGGTATTGGCGGTTGGTTTCCTGGGCTTGCAGGAATGGGCTTGGCAGAAGACGTACGTCCTGCAGCGGGAATAGTTCGGCGGCACGTGCGGCGACTGGTATGAACACCGCGGCGCTTGCGCCAGCCGCCAGCAGCACAGCAAGACCGCGCCGCAAAGCACTGGCGGGCGAAGGCACGATCATTTCTGTACGCTTTGGTAGCTGTCGAGGTCCGCAGGGTCAACCACCGGCCAGCCGGCACTGTCCCAGCGGATATCCATGACCTTCAGCTTCTGCAGGTATTTGTCGGCTGTCTCGTATGCGTGCAGCACCATGACGTCCTTGCCGTCGAAAGTGTAAGCGCTGTTGTGGCCAAGCGCCTTCCACTTCGCATTGCCCTGTACCACCAGCGAGCCGCCGCCAAGCGCCATGTCTTTTCCTTCCTTGTCGACATAAGGCCCGGTGACCAGGCGCGAACGGCCGACGACGACGTGGTAAGTGCTCTTCTCCTTCTGGCAGCAAAGTCCCCACGAGACAAACAGGTAGTACCAGCCGTTCTTGCGGAAGATGAAAGGCGCCTCGATCTCCTCCGGGGCACCGTTTTCATCCTTCACGAAGGCAGGGCGCGGACGGGCTGCGATGGTGCTCCAGGTTTGCGGCTCGGCCGGGCGCGTCCAGTCCCCATTCAGTTTGACCAGCTTGATGCCGCTCCAGAACGAACCAAACGTCATCCAGCCAGTCCCTTTTTCGTCCTCCACGACATTGGAATCGATCGCATTCCAGTTGTCGCGGCCCGGCACCGACTGCACGACGATGCCCTGGTCTTCCCATTTGTAGTCGGGCGAACGCGGGTCCAGCGTCTTGCTGGTAGTGACGCCGATTGCCGAGGTGTTCTTGCCGAAGGCGGAGACGGAGTAATACAGCAGGTATTTGCCGTTGTGATACTGGATGTCCGGCGCCCATACATGGTCGTCGAAACCCGGCGCAGCCTTCGAAGCAGCGGCGGGATGACCGGGGAAAATGCGGCCTTCCGGCCGCCAGTTCAGCATATCCGTCGAGCTGTAGAAGGTGATGCCCGGCCCGGTCGAATACAGGTAATAGGTATCGACCTGCTTCGCCATCACCGGGTCGTGCACGCTCACCTGGCCCGCCTGCGCCAACTGTGCCAGCAGCAGGCCTGCGCCCAACATCCATTTTTTCATTGTCTCAACTCCCTTTCCGCGCACCGGCAGCCGTCGTACGCAGCAGTGTACGCCGATGCACGGAAATGTTTTCCATCTCAGTCCCCGATTGCCACCACTACGACCGATTTGGCCGGCATCTTCACGGACAGCTTGCCGCCGCTGGACTGCACGGCGATCGGGGCCGGCTTCACGGCGTCAGGTTTTGCGAAGGTGTTATGCGCATCCATTTCGTTTGCGGTCAACACGCGCGCACTGGCCTTGCCGCCTGCCACGCCGGCAATGTTCACTTCTTCGGCATCGCTTGGACTGGTGTTCACCAGCGCCACATAGACCTTGCCGTCCTTGCCGCGTGCAGCAGAAGCGCTCACCTGCGGGATGCTCTTGTCGCCTGAGGCGTAAGTGCGGTTGCCCTCCAGCGCCAGCGGCAGCGTGGTCGCGCCCTGGAACGGCACGTACATTTCGTAGGCGTGGTAAGTTGGGGTCAGCAGCATCTTCTCGTTATCGGTCAGCACCATGGCCTGCAGCACATTGACCATCTGCGCGATATTGGTCATGCGCACGCGGTCGGCGTGGTCGTGGAAGATGTTGAAGTTCAGCGCGGCGACCACCGCATCGCGCAAGGTATTCTGCTGGTACAGGAAGCCCGCGTTGGTGCCCTTCTCCACGTCATACCAGGTACCCCATTCGTCGACGTAGAAGCCCAGCTTCTTCTCAGGATCGTTCTTGTCGAGGATCGCAACGTTCTTCTTGATGTGGTCCTCCATGCGCATGGTAGCGTGCAGGGTCGAGAACCATTCGTTGGCAGGGAAGCCGGTTGCCGCGCCCTTCACTTCCCACTTGCCGGTCGGGATCGTGTAATAGTGGAAGCTGATACCGTCCGTCATATGCTTGGCGGACTTGCTCAATTCGTCGGTCCAGCTGGTGTCGCTGTCATTGCCGCCGCTGGCGACAAATTTCGGACGCGCACCGGCGGGAGTCTTGAGGAAGGTGGCAGTCTGGCGGTACAGGCTTGCGTAGAAGTCCGGCTTCATATTGCCGCCGCAGCCCCAGGCTTCGTTGCCGACCGCGAAATAGGCCACTTTGAACGGCTTGTCGCGGCCATTCTTGCGGCGCAGTTCAGGCAGCGTGGATTTGTTATCGGAGGTCATGTACTCCAGCCATTCCGCCATTTCCTGCGGCGAGCCGGTGCCGAGGTTGCCGTTCACGTAGGCGTCGGCGCCGATCTGCTCGACCAGGTCGAAAAACTCGTGGGTGCCGACGGCGTTGTTCTCGTCCACGCCGCCCCAGTTGGTGTTGACCTTGACCGGACGCTTGTTGCGCGGGCCGATGCCTTCGCGCCAGTGGTATTCGTCAGCGAAGCAGCCGCCCGGCCAGCGCACCAGCGGTACGTGCAGCTTCTTCAGCGCACCAATCACGTCGTTGCGCCAGCCGCGCGTGTTGGGGATCTTGGACTGCGGGCCGACCCACATGCCGCCGTAGATGCCGGTGCCAAGGTGCTCGGCGAACTGGCCGTACACGTCCTTGTTGATCACCGGGCCAGGCTTGGCGGTATCGATCTTTACGGTGGTGGCAGCCTGCGCAAGGCCGGCGGTAAGCATCGCCAAAGCGATCATCGTCTTCTTCATAGCATCTCCTTGTTTATTGTTTGAATACCGCAACGAAGCCGCCGCATGGCCGCATCGTGATTTGCTGCTTGCCGGTACCAGCCAGCGCTCTCAGACCCAGCCTGCGTCGACGATAAAGTCCTGCGCGGTGCACATGGCGCTGTCGTCCGCGCCAAGGAACAGGCACATTGCAGCGATATGCTCGGGCATCAGCTTCCCCGGCAGGCACTGGTTGCGGGCGATCTCCTCTTCCGCAGCCTTGTCGACCCACAGGTCCACCTGGCGCTGGGTCATGACCCAGCCCGGCGTGACGGTGTTGACGCGCACATTGTGCTTGCCCAGGTCACGCGCCATGCCGCGCGTCAGGCCATGCGATGCGGCCTTGGCGGTGGCGTAGACGGGGTAGCCGCCGCCTTTGGCATGCCAGGAGATGGAGCTGATATTGATGATGGAGCCGCCGCCCTTGGCCTTCATGCCCGGCAGGACTGCCTGGCAGGTGAAGAACAGGGGGCGCTGGTTGATGGCGATGCGTGTGTCCCAGTATTCAGGGGTCACGTCTTCGATACTGTGCCGCTGGTCGTTGGCGGCGTTGTTGACCAGGACGTCGAAGTCGCCCAGGTCCGCAGCCAACTCCTTCATCGTGCGTTGCAGTGCCGGGATGTCGGTGATGTCGCAGGCGCGGAATTGCGGACGCGGTGCGCCGCTTGCCGCGACTGCATCGCACAGGGCGGCGCTGGCGTCGGCCGCGATGTCTACGAACGCCACCACAGCGCCCTGCTGCGCAAAGGCGCTAACGATGCTGGCGCCGATGCCGGTGCCGCCGCCGGTGACGAATACCCGTTTGCCTTTGAGGCTCGGGTAATTTGCTGATGTCATTGTGTCTCCGATAATTGTTCTGGGACTGCTGCACACCGGTGTCAGACCCTTGGGTCTGACACCGCCTTGCCGGTTTTCATGCTTTGAAACCGGTAAACCCGTGTCAGACCCAAGGGTCTGACACGCGCATGCAATCAGTGCTGGCCAAGCACGCCATCGCGGCGGCGCCAGGTATTGCCGGGGTTGGCGTCCTGCAGCAC
>JBCNOP010000321.1:0-4359 GCA_039593775.1 Pseudoduganella sp.
GGCCAGCCAGGTGGTCACCAATGGCGCGCGGCGCCGTGCCAACGGTGCGCTGGAGATTGCCGCCGGCGCGCGGCAGACCAACGTGCTGCCTTTGTCGCCCAAGGCGTGGGACGACCTCATGGCGCCAGTTCGACAGTCGTCCGCGCCGGACTTGCGCGACTACCTGCTGAATGCGGTGCCGGACTTTGCGCGGCCGCTGCAGGCGATTGAGCATATGCACATCATCCCGGTGACTCAGGCTGGGGAGTGGGAGTGGAATGCTGCGCGCCAGACGCTGACCGCCTGGATCCAGGTGGGCGAGCTTGAGCAGCGCCTGCTCCTGCGAAAGCACCACAATCCGGCCGCGCCGCATGCCATCGATGCGCTGGCAAACGCATTGTCCGGGGACTACGGCGCACTGACTGCAGTTTCGGGAACCGTCACGCTGGAAGCGGGGCTGGTGGTCATCGATCCGTTTGCCATCCTCACCGAAAAGCGCGCCGTGGTGCCCGATGTGGAAGCAGCGGCGCCGCGCGAACTGGTAACCGACATTTCGCTATTGGAGCCGCCTGTCCTGGTTGGACTGGCTGACCGGGTGCACGCGCTGCTTGGCAGGTGGCTGCGGCAAGGGCTGCGCCACCAGGCTGCAGGCGCCCTGCAGGAAGGCGCCGAGCTTGCGGCAACGCTGGAAGGCAACGGCCTCGCCGCCGCAGCCGGAATGCTGCGCGAAGTCATGGCCCTGATGCAGGCGCCGGACAAGCACCCCCTGCCCGGCAAGCTGGCAACGCTGCATCTTTTACTCGCCGAAGTCGCACGTTCGGCCTGAGACCACGGAGAACTCATGGCAAGACAAACAAAAGCGAACCCTTTGCTGGAGGCGCCTGAAGGCAAAGTTCACTGGACCAAGGGGATGCAGGAATGGCTCGATCTCTATGTGGACGAACCAGGCATGTTCCCGCCTGGCGCCAGTTTCGAAGAACATCATGCGCAGCACAAGGCGCTGCTGGGCAAGGAAAACTGGGTACCGTCAGCCTTCCGCCTGCTGGACATGCATGGTGTGAATGCCTTGCCGCTGTTCGTAAACTGGATCGAATCGAAGCGCTATAGCCCCCCTGCGGTGCAGACCGCGCTGCAGAACATCCACAGCGAGCAAGCCGTCGACGCGGCGGTAGAACGGCACCGCAGCGCCGAGTTCCGCCCGCTGGTCCTGAAGCAGGCGAAGAAGTGGCCGGTCCTCGTGCTGCGCAAGCTGCTGGACGTGAACCCTTCCAAGAAACAGCCCGCTGCCTTGCTGATACAGGAGATTCTCAGCCAGGATCCTGCCTGCTTGCCGCTATTGCGCGAGCACGTCAACGAAGCGCAAGCGCATACGCTGGAGCGCTTGCTGGAAGTTGCCGACGCAGCGGAGGAAGCGGCACAGGAAGATCTTCCACTGGTGCTGCGCGAGCTACCCTGGGCCAGGCGCGAGCCATCCCGCGTGCCAGTCCTGGCGCTGGAGCCAATTCATGATGCGCCGCGGCTTGATTGGACGAAATGGAACGGCACCGACAGGCTGGAGCTGAACTATCCTGACGAATACGCGCTCAAGTACCTGAATACCTATATCCCGCCGGAAGCCGCGGCATGGGATCTCCCGCGCAAGGTGCTATGGATTTTTGGCGTCGAACCGGACGCCATCGAGCGCGCCATTGCGACCGAAACCGTCAGCGAGGAAGATTTCAGCGAGGAGGCCGTCCGTGGCTGGTATACCTCCAGCTACCTGAAGGCCTTGCCGCCGAAGCTGGCCAGTTCGGTCTTCTGCAATATTCCCGTCGGGCGCCTGCGCTATTCCAGCCAGGTGGCCGCCTTGTTCGCGTGGCTCGGCCAGGACAGCTTGCCGGCCTTCCAGCGCATCTTCCCGTCCGCATCACAGCATTCGATGGTGCTGGCCGAGTGCATGGAATGGGATGAGATTGCGATGTACGTCGCAAGGGGCTTCTACGCAAACCGTTGGGTCAAGGAAGAGGCAGGCGCCTGGCTGCTCGCCTATCCGGCCGCCGCTGCACGCGGCTTGCTTCCAGCGGCGTTTGGCGAAGACCCGGCCGAACGTTTCGTCGCCCAGAATGCCTTGCGCCACCTGGCCAGCAGCGGCCACGAGGCGGCCATGGCCGCGCAGGCAGCACGCTACGGGAGCGCCGCGGCGGATGCGCTGCATCTCATGCTGTCCGAGCCGCAGCGCGAATGGCTGCCGGACAAACTGCCGGCGCCGCCCAAGAGCCTGCACGTTCCCGGCCTTCCGCGCCTGTACCTGAAGTCTAACGGCAAGGCCTTGCCGCTCGACTCGGTGCCGCACGTCCTGACCATGATGGCGCTGTGCAAGCAGAACGCCCCGTTCAGCGGTTTGCTCGCGCTGCAGGAAGCGTTGACGCCGGAGTCGCTTGCCAGATTCGGGCAAGCTTTGTTCGAATGGTGGCGCGACAGCGATACGCCGCCCAAAGAGCGCTGGATCTTCTGGATGCAGGGCATCATCGGCAACGACGAAACCGCGCGCCAGCTGAACGTCGCGTTGAAGCAATGGCGCGCAGCGCTGATCCGCGTGCGTGCCTACGACGCGATGGAAATGCTGGTGCAGATCGGCTCCGATGTCGCCTTGATGTACCTGCACCAGTTGAGCGAGCAAACGCGCTATAACGATTTGCGTGAGCGTGCGGAAGAAATGATGGAGGACCTCGCGGACCAGCGTGGCCTCACCATGGAGCAACTGGCCGACCGCACCGTGCCCGACCTGGGCCTGGACGGGAATGGCCGGCTGGAGCTCGACTTCGGCCCGCGCTCCTTCACCGTGCGCTTTGACGAACATTTGCTGCCCTACGTGTGCGACAGCGACGGCAAGCGCATCAAGGACCTGCCCAAGCCGAACAGCAAGGACGATGAAGCGGTCGCCAAGGCGTCCTCCCAGCGCTACAAGGACCTCAAGAAGCAGGCCAAGAATGTTGCCAGTACCCAGGTCTACCGCCTGGAAGACGCCATGTGCAGTCAGCGCCGCTGGACGGTGGAGGAGTTCGAGACCTTGCTGGTGCGGCACCCGCTGCTGCGCCACCTGGTCTTGCGCCTGGCATGGGGCAGCTACGGCGCGGACGGCAAGCTTGCCACCCTTTTCCGTGTTGCTGAAGACCTGAGCTATGCCGATGCTGGCGACAATGCCTTGCAGCTGCCGCAGGATGCAAAGATAGGCATCCCGCACCGGCTGGAACTGGCGGATGCCGATGCGCAGGCGTTGGCACAGGTGTTTGCGGATTACGAAATCCTGCAGCCCTTCGAACAACTGGGCCGCGCCACATACCGCCTGGACGAAGCAACGCTCGATGGCAGCCTCCTGCCCGAATGGCATGACCGCAAGGTCAGCACAGGCGCCTTGCTGGGCCTGGAAAACCGCGGCTGGGCGCGCGAAGTCGGTGACGGCGGCTGCATCGACTCCTTCGTCAAGACGCTCGATGGCGGGCAGACCATTTTCCTCGCACTGGAAAGTGAGTGGTTCGTTGGTGGACCTGCCGATCCGGCTGCGATTCATACGATTACGCGCTGCGGGCTGGACGGAGCGCAATGGCGTTCGCTGTCGCCGCTGCTGGTGAGCGAGATCCAGCGTGACCTGTATCAGATAAACTGGACCTCATGAGAGGGCGCGAACAAGAGTCGCTCCAGCGGCAGGTAGCCCTGGTCAGCTATGGCGGCGGGTTCCTGCGCAAGGCGCTGGCACTAGAAGACTGGTACCGGCACGAGATTTTCTCCGGCGCGCGGCAGCAGTTCAGGGACCGGGCGGGCAATGCCTTGCTGGCTGACGATTTCACCCTGTGGCTGGCGATGCTGGCGCAAGCCGGCGCCACCCACCTTTCGCTGCACCCGGTCGCGGTGCTCGGCATCGGCGCGGCCCAGGAGCTGGACCGGGGCAGGCATGTGGTGGCCGTTCATTACCCCGACCGCTACCAGCTCTGGGCGGCCGGCGAAGAGCGGGCTGTGTGGCGCACGGGCGGCCCGCGCGTCCCCGACGCAGCCAATTATGCGGGCGACGTCGATTGCTACCTGTATCTCGGCGAACGGCCTGGCAAGCTTGATGTGCCGCATACGGACTGGAAGAAGCTGGCCGCCGCCATCGCTGACGATCTCGAAACGCCGGTCCCTTCAGGCGAGGTGCCGGCAGCGTCCCCGCAGATGCCGCTGTTCGTGGCCACCGGCGCCGACTCGCTGGCGCACCGGGTGCTGGCGACGCTGGTCCGCAAGCAGGGGCAGTTCGCGTACGACACGAACCCCAAAAACGAGAACGGCTTCTACCAGCACACCGACGAGGCGGGCGCCGCAGCCATGCAGCACTGGGGTGAGCGGCTCGATAGCTGGATAGACGAA
>JBCNOP010000322.1:0-4312 GCA_039593775.1 Pseudoduganella sp.
CTGTACGGCGTCCCCGACTCCACCAAGCTGAAGATCCCGCGCGGCTACAAGAGCGTGCTGAATATGGGCTACGGCCTGCAGCTTTCTCCGTTTGAAGGCATGGCGCTGCGCCTTGGCTACGAGCCGCGCAAGACGTCGGTCCCGGCCAACAAGATCGACCTGATCGCGCCGCTGCCGGACACCAAGCTATACAGCGTAGGACTGAACTGGCGCCTCAGCAAGAAGTATGAGCTGAACCTGGCGGCGTCCTACATGAAGGGCAAGTTCAATGCGCCGGCCGAGTCGTCGGACAACATGAACAGCAGCAAATTCCTCAACATTATTTACAACCCATATGCCGGCCAGGACGTGGCTGGCGATATCAAAGTCCGGTACGCCGGATTCAGTCTTGTTGAACATTTCTAGGAGCGCACGAGATGAAAAAACTCGCGACAGTGATCGCCGCCCTGGCCATCGGGGGCACAGTGCATGCGGCGCCGGTACCGGCCGCAAAACAGGAACTGGTCAACCGCGTGCTGCAGCTTTGGCACCCTGAGACCATCGGGGAATCGATGCTGCAGGCGCCGGTAGGCGATGCGGTGCAGCAGGCGCGCGCCGTGCTGCAGGGGCGCGTGTCGCCCGAAAAGCGCGACGCGGCCCTGAAGGAGATAGTGGCCGATGCGCGCCAGTTCATGGACGAGAACAAGCCGCTGGCGCAGGCCAGTGCGCAAAAGCTGGTCGGCACCACGGTCGCGCCCATGCTGGCCGAACGCTTCACGGAAGAGGAACTGCGCCAGATCATCACCATCCTCGAGTCGCCCGTGAAGAAGAAGTTCGAAGCCATGGTGCCTGAGCTGCAGAAGAAGCTGGGTGAAGGCGTTGCCGCCGATACGCGTGCGGTGATGGACCCGAAGCTGCAGGAACTGCAGCAGCGCATCGGCATGCGCCTGCGTAGTGCGGTGTCGCCCTGAGCGGGAGCACAGGCCATGAGCTATTCTTCGGCTCTTCACCTGGTGCGCGGTGTGAAATCGCGCCTTTCCCACTCCGGCGTACAAGCGGAAGCGCTGTTCGAGCAGGCCGGCCTGAATGAGGGCGACGGGCTGGCATGCGATGCGCTGACGCTGTCGGACAAACTCAGCCACCTGTGGGAACTGGTGGTCGAACATTCGGGCGATCCGCTGATCGGCCTGAAGGTCTCCACGCCGCACCGCCTGGGCTGGCTGGGCGTGATGGGGCATATCATGCTGCTGTCGCCGACCGTGCAAAGCACGATCGAACGCTGCCACGGCCACACGCGCGTCGGCATCCTGCTGCCCGGCATGCACCGCGTGGTGCCGCGCCAGCGCTATGACTTTGTCTGGTGCGTGCTGCTGCGCACCCTGCGCTGCGCCTCCGGCCGCGACGATGCGGTGCCGGTCAAGGTGGAATACGCTTTCCCGGAGCCCGCCAACTCGGCATTCTTCGAGAACACCTTTGGCTGCCCGGTCCATTTCAACCGGCCGCACAATGTGATGGAGTTTTCCGACGCCGACATGGTGGCGGCGTTGCCCAATGGCGGCATGCCGCTGCCGGAGGGCCCCCGGCCTATCCTGGCGCAACTGGCCGAGGCCCAGCCGCCTGCGTTCACGGCCCGCGTGCAGGAAATCCTCGCCTCGCTGCTGCCGAAAGGCCCGCCGCATCGCGATGCCGTGGCGGGCTTGCTGGCCATGAGCGAACGCACCTTGCAGCGGCGGCTGGCCGAGGAAGGCACGAGTTTTTCCGCCGTGGTGGACGACACCCGGCGTGCGTTGGCGCGGCAATCGCTTGAAGCTGGCGAACTGTCGCTGAAGATGCTCAGCTTCCAATTGGGCTTTTCCGAGCCGAGCGCGTTCTACCGGGCCTGCAAGCGCTGGTTCGGCATGACCCCGTCCGACCTGGCCAATCATGGAGAAAAACATGGCATGGTATAAACCGGAGCATCCCGCGCAGCTGTTTGGCCAATTGCTGGTCAAGCATAAGCTGGTCACCGAAGAACAGCTGCAACGCGCAATCGAGCACCAGCGGCAGACCGGCCAGCGCCTCGGTGAAATCTTTGCCGAGTGGGAGCTGGTGACGCACCAGCATGTGCAGGACATCCTGCTCAAGCAGCGCCGCGTGCGCATGGCGGCGGCGCTGATCGGCGCGATCTTTGCGCCTTTGGAAGCGTACGCCGCCGAAGCTTTGGCCACTGCGCCTGCCGCCATCAGCGCACCGGCTGCGATCCTGCCGCGCGAAGGTTCGCCTGCGGCGATGGCGGAGAACGAACTGGATGCAGTGAGCGCGCAAGGTCTTGACGATGACCTGGTGCGGCAAGTGCGCGATCAGTTAAAGCGCAATGGCGTGGAAGTAAGCGGCGACCTGGCGAAGCTGGTGAATCCCGTGCTGGGATTGGTCGAGTCGGACGTCAGCGTGCATAACGTGGTCTACGCGCCGAACCGCGCAGCGACCACCGTCAATCCCGACGGCTCGCTGTCGCTGAACCTGCCCACCACGATCGGGGAAATCAACTTCAACAACATCCGCGTGAAGGGCGCGGCGGCCGACGGCCCAACCTTCGGCAGCATCTCCATCCGGGGCATCGACCTGACCGGCACCGTCATCACCCTGGCACTCAAGCGATGAAGCGCATCAAAGCCCTGTCCGCGGTCGCCCCGTCGATTCTTGCCACAGCCCTTTCCATTCCCGCTCTGGCGACCGGAGCGACGCCAGCGCCGCAGCTGCCCGACCTGGCCGCGCTGTCCAGCGGCACCGTCCACGTGGCTGAGGCGCCAAGCCCCGGACTGCCGGGCAAGGCCTTCACTGCCTGGACACTGGTCCAAGCCTCCGTGCCCCGCCTGTGCGCCATGGTGCAGGACTACCCCTCCTACGCCTCCTACATGCCAAACACAAAAAGTGCGCTGCCAGTTGGCGAAGGAGACGGATACGTCCTGGTCGACATGACACTCGACCTGCCGCTTGGCCAGCAAAAGAAATACCGCCTGCGCCTGGAACAGCAAGCGCAGCCAGACACCGCCCAATGCAAGCTCGCATGGCGCCTGGTCCCAACCGGCCTGGCGCCGGCGGACACAATCGCCGACACCACAGGCTACTGGCTTTTCACGCCAATCCCCGGTGAAAGCGGCAAGACCCTGATTGAATACCACGTCTACGCCGACCCTGGCCCGGTACCATTCGGCTTCGGCTGGATCGTCGACATGATGAGCAAGCGCAGCCTCCCACGCACGCTGGAAGCCTTGCGCACGCAAGCGGCTAAGTAGGCGCTTCAGTCAACGCAGTGGAACACGCCCCTCATCTTCGACTGCTGTTCGGCGGTTAGCCGGGTGGCAGTCGCGTTGTAAATGTAGTTTTCCTCTTCCCGCATCAGCAGGAAGCTGCCATCCGCCTGCTCGCTCCAGACCAGGTAGCCACAGTAGGTATCGGCATTGGAGAAGCGGCCGGTGAAATCCACCGCAGCATACGTACCCGGCGTGCCGCTTTGTGAGCTGCGGTAAATCGTGACCTTTTTCAGGTCGCGCTGCTGCAAAGCGCCCGCCCGCGCAGCGCCGGCCGCCATCGCGTCGCGCCACTCTTCGAAAGTCCGCTGCTGCCGCAAGCCGGGGCCAAGGCGCTTCCATGCCTCGGCATAGCGCGCCGCATCCTTCTCGGCGAAATAAGCCTTGCTCAACTCTTCAACGCGAGCTTTCTGCAAGCCAGTCGGCTGCCAGGTCGGCGCCGAGCCGGCAGCCTTGGGTAGCGCCAGCGATTGCTGCAGCGCGGCGTTCATGCGGCGGAACTCCTCCAGCATGCTGTCGCAGAACTCCCTCTTGGCCTGGCACAGCGAGTCCATTTTGATCGACGCCTGGCCATTTTCCATGACCACCATGCGCCGCACGGCCGCGGGATGCGCAGGGTGGCCCGGCAGCGTGAACGACCACAAGGTGCGGTTTGCCTTGTCGTCCGCCGTCGTCCAGCGGCCGTCGTCGGAAATGATCACGTCGCCGCGCGCCTTCAACGCCTCCAGCGCTGCCGGGGCGGAAGCGTAGCCAATGCCGTCCGGCGATGCCGTCGTCGTCGCGAGAATTATCAGGAAACCGATCATGCGTTGCAATATAGACCACGGCACAACAAAAGGTCAATTGTGGTAGCATCCGGCGGTCTTACCAAACACGCACGAGCCGCCATGCCATCTGCCCAACGCCTGTCCGATGTCGTCGCAACTGAACTTGAAACCCGCATCCTCGAAGGCTCGCTGAAGCCCGGTGACCGTTTGCCGGCCGAGCGCGAACTGGCGGTGGAATTGGGCGTCTCGCGCCCTTCCCTGCGCGGCGCCTTGCAA
>JBCNOP010000323.1:0-4302 GCA_039593775.1 Pseudoduganella sp.
TGGTGCTGGGCTTCTTTAACTCTGCCCTGCCCTTCCTGCTGTTCGCCTTTGCGGCCAAGACGCTGACCGCTTCCGTGCTGTCGGTGCTGAATGCAACCGCGCCGATCTGGGGCGCCATCGTCGGCGCTGTGTGGCATCGCCATATGGTTTCGGGGCGGGTGATGCTTGGACTGGCGCTGGGCACGACAGGCGTGGCGATGCTCGTCGGTTTCGATCACGTCAGCAGCAAGGAGGAAGCGGGATTGGCCATTGCTGCCGCTACCCTGGCGGCCTTCAGCTACAGCATCGCCACCACCTATACCAAGGTGGCCAAATCGGCACAGGGCGTGGAGCCTTTCGCCAATGCCCACGGCAGCATGTGGGCGGCGGCCTTGCTGACTATTCCTTCCCTGGCGATCTTCCCGCAGCCGGGGGAGCCGACCATCGGCATCATGGGTGCGGCCCTGGCGCTGGGCGTGCTGTGCAGCGGCATCGCTTACTTGCTGTACTTTGGGCTGGTGCGCGATGTGGGGCCAACATCAGCGCTGACCGTGACCTTCCTGAATCCCTTGTTCGGCATTCTGTGGGGCGCCTTGTTCCTGCATGAAGTGGTGGGCTGGCACACGGTTGCCGGTGCGGCCATCGTCATTACCGGCACCATGCTGGTCACCGGCTACAAGGTCAGGCTGCCGTGGGTGCAAAAGACCGAGGCGGTATGAAGTATTCGTTTTCGCTAGGCCTGCCTGCCGCGTACCGCGTGCAGGATGTCCTGTCCTTCCATAGCCGCGATGCCGAAAGCGTCGCGGAGCAAGTGAGTCCCGAGGCGATCCGCAAGGGCATGCTGCTCGACGGCGTGCCGGTGGTGCTGTCTGTCGAACTGCCGAAGGGACGCGCGCGTTCCATCGCTTGCGAAGCCGACATTGACCTGCCGCGTGCCCGCAAAGTTCCGCCCTCGCTGGCGGCGCCAATCGAGGCGGCTGCGCGCAACATTCTTGGCCTGCATATCGATCCGGCGCCCTTTGTGGCGTTCGCACGCGGGGATGAGCTGCTTGGCCCCCTGGTTGCTCGCCAGCCGGGGCTCAGGATCGTGCAGTCGGCAACGGTCTTTGAGGCCCTGACCTGGGCAATCATCGGGCAGCAGATCAACCTGTCCTTTGCCATCGCCTTGCGCCGCACCTTCATCCTGCAGGCCGGGCGGCAGCACAAGGACGGACTGTGGTGCTATCCCGACGCCGCAGATGTGGCGAAGCTGACCGTCGAAGACCTCACCACCCGCAAATTCTCGCGCGCCAAAGCCGAAACGCTGATCCGCTTCGCCCAACTGGTCGCTGCAGGAGAACTCGATATCGAAGAGCGCGAAGACAACCCGATTCCCACCATCTGCCAGAACCTGCTGGCGGTGAAAGGCATCGGCCCCTGGACGGTCAACTACGCCCTGCTGCGCGGCTACGGCTACGCCGATTGCTCGCTGCATGGCGATGTGGCCATTCGCGCCGCGCTGCAACGCTTGCTGGGCGAAGAGAGCAAGCCCGACATGGCACGCACCGAAGCGCTGCTGCAACGCTACTCCCCGCACCGTACGATGGCCGCGGCCCACCTGTGGGCCAGCCTGGCCTTCGAGGGCTAGGCTCTCAATAGTAGTACTTGGTCTTCCTGGCCCAGTCGCTGTTCGGGTACAGCTTGTGCAGCATGGCGAAGGCTTGCTTCGAATACTTGTTGCGCAATTCCGTTTGCGCTGGCAAACGCTCCTCGGCAGGGTAAGCCCAGAAGCATTCATTGCGCATCGATGCCACCAGCAGGTGCAAGGCCTTCGGTGCCTCCACGTCATTCGGCTTGGCCGAGGCCCATGCCATCAACGTCGGTGCCAGGAATATCGAACGCAATGACAACTGGCGCAAGGCTTGCTGCTCTCGTTCTGCTTCTGCACGCTGCTCTTTGCTCAGGAAGCGCGGCGCTGGCGCCGGCCGGTCGCCGACACTGAGTGTTTTGCAATATCCATCGAAACCAAGGTTCGCATTGTTGACTACCTGGGGCCGCAATTCCGGCGTATTCACCAGGATCAGCGCCGCAGCCAGCTTGCGTTCCGCACCGCTGGCGGCTTTGCGATAGCGCGCGTACAAGTGTGCGGTAGTGTTGCGCCCTTCGGCGACGCCATCCAGCAAGGAGAGCGCAGTCGCCTCGTCATTCGCAATCAGGGCGCGCGTGAAGATGGTCTCGCGCAGTTCCACCTTCGAGGCCGGCAGCAAGTCGGGATTGGCGTACAACGCTTTCAGGCTAGCCATTGGCAGGTAGCGGTAAACCGCCAGGCGGAAATCGTCGTCGGTCCCTTCCACTTCTTTTGCCGCATCGTCAATCGGTGCGCCACGTTCCACCGGGTCCTGGACACGCCGCCCGGCCCTGGCAAAACCTTCCAGCGTGCCAGCCGTCAGCATCTTCAGCGCCAGGAAGCGGTTGGTGGTCGCCACCGACATGGCTTTTCCCTGGCTTGCCAGCAAGCGGTCGATCTCCTTGTCTGCTTGCGCCAGGCGGTTTTCCGAAACAGCCAGCCGCAAGAGGTTGTATTGCATGGTCTGGTAAAGCGGATGGCTGGCTGGTACTGCCGCGGCGGCCTTCTTTTCAGCGTCGCTCAGCTCACCGGATTTGGCTAATGTCAGCAAGGGCGCCAGCCACAGGGCGTCGCCATGCTTTTGCCAATACTGGCGCGTCGCGGCCAGCGCCAGTTTGCGTCGCTCTTGGACTTCCGGATTGTCGCTGCTGTCATCCCAGCTGAATGAATCGCCCTGCATGATGCCGATCCATGCCGTGAGCGGCTCCTTCGCTTCAATCATTTCATTACGCGGAAGTTTATCGAGCAGCAGCAGGTAATCGCTCAACATGTTGGGTGTATCGGCGCTGAAGGGTTCCTGCTCCAGGCGCCGTGCCAGCACCTTCACCTGCGCGGTGGGGTCGAGGCGCGCATCGATCAGCAACATCATTTGCCTCGCCGGGGCGTATGAAGGCGCCAGCGCAGCAAGCTCTTCGCGTGCTTGCTTGAACTTGGCGACACGGCTGTCGTCAGCCCCCTTTCCTTGCAGCGTGGCGCTGCGGATCAGGCATCGCGCGGCCAGGTAGGCGCCCAGCGGCTGCCAGGGCGAATTCGCGTCCTGCGCCACAGCCATGAACTGGCGGCGCGCGACATCCAGATTCCCTGAGTAGAAATTGGCTGCCGCCTCCTGGTAGGCACGGTCTGCCTTCAGCCAGCCGGGCGCGTTATCCGGTATTGCGGGCGGCAGCACCGTTTTCAAACTGGTGCCTGAACCGCAGTTGGCGAACACAGCGTCCTGGCCTTCCAGCCATGCTTTGAACCATTGGTCAGGCTTGCCGCCCGGCCCCAGTTGCGCGCGCGCCTTGGCGGTAGCGGCAGCGCGCCGGAAAGCATCGGGGTGGCAGTTCACGTAGCTCCCCCATTCTTCACTGCCAGTGATCGTAACCTCGGCCTCGGCCGGCAAACCTGCCTGCACTGCCAGCGGAGTACGCGCCTTGAACCATTCGCCGCTTCCATTTTTCTCCGCGTTGTTGACGTAATCCCAGGCGTTGTGGCCAGCCCCTACATGCCAATCCCATATCTTGAGCGAAGCTACTTGCGCCGGAGTGAGGCCGCGTCCCTGGCTGGCCTGGTAAGCGAGGTAAAGGTACACCCGCCAATAGCTGCTGGAGAGCACACCCAGGTTGCCGGCTGCATACTTGGGCAATGCGCGTGGCGCCACCATGAGCTCATTGGCGTAGAGGTTGTAGGTGAAGCCATCGAAGCCACTGGAGAGCGCGTATTGCGGGAGGACGATCAGGGCTGCTGTGGCGACGAGCTTGCGCAACTTGGGGAAACGTGTCATGGAGCTTGCACCGTGCTTGGGGTATGGAGGGCCTGCCATTGCGCAGCCGTCCAGGATCTGGGAGAAAAGTAATAGCTGCGCGGAGCCAGCCGGCGCAGCCTTGGTTCGTCGGTCGCATAGCCGGCGGCGTGGCGGCAATAGGGCTGGGTGAATCCTTGCCAGTGCAGGCGTTGCCGAAGCTCGTGCTGTTGCTGGCCCATGCGAAACGCCATTGGCACCACTTCGTCTGCCATGCCGTCGGCCAGCCAGGCGTCGTCCAGGCACCAGGACGCCAGCGCGGTCACCGACAGCGCCGTCTCGGGCGGGAGGCTGCGGCGGATGGTTGCGACAGTGCGCGCCAGGAAGGGACGCTGCGAGCGCCGCACTTCGAAATCAAGTTGCACTACCTGGCGGTTGGCCCCCGGCGCAATGCGCAGCAGTTCCTTCACGATGGCCTGCATCTGCGCTTCATTCA
>JBCNOP010000324.1:0-4236 GCA_039593775.1 Pseudoduganella sp.
GCCAGCACGCCGATGGTGCGCTGCGATTTTTTCAGGTACTTGGCGGCGACGGCCTGGATGTCGGCCACGGTCAGCTTTTCGTAGGCGGCAGGGGCGTCGAAGGCCTTCTTGTAGTCGCCGTTGAAGACTTCATAGTTGCCCAGCATCTGCGCCTTGCCGTTGATGGTTTCCTGCTGGCGGTAGATGCCCAGCAGGCGGGCGTTCTTCACCTTCTGCAGTTCTTCTTCGCTCACGCCTTCCTTCACGACCTTGTCGATCGCTTCCAGCATGGCTTTTTCTACCTTGGCAGGCTCCACGCCGTCGGCCGCGACGGTCATGATGTACAGCAGGCCCGGGTCGAAGCCGTCGCTGTTGCCGGCGTCCACGCTGGTTGCCAAGCGGGTTTCCACCAGGGCTTTGTACAGGCGTGAAGTCTTGCCGCTGGTGAGCACCGCTTGCAGCAGGTTCAGGGCATAACTGTCGGCCGACGCACGTTCCGGCACTTTGTAGGCGACGATCAGGTTGGCGGAAGTGGCGGATGGCTTGGCGACGAAGAGCCGGCGTTCGCCTTTCTGTTCAGGCTCCACGGTGCGCACGGCCGGCGGCGTGGCGCGTTTCGGGATGCTGCCCAGGTATTTGGTGGCCAGCTTCTTCACGTCATCAACCTTGACGTCGCCAACAATCACGGCAACAGCGTTGTTCGGCGCGTAGTAAGTGCGGAAGTAGTTCTCCAGGTCCTTCTGGGTCCATGCCTTGATGTCAGATTCCCAGCCGATGGTCGGAATTGCATACGGGTGGGCCACGAAGGCGACGCTGTCCAGGTCCTGTATCAGCATCTGCGCATTGGAGTTTTCCAGGCCGGTGCTGCGCTCGGACAGCACTACGCCACGCTCGCTGTCGACCATCTTCGGGTCGATCGACAGGTGGGCGATACGGTCGCCTTCCAGCTTGAAGATGGTTTCCAGCGACGAGGCAGGGAACCAGTCCTGGTAAACCGTGACGTCGCTATTGGTGTAAGCGTTGTTGGAGCCGCCGTTGGCCTCCATGGTGCGGTCGAACATCTTCGGCCCGTAGTGTTTCGAGCCGTTGAACATCATATGTTCGAAGAAGTGCGACAGGCCGGTGATGCCCGGCGCTTCATTGCGCGAACCGACCTTGAAGAAGGTATACATGGTCGCGTTCGGAATGCTCGAACTTTCCAGCACGATGAATTTCATGCCGTTGTTGAGCGTAAAGGTCTTGACCTGGTCGGCCGTCAGTGCGGCCTGGGCAGTCGAGGCGGCAACACAGGCCAGCACCGTTGCCATGATCTTCAACTTCATTGGGTTTCCTTTCGATGAAAGAAGTTGCCGGAAGAATACTTGATCCATAGTGAAATTGCTAATTTTTTAGTTAGGGTTAGAATAGGGCAGGAGCCTATGAACATGAACCCGCCAGGCACGCCAGAAAAGGCTGAGCAACTTGTGCCAAGCGCGAAGTTTCCGCTGGTAGGAATTGGCGCGTCGGCGGGCGGCCTGGAAGCACTGCAGCGCTTGTTACCGGGCCTGCCTGCTACCCCTGGATTCTCGATCGTGGTCATCATGCACCTGGCGCCCGGACAGCGGAGCCATTGCGCCGAAGCGCTGCAGCGTTTCAGCAGCATGCAAGTGCTCCAGGTTGCCCGGCATCCGACGGAAGTCCTGCCCAACCATGTTTACGTAATCGCGCCCGGCACGCTGCTTAAGGTCGAGGGCCACTACCTGTTCCTTGAGGAGGCCGATGCCGGCAACACCGGGCTAGGCGCAATCGACTACTTCTTTCATTCGCTGGCCCTGTCGCACCGCCACTTGGGGGTTGGCATCCTGCTGTCGGGCATGGGCCATGATGGCTGCAGCGGACTGACGGCCCTGCGCGAGCAAGGCGGAGCTGCCATCATCCAGTTGCCGCAGGATGCGCAATTCGGCACCTTGCCGCAAGCGGCTATCGACGCCGGCCAGGCTGATTTTGTCTTGCCGGCCGACGAAATTGCGCAGCAACTGCTGGTCTTGTGTGAAACCGCAGCCGGGACGCTGCCGGATCAGGGGACGGAAGACGAGGAGGCGAAAGCGCTGCAGGACGTGCTGGCAATGCTTTACGAGCGCACGGGACACGACTTCCGCCGTTACAAGCGGCCCACGGTCCTGCGTCGGCTGGAACGCCGCCTGCACCTGCACGGCGTGCGCACTGTGGCCGATTATCGTGCACTGTTGTCACACGACGTCGACGAGGCAACCCGCCTGTTGAAAGATTTGCTGATCGGGGTGACGGGCTTTTTCCGCGATCACCTTGCCTTCGAGCGGCTGCGCGAAGTGGTCCTGAAACCCTTGATGGAGTCGCGCGCGCAAGGCGAACTGCGGATATGGGTGGCTGCATGCTCTACCGGGCAGGAGGCGTATTCGCTGGCGATGCTGTTGGCCGACATGGCGCGCACCATGCAGGATCCGCCGCTGATCCACATCTTTGCTTCCGATATCGATCAACATGCGCTGAGCGTGGCGCGCGCCGGCCTGTACCCCGAATCGGTCAGGGATGAAGTGCCGGCCGCCATGCTGGAGCGCTATTTCGTGCGGGCCGGCAAACAATACCGTGTGCGGCAGGAACTGCGTGACCTGATCACTTTCGCGAGCCATAACGTGCTGCGCGATCCGCCTTTTTCCGACCTGGACCTGGTCACCTGCCGCAACTTCATGATTTACTTGGACCGGGCCATGCAAAAGCATGTGCTGCAGCGTTTTCACTTTGGACTGGCGCACAACGGCTTCCTTTTCCTTGGCAACTCCGAAACCGCCGGCATCATGCCCGAGCTCTTCGGCCAGGTCGACCGCGCCAGCCGGATTTACCAGGCCCACGTTGCCCGGGGCAGGCTGCCGTTGCGGCGCGTAGCACCGGCGGCATCGCTCGCCACCGATACTGCGTTGAAGCAAGTGCCGGCGTTGCGCCATGTGCCCGGCCTGGAGCAGGCTCGCCCCTCGCCAATGGAAGAAATGCGCGACCGGCTGGCCGAAGCGGAAACCAGCTGCGAACAGCTACAGTCGGACAACAAGGAACTGTCCACAATCAATGCCGAAATTAAGGCCCGCCTGGAAGAAACAGGTAAGGCAAACGACGACTTGAACAGCCTGATTGCCTCGGTGGACCTGGCCACCGTGTTCGTTGACCAGGGCCTGGCAGTCAAGCGCTATACGCCGCGCGCAGCCAGCATTTTCAACCTGATCCCGCGCGACGTCGGCCGCGGACTGCTGGACATCACACACCGCCTTGACTATCCGGAGCTTGAAAACGACGTGGCGCGCACTTTCGATACGCTGCACCAGGTCGAGCGCGAAGTGCGTGGCACTGACGGCCGCCATTTCATCGTGCGCATGCGGCCTTGCCGGACCCGCGATGAAGCCATTGTCGGCACCGTGATGACCTTCTTTGACATCAGCGAACGCCGTTTGGCCGAGGTCGAAGCAAGCGTATTGGCCAGCGACCATGAATTCCTGTTGAACTTGGGTGACCGCCTGCGGCCGATGGAAGATCCGGCGCAATTGCTGGTGCAGGGCTGCCGCCTGCTGGGCGAGCGGCTGTCCCTGCCGCAATTGGCCTTTGCGCAAATCCGCAATGGGGCCTATACCGTGCTGCCGGGGCATGCGGCAGGCGAGGCATCCCTGCAAGGCGACGGTGACGTCGATGCGCTTGGCGCGGCAGTGTTGAAGCTCTGGGGCGAGGGCGAGGTCGCGGCGCAGGCAGACCTTGCCGACACTGGGCTCGAAATGGCCGGCGCGTTGGCCGGACTAGCTGGTGGCCACGGTGCGTTGCTGTCGGCATTGTGCCGCAAGGGCCCGCAGTGGCTGGGCTTCTTCCTGGGCTGCCAGCCTGTCGCACGCCAATGGACGCCGGCGGAAATAGCGCTGTTCGCTGAAGCGGCTGGCCGTATCGGGGACGAATTCGAGCGTGCCCGTGCCCAGGCGGCGCTGCAAGCCAGCGAGACGCGCCTGCAAGTGCTGCTGCGCGGTTTTGCCCAGTCCTGCTGGGAAACCGATGCCAGCGGCGAAGATGGCGAGCACTGGCTGGCTTCCGTCCATCCAGACGACCGGCCCCGCGCGCAAGCCATGTGGCGCGAAGCCGTGCGCAGCGGCTCCGGGATGGAGGCAGAAGTCCGGCTGCAGGGCGAGGCCGGTGCCTGGCGCCGCGCCAGTGTGCTGGTCATGCCGCTGTTCGATGAATTGGGCAACGTGCGCAAATGGAGCGGCTGCA
>JBCNOP010000325.1:0-4235 GCA_039593775.1 Pseudoduganella sp.
GTTTCCGGCATCATCCAGGATGCGCCACCGGCCGCAGAGATCGTCAACGGCATGATCGCCCAAGCCTGCAAGCTATTAGGTTCTGTTAAAGTTGAGGGATGTGCCAATTATTAGCAATGAACTGCAATGTCCCGACCGACATTGTGTTCAGTTTTACCGGCTTCGCCCTGCGCGGCGGGCAGACCGATACCCACCATGACGGCTGGGGCATCGCCTTTTTCGAAGGCGCCGGCGTGCGCCATTTTGTCGACCACCAGGCAGCGATCCATTCGCCGATTGCGGAGCTGATCAAGAACTATCCGATCAAGTCGAAGAACGTGATCGCGCATATCCGCAAGGCCACGCAGGGCGAGGTCATGCTGGAGAACTGCCATCCCTTCGTGCGTGAGCTGTGGGGCCGCTACTGGGTCTTCGCCCACAACGGCGACCTGAAGGAATTCGCGCCGGTGCTGCACGGGCCTTTCCGCCCGGTCGGCACCACCGATAGCGAACAAGCCTTTTGCCTGATCCTGCAAGAGTTGAGCGAGCGCTTCGGCGACACTTGCCCACCGCTGCCCATGCTGCGGGCGCAGATCGAGAAAACGGTGCGCAGCATTGCCGGGCACGGTACTTTCAACATGATGCTTTCGGATGGCCGCGCGCTGTTCGCGCATTGCTCGACCCATTTGCATTACATCGTGCGCCAGCATCCCTTCGATACGGCCAAGCTGTCGGACGAGGATGTGAGCGTGGACTTCTCGCAGGTCACCACGCCGAACGACCGCGTGGCATTGATCGTCACCCAGCCATTAACTACCAATGAGCAATGGACTGCCTTCGCGCCGGGCGAGATGAAGTGCTTTGTGGACGGCCTGCCGCAGAAACGGGACTTCGAGAAAATTTAACAGACACCGGCAAGAATTGATGCCAAAATGGCAGGACACGTCAGGAATTTCCCTATGATCGACCTTTCCAGCAACGATGCGGCCTCCCAGAGCCTGAAAGTTCGCGAATTTTATCTGGGCCGGCAGCCGATCTTGGACCGGAACCAGGCCTTGTTCGGTTACGAGTTGCTTTTTCGCAACGCTCCGGTTGGGCCGGCCAATATCAATACGTCAGCCCTGTCCGCTACCGCTGCGGTAGTTGCCCACGCCGCGCAACTGGGCATGGAGCGCACGATTGGCGACGCCATTGGCTTCGTCAACGTCGATGCGGATGCGATCCTGAGCGATATCTTTGGCTTCCTGCCGCGTGAAAAGCTGGTGCTGGAAGTTAGCGCTGCCAATTCGCTGGCGCCGGCTGTGCTGTCGCGCATGTCGGAGCTGGTCAGCCACGGTTTCCGCTTCTCGCTGGATGACATCAATCCCGATTCGCCGCAACTGCCGGCACTGATGCCCATGGTGGAATACGTCAAGCTGTCGATGCGCGACATGCCGCTGGATGGCCTGGCCCGGCTGGCACCGCGCATCAAGCAGGACGGCAAGAAGCTGGTGGCCTGCAAGGTCGAGAACCGCGACGAATTCAAGAACTGCCTGGACCTGGGCTGCGACTACTTCCAGGGCTATTACTTTGCCAAGCCGGTCATCATGAGCGGCAAGAAGCTGTCGCCGTCGCAAATGGCCGTGATGGAGTTGATGACCCTGGTGACCTCGGATGCAGACAACGCCGAGATCGAGCGCGCCATCAAGAAGGACGTGTCGCTGGCGCTGAACCTGCTGCGCCTGGTGAATACGCCGGCCGTGGGCGCGCGCCAGCGCATCGATTCCCTGAGCCAGGCAGTGCATATCCTGGGCCGCCGCCAGCTGCAGCGCTGGCTGCAGATCATGCTGTACGCGGAGCCGGGCAAGCGCGGCCACTCGATGACGCCTTTGCTGATGCTGGCCACTACGCGCGGGCGCCTGCTGGAACTGCTGGCAACCAAGCTGCGCCCTGCGCATCGCCACGTGGCCGATATTGCTTTCACGGTGGGCATCATGTCGCTGATGGATACGCTGTTCGGCATCCCGATGCAGGAAATCCTGACCCAGATCCCGATGGGGGATGAAGTCGGCGAAGCGCTGGTGTTCCGGGGCGGTTTCTTTGGCGACCTGCTGAAGCTGGCCGAGTGTATCGAACGGCTGGAAGACATGGACAGCCGCATCCTGCCTGCGCTGGCCGACCTCGCGATTTCGACCGAGGAACTGGTGGAGCTGGAAATGTCGGCATTCGAATGGAGTGACAACGTGGTGCGATACGCCCTGTAGAGGTGTACACACCGATAGCGGCGCCGCAGTAGCGGCGCCGTTTTTTTTCGGAGGACGCAAAGTGTTAAGTGTCAGTGGGTTGAGCAAGTCTTTTGGCGACCGGCGCGCGGTCGACGGTGTTTCGTTCCAAGTGCAACGTGGGCAGACGGTGGGCCTGCTGGGGCCTAATGGCGCCGGCAAGTCGACGACCGTCAGCATGATCTGCGGCTTGATCAAGGCGGATGCGGGCAGCGTCACGCTTGATGGCGAGCCGGTGGTGCAGGGCGCGAGTGCAGCCAAGCAGAAACTGGGGCTGGTACCGCAAGACCTGGCCTTGTATGAAGAACTGCCGGCGATCGAGAACCTCAAGCTGTTTGGTGCGCTGTATGGCTTGAAGGGCGCGGCACTGAACAAGCGTGCGTTGGAAGTGCTGGCGCTGGTGGGCCTGTCCGATCGCGCGAAAGACAAGCCATCCACTTTTTCAGGTGGCATGAAGCGCCGGCTGAATATCGCCGCGGCGTTGCTGCATGACCCGCAATTGCTCATCCTCGACGAGCCAACGGTTGGCGTCGACCCGCAAAGCCGCAACGCGATCTTCGATACGCTGGAAGCGTTGAAGGCGCAGGGCCGTTCCCTGATCTACACCAGCCATTACATGGAAGAAGTGGAACGGCTGGCGGACCACATCGTGATCATCGACCACGGCAAGGTGCTGGCGGATGCGCCGCCGGCGGAGCTGTATCGCCGACTGCCGACGCAAGCCGCGCTGACGGTGGAACTGGCAGGCAGCGACATCCTTCCTGCTGAATTGCTGGTCGCGTCGCTGGCGGGCTTGCCGGGTGTAGCGGGCGTGCGCCGCGATGGCGTTTCGCTGGACATCAGCCTGCACGGTGCTGCCCATGCCGCGCCCGTGCTGCGCTGGCTGGACGAGCAGGGCCACACGCTGGCCCATTTCGCCACTGCACGCACCAAGCTGGAAGACATCTTCCTTTCCCTGACCGGCCGCACTTTGCGCGACTAAGGAAATCCGATGACAGCAATTATTGCAATGATCCGCAAGGACCTGATCCTCTACCTGAATGACAAGCGCGCGCTGATGCTTAACCTGCTGATGCCGATCGTGCTGGCGGCTTTCTTTGGTTCCCTGTTCGGTGGCGCCGGCAGCGGCAACAACAGCAAGATCGAAATCGGCCTGGTGCAGCAGGACAGCAGCGCGATTGGCCGCAAGGTCGGCGATTCGCTGAAGGCCGATGCCAACTTGTCGGTCAAGGAAATGAGCCTGCAGGAAGCACAGGACAAGGTCCGTGCTGGCAAGCTGATGGTGGCCGTTGTCATCCCCACCGGCTTTGGCGATGCGGCTGGCCAGTCGCTGTTCCGGCCGGAAAGCAAGCCGGAGCTGCCGGTGTATTACGATCCTTCGCAATCGACCGTGCTGGCGATGGTGAAGGGCTTGCTGACGCAACACGTCATGGAAGGCGTGACGCGTGACGTGATGGGTGGCGGCGCCTCGGGTGCAAAGTTTACGGATGACAGCTTGAAGCGGCTGGAAGCATCGCCTGCCAACGAGGACAAGGAGGCGCTGGTTGGCTTGCTGGGCAGCCTGAAGAAATTCCAGGAGCACGAAGCGGCCAAGCCAGCGAAGGACCCAGGCAGTGGCGGAGGCTTCAACGTGCCGTTCACCACCAAGGATGAAGCGCTCAGCTCAGGGCCGAAGTACAACGCCTACGCGCACGCGTTTGCAGGCATGGGCGTGCAGTTCATCCTGTTCATGGGGATCGACCTGGGCATAGGCATCTTGCTGGCGCGCCGCATGGGGATTTGGAATCGCTTGCTGGCGGCGCCGATCACGATGTCGCAGGTGCTGCTGTCGCGTGCACTGTCGGGCGCGATGATTGCGGCGGGATTGATGGTGGCAATCTTCTTCGCTGCGATGCTGATGTTTAAGGTGGAGGTGACCAACGTGGTGGGCTTTGCCCTGGTCGTGGTGGCGTTTGCGCTGATGACGGCCTCGTTCGGGTTGCTGATCGCAGCGTT
>JBCNOP010000326.1:0-4231 GCA_039593775.1 Pseudoduganella sp.
TCCTTCTTCACGCGGGTGATGGCGTTGGGCAGCAGGTTCATGGCCGGCGTCATGATCACGCCAACTTCGACCTGGCCGGACAGGCCCGCTTTCAGCGTCACGATATCGTCGTGCGCCAGGGCCAGGCTGGTGAGGGCCATGCGGGCGTGGCGGATCATGGTTTCGCCGTACAGCGTCGGCTCCATGCCGCGCGGCAGGCGTTCGAACAGCTTCACGTCCAGCATGTCCTCCAGGTCCTTGAGCTGCTTGGAGGCGGCCGGCTGCGTCATGTGCAGTTCTTCCGCGGCGCGGTGGATGTTGCGGTGTTCATCCAGCGCGATCATCAGCAACAGTTGACGAGTTTTTAACCTCGCCTTCAGGAACCAGTTCGGATTCGGGGTAGTCATGCGGGGCATGATACCACCGCCGTTATCAACCAATAAGTCGCGCTTCATTTGCAGCCCGGGGCAGGATTGGCAGCGGGACCTTCCGCCGTTTGCGGGATGAAGGCGATCGTGCCGTCAGGGTTGTAGTGCAGTTCTTCCACTGCCACTGAGCGGCGGTATTCGCCGCCGGTCGGCAGCTTGTCGTTGTGGTAGAAGATGTAGGACTTGCCGTTGAAATCGATCACCGCCTGGTGGATGGTTTTCACGACCTTGTTCATGTCCATGATCTTGCCGCGGAAAGTCCAGGGGCCGGTGGCGCTTGGAGCGGTGGCATACGCGGTCTCCTCGGGGAAGTTGCGCGAGTAGGTCAGGTAGTAGGTCTTGTCGCGGCGGTGCAGGTAGGCCGCTTCGGTGAAGTTGTCGATGCCGACAGTGTGGATCGGGCCATCGAGTTCGACCATGTTCGGCTTCAGCTTCGCGTATTTCAGCACGCGGTTGCCCCAGTACAGGTATGCCTGCCCGTCCTTGTCGACGAAGACGGCAGGATCGATGTCATCCCACGGAATGTCGGTTTCCCTGGTCATGTCGTTGGTGACCAGGGCGCTGCCGCGGGCATCGACAAAGGGGCCGGTCGGCTTGTCTGACACCGCCACGCCGATCGCCTTGCCCGGCTTGCTGGCATCATGCTCGACCGGGGCGTAGAAGTAGTACTTGCCATTGCGCTTGGTGATGTCGGCAGCCCAGGCATCGGCCTTGGCCCACTTGAAGGTTTTCACGTTCAGCGGCGAGCCCATGTCGGTCCAGTTCTTCATGTCGCAGGAGGACAGCACACGCCATTCGCGCATCAGGTAGTCCTTGCCTTCCGGCGCAGCTTCGTCGTGGCCGACATAAAGGTAGACGCGGTTGCCGTCGACCAGGGCGGCCGGATCGGCGGTAAAGATATTTGTCACCAGCGGATTAGCTGCCTGCGCCAGCGTGCACAGCGCCGCCAGCGCTGAAGCGATGGCCGTTTTCGCGAACATGTAGTCTCCTTTTAGGTTTTCTGTTTCCAGGCCAGCAGCCTTTGCAGCGCACAGAACGCGAACAGCAGCACGCCGATCACGATCTTGGTCCACCATGAACTGAGCGTGCCATCAAAGACGATCAGGGTCTGGATGGCGCCCAGCACCAGCACGCCGGTCAACGCCCCGGCCACATAGCCGTAGCCGCCGGTCAGCAGCGTGCCGCCGATCACCACGGCGGCGATCGCGTCAAGCTCGGTGCCCTGCGCGTGCAGTCCATAGCCGGACAGCATGTAGAACGAAAACAGCAAGCCTGCCAGTGCCGCACAACCGCCGCTGATGGCATACACGGCGACCTTGGTTGCGCCGACCGGCAAGCCCATCATGTGCGCTGACTGCTCGTTGCCGCCCACTGCGTAGACGGCGCGGCCGAATGGCGTCAGGTGCGCCACGACCATAGCCACTGCCAGCAAGGCCAGCGCAACCAGCACACCGGGCGAGACAAAGCCGTCGAAAATGCCGACTTGCGCTTGCGAGATCGCAACGAAGGCCGGGTCTTCGATCGGAATCGAGTTCACGCTGATCAGGTAGCACAGGCCGCGTGCCAGGAACATGCCGCCAAGGGTGACAATGAATGGCTGCAGGCGGAAGAAGTGGATCAGGGCGCCCATGCCTGCGCCAAAAAGAACCCCCATCAGCAGCACCGCCACCATCACGGCCGCCGGCGGCCAGTGCGCAACGTTCAGCAGCCAGGCAGCGACCATGGTGCTGAGCGCCAGCACGGAGCCAACCGACAGGTCGATCCCACCCGACAGGATGACGAAGCTCATGCCGATGGCGATCACCAGCAGGAAGGCATTGTCGATCAGGAGGTTGAGCATGACCTGCAGCGACAGGAAGCCCGGATAGGCTATGCCGCCAGCCACCAGCAATGCCGCCAGCAGGCCGACCGTGACGAGGGAAGTGAAGTAAGGGGCGCGCGTCATGCCTTGCTCCTTTGCGACAGGCAGACCGCGAATACCACCAGCGACTTGACGACGAGGTTGACTTCCGGCGGCACGCCGAGCGAATAGACGGTATAGGTCAGGGTCTGGATGATCAGGGCGCCGATCACGCTGCCCACCAGGTTGAATTTCCCACCGGCCAGCGAAGTGCCGCCCAGCGTGACGGCGAGAATGGCGTCCAGCTCCAGCAGCAGGCCGGCGTTGTTGGCGTCGGCGCTCTTGATGTTGGAACTGATGATCAGGCCCGCCAGGCCGGCGCATACGGCGCAGAAGGCGTAGCTGGCAAAGATCAGGGCACCGGCGCGGATGCCGGCCAGCCTTGCTGCGACCGGGTTGACGCCGACTGCCTGTGTGAACAGTCCGAGGGCGGTTTTGCGCATCGTCAGCGCAACGGCCGCCACCACCGCCAGCGCAAGGTACAACGCAACCGGCAGGCCAAGCAGGTAGCCGCTGCCAAGCACGAAGAAGTCGTCGCGGTAGACGGTGATGATCTGCCCGTCCGTAACCAGTTGCGCCAGTCCGCGCCCGGCGACCATCAGGACCAGGGTGGCGACGATCGGTTGCAGGCCAAGGCTGGCAACCAGCAGGCCGTTCCAGATGCCGCACAACAGCGCAGCACCCAGTGCTGCGGCGAAGGCCAGCCAGAGCGGCTGTTCGGCGGCGGCCATGGTGCAGGCCACGGCCGCTGCCAGCGCCACCACGGCGCCGACCGAAATATCGATGCCGCGCATGGCGATGACGATGGTCATGCCGGTGGCGGCGAGCATCAAGGGTGCCGCGCGGTTCAGGATATCGACCATGGCGCCATACAGGTGGCCGTCTTTCACTTCCAGGTGGAAGAAGCCGGGCACGGCGAACAGGTTGATCAGCAGCAGCACGAGCAGCGCACCGAGCGGGCGCGCCAGCGGGTGGGCCGACAGGCGCGCGCCCATGCCCGGAGTCGCATCGGGGCCGCCGGAGGCCTGCACGGGAGCCAGGTTGACAGCGTTTTGCGTCATGCTGCCTCCCCTGCGATGGCATGCAGCACGGTGGTTTCATCAAGCTCGCCGCGCCGGAATTCGCCGCACGTTGCGCGGTCGCGCATGATGACCATGCGGTCGCTGACGCGCAATACTTCCGGCAGTTCCGAAGAAATGAACAGCAGCGACATGCCGCGTTTGCACAGCGTAGTAACGTAATCCATGATTTCCTGCTTGGCGCGCACGTCGATGCCGCGCGTTGGTTCGTCCAGGATCATCAGGCGCGGACCGGTGGCAAGCCAGCGCGCCAGCAGCACCTTCTGCTGGTTGCCGCCGGAGAGCGTGCCGATCGGCGTCTCGATGCTGGCAGTACGGATGCCGAGCGCCTTGACGTATTCTTCCGCCAGTTCGCACTGGCGTTGCATCGGGATAGCGCGCAGCGTGCCCTGGCGTGCCTGCAGGGCCAGCACCAGGTTCTCGCGCACGGAGAGCGACAGGATCGCGCCTTCCAGCTTGCGGTCTTCCGAGCAGAATCCGATGCCGGCGGCAATAGCCTGGCGCGGATTGGCGAACGTGCCAAAACCCTTCTCGCCGATCGCGATATCGCCTTTGTCGGCGCGGTCTGCGCCGAACAGCAATCGCGCCAGCTCGGTGCGGCCGGCGCCGAGCAGCCCGGCCAGTCCAAGCACTTCGCCCTCGCGCACCTGCATGTCGACCGGCTGCAGCACGCCTTTGCGGCCCAGGCCGCGGGCCTCCAGCACCATGCGCGCTACGCCGCCCCCACCCGTATCAGCGGCAGCAGCCTGCGCTTCGCTTTCGCCTGCGGCCGCAGCGTCGGCGGCATCCGCCGGCTTGCCAATCATCTTGTTCACCAGCGCCAGCCGCGAAAGCTCAGCCGCCGC
>JBCNOP010000327.1:0-4223 GCA_039593775.1 Pseudoduganella sp.
TAGATTGAAATTGATCCAGGTCATGCCGTTCGATTGCGCGAAACCCTAGACTTTTTCTCATCTATCCATCCCGGAGGCTGCCATGGGGTTCAAGACTGTCGTAGTGCACGTCAACAGTTCCGCCGAGACTGAGCGCCGGGTGCGCCTGGCTTCGCAGATTGTCCGCATGTCAAAGGGCCGCCTGGTGGGGGCGGCAATGAGTGGCATATCCCGTTTCCTGTACGCCGACCATGCAACGGCTATGGGCGTCAGCATGGCCGCCCAATGCATTGACGAAGCGCGCCAGAATGCACGCGCAAGCTTGCAGCGTTTCGAAGCGCAGTGCCTGATGCTTGACTTGCAGTCCTTCGAATCCCGCCTGCTTGACGACCAGGCGGCCGATGGCCTTGTGCTGCAATCACGCTACGGCGACCTCGTTGTATTGGGGCAGGCCAACCCTGACGATCCGGTCTCGCCGCTGGAAGAAGAAACGCCTGAATATGTTGCGATGAACAGCGCACGCCCAGTGCTGGTCGTTCCATATGCAGGCCATTTCGAAGCGCCTTTCCAGCGTGTGCTGGTAGCCTGGGATGGCAGCATGGAGGCTACACGTGCCATCACTGCCGCCATTCCGCTGATGGAGCAGGCCAGCAAAGTGACGCTGGCAGTGTTCAATGCCGGCCGCGAGCCCGATACCCATGGCACAGAACCGGGCGCCGATATGGCGCTGTACCTGGCGCGCCATGGCATCAGGGTCGAAGTTTCCTCGCAGGTGACGTCGATCGACGTAGGCTCCGCCCTGCTTTCGTTCGCCGCGGATATTGATGCCGATCTGCTGGTCATGGGCTGCTATGGCCATAGCCGCTTTCGTGAAATCATGTTGGGCGGTGCCTCGCGCACCGTCCTTCAGAGCATGACGATTCCTGTGCTGATGGCGCATTAGGTCTATACTGGGCCGCATGCCTAATGCTTTTGCCAATGTCGCTGCCGCATGGATGGCGCATCCCATGGAGATGGCCCGGGCGTGGCAGGAGCTTGCCACTGTCACCTGGGCCACTGCCATGCCTGCGCCGTTGGCGGAAGCTGCTGAGGGCGATGACCGCTTCAGCGACGAGGCCTGGCGCGACAATCCTTTCTTTCATGGCTTGATGCAGCAATACCTGGGCTTTACGCGCACCTTGGAACGCCAGGTGTACGACACGCCAGGTGTAGACGAAAGTGAAGCCCACAGCGCGGCTTTCTGGCTGCGCCACTGGTGCAACGCCATTGCGCCGAGCAACTTCCTCTTCACTAACCCGGAAGTACTGCGGCGTGCCTTCGACAGCGGCGGCGCCAGCCTCAAACACGGTTTTGAAGAATGGCTGCGCGACTTGCTGGCCGGCGACTTGCGCATGGTCGACCCGGCCCAGTTCCAGCTTGGCCGCGACCTTGCTGCGACACCGGGCCGTGTCGTTATGCGCAACCAGATGATGGAACTGATCCAATACACGCCGGTGCGGCCGCAAGTGCGGGCGATGCCGCTGGTCCTCGTGCCGCCCTGGATCAACAAGTACTACATCCTCGACCTGACCTCCCAGCAAAGCATGGTGCGGCACCTGGTGGACCAAGGCTTTGACGTATTTGTCATGAGCTGGAAAAACCCGCGCGCCAATATGCAGGACGTGAGCTTCGAGGACCACCTGTTCGATGGCATCCTCACTGCAATCGAAGCGGCGCGCACCATCGCCGGCGTCCCGCAAGTGCATGCGGTCGGCTACTGCATCGGCGGCACAGCGCTTGCGGCGCTGATGGCATGGTTGAATCGGCGCTATCGTGCAGCCAGCCAGATCCCGGTTTCCCATTGGACCTTGCTGGCCACGCTCACCGATTTTTCCAAACCGGGCGATATCGCCAGCTTCATTAACGACGAAAGCGTGGCGCTGCTGGACAGCCTGATGGCGCGCCAGGGTTTCCTCGACTCCCAGCAGATCGGCTGGAGCTTCCGCATGCTGCGGCCGAACACCCAGATCTGGCGCTACGTGGTGCGAAAATACCTTCTCGGGGAACCTGCCCCCGCCCTGGCGCCGCTGGCCTGGAATTCGGACGGCACACGGCAGCCGCGCGCCACGCATAGCTTCTGCCTGCGCGAGCTGTACCAGGCCAACAAGCTGGCGCACGCCGACGCCCTCGAGATCCGGGGGCAAAAGCTTGACCTTGGCCGCATCCGCCAACCCTTGTATGCGGTGGGTGCGGTGGCCGACCACATCACGCCCTGGCGCAGCACCTGCCGCAGCGCCGCACTGGTAGGCGCCCCCGTGCATTACGTGCTGACCGCGTCCGGCCATATCCTCGGCATCATCAATCCGCCGGGCGGCAACGCAAAGCAGCAGTTCTGGTCGGCGCCGCTGGTCGCCGGCCGCGATCCCAAGGACTGGCTGGCAGTGCAAGGGCCGATCCAGGGATCCTGGTGGCAGGACTGGACCGCCTGGCTGCACGCGCGCTGCGGCGAATGGCGCACCCCGGCGGCGGAAGCCCATCCAGGCTATCCCTGGCTATGCGAGGCACCAGGAAACTACGTGCGGGAACGCTAGCCGTGGCCTTATAATTTAGGCCATGAATAATGAACAAAAACAATTCCGGCGCCGGCTTGCCCTGCTTGGCGCCATCGCACTTTCGGGCTTTGCCATCCTGGCCGGCCGCGTGATCTGGCTGCAAGCACTCCAATGACCGGTAATTTCGCTTTCTGGCGCCGCCTGAAGCCGGCGCTGGCTATTGACGCGCCTTTGGCCGCCATCCTCGCCTTGCTGCTGGCCGCTGGCCTGGTAACGCTGTATTCCGCCTCGGCCGATTTCCCCGGCCGCTTTGAACTTCAGCTGCGTAACGTGCTGATGGCCCTTGGCCTGATGTGGGCCGTGGCAAACATCCCGCCGCCCATGTTGATGCGCCATGCTGTCACGCTGTATTCCTTGGGCGTGGCCCTGCTGGTGGCTGTCTTCCTGTTCGGCGTCACGAAAAAAGGATCGACGCGCTGGCTGAACCTGGGCCACGATTTCCAGCCATCCGAGATGATGAAGATTGCGATGCCGATGATGCTGGCCTGGTACTTCCACCGCTTCGATGGCGCCAAGGGCTGGCAGGTCTTCGTCGTGGCGGCGGTACTGCTGGCCATTCCGGTCGGCCTGATCGCCAAGCAGCCCGACTTCGGGACCGCGATGCTGGTGCTGGCAGCAGGCTTCTATGTGATCGTGCTGGCGGGCCTGTCGTGGAAGGCGCTCGCAGCGCTGGCGGCCTGCGGCATGGCAGCCGTGCCGGTCGTGTGGCAGTTGCTGCACGACTTCCAGCGCCAACGGGTCCTGACCTTCCTCAATCCCGACGCAGATCCGGCGGGAAAAGGCTTCCAGATCACCCAGGCCAAGATCGCGATCGGCTCCGGCGGCATGTCGGGGCGTGGCTGGATGGATGGCACCCAGGGTCATCTCGGTTTCGTCCCCGAACGCTCCACCGATTTCATTTTCTCGGTCTTTGCGGAAGAATTCGGCCTGTTTGGAGGCATCGTGCTGCTCGTGATGTATGCCTTGCTGATCTGGCGCGGCATGCAGATTTCCGCAGCAGCGGTGACGCCGTTCTCGCGCCTGCTCGGTGGCGCCATCACCATGATTTTCTTCACCTACGCCTTCATCAATATCGGCATGGTCAGCGGAGTGGTGCCGGTGGTTGGCGTGCCGCTGCCGTTTTTCAGTTACGGTGGCACCGCGCTGGTAACGCTGGGAATTGGTTGCGGCATCCTGATGGCGATCCGGCGTCAAAGCCAGGCCTGAGGCTGTTACAACTGTCCCATATTGGACAAATCCGCAGCTGCTTGTCCAGCCCATAACGGAACCGTTGTTGAAATAGCGACACGCTGGCGATTTCGGTTGAATTGCAGCAGCCTCCCCGTCAAGATTGGCTCACCCCAACCACAACCGGACGGAGAGACGAATGAACTTGAAACACCTTGGCGCTTTCGCACTCGCAGCTTCCTTCAGCCTGGGCGCCTATGCGGCCGACGGCCTGACGGCCAGCATCAGCATGGACAAGCGCGCGCTGGGCCCGCGCGACGACGTAGTCGTTCAGGTCACGCTGACCAATACTTCATCGGTGCCGCAATATGTCCTCAAGTGGCATACCCCGTTCGGCGAAATCGAAGAATCCCTGTTTGACGTGACCCGCGACGGCACCAAAGTGCCGTACGAAGGCATGCACGTCAAGCGCCCGGCGCCGACGGC
>JBCNOP010000328.1:0-4223 GCA_039593775.1 Pseudoduganella sp.
GCGCAGCATCAGCGCCCCACCGCAACGGTTGGCGCGGCGAGCGTGACCGCCGGCGCCACAGGAGCCGGGACCTGCGCCGCAGGCAGGTTGGTGAGCGACACCAGCTTGTCGCGCCAATTGAGCCAGACGCCGGACTGCGCCGCGTCCGGCACCTGCGTGGTGCCGCTCGGCGCCTGGAACTGCACGCCCGACTTCAGCACGGAAATCCAGAAATCGCGGCTCGGCCCGGAGGCATCGCCCGCGCGCACGCCGACCAGGGAGCTGGCGCCGTCCCAGCGCTTGCCGCCGCCGGCATCGGTATGCGAATCGATTGTGGCTGGCTGGCCATTCGCGTCCACGCCGCTGACCAGCAGCGAACCGGAAAGGCTGTTCACCTTCAGGCCCACGTCGCCCTTGATACTGTCGAAGCCCATGCGCATGCCCACCACTTCGCGCGGCGAAGCGGCATCGCCGGTGTTGCGGTACACGACTTCGAAATACGGATTGGTGATCGACACCTTGCTGCCGTTCTGCCCGAACTGCAGCGACGGCATGTCGATATCGGCGCCCGTCCCTTCACGCGAAGGAAAGCGGTAATCGCCCAGGCGGATATTGCGCAGGCTCGCATTCAGTTCCACGTCCGCATCGAGCGCGATGCGCGTGAAATCGAAGCCGCCCAGCGTGCTGTTGCTCACTGCCAGCAAGCCCTGCCCGCGTGCGCGCGACAGGTCGTCGTCGCTCATGGGCCGCAGTTGTGCAGACGCCGGTGCGCAGAAAAAGGCGGCCGCCAGGGCGGCCGCAAAGAGACGGGATTCCATCATCAGGGAATTCACAGAGCGGCCGCTCCCACGGCCGCCACTGCGATTAGTGTGCCCAGATCCACACTTGGGTGCCACGCAGGTCAAGCTGGTTCATGGCCATCGAACCGTAGGAAGCATTGCTGCCGCCCATCTTGATTGCGTCAACGGAGATGTTCAGCAGTTTGCCTGCTGCCACTTGCACGTCGGCTGGGATGGCGATCTGCACCACGTCGCCGCCGGTGGCCGGGTTGTAGAAGGTGCCTGGGTTGGTCACACCTGCAGCGCCGGCGGCCTGCAGGAAGGAGTTGCGCGACAGGATGTCGATGGTGGCGGCGACCAGGCCATTGACCTTGATGCCGTTGAAGCTCACCGAACCGCCGCCCAGGCCGTTGGCGTCCAGAGCGTCGGTGTCGGTGTAGACGAAGGATTCGACTTTGACGTTCAGGTTGGCGCCGATCGACACGCCGTCCTGGCCGGTGACGGCGCTCAGTTCTGCGTCTTTGATCGGGGTCATGGCCGATGCCGACAGGGCCAGGGTGGACAGGGCGATTGCTACAGCGGTGGTAATGCGTTTCATATCTTGATCTCCGTTCGAATAAGAATTGTCAGTTGGTGCTGCTCCTGTGCGCCTCCTTGCCGGTCGCGGGCCTGGTGGGCCCGGTGCGGCGAGGCACCGTCTTAATATTGTCGCAATATTAATTAAATTTATGATAGGTGGCGCCAACGCACAGGGTCTAGCGTTTCACACTGACCGCACAGGCCAAACGCTTGTCCTGGCGAGCCATCCAGAGGAAGAGCGCCGTTCGGCGCATGTTGCTTGCATTAGCATAAGTTTTAGGGTGCGAAGTAGAGGTGTGCATCTAATTTTTATGCATCGTGCGGCCGGCGAAACGTGCGTAAATAAATAACAAAAGAGCAAGGACGAACGTTCGTCCACATTACATTGGAGACGACATGGGTGCAGGATTCGACGCGCGCGCGACGCGCAAGGGCAGCGCTTACCCCAACGATCGGGAGCTGCCATGCTGATGCTGCTGATGGGGGTCCTGGCAGCCCTGATTGGCGGTTCGGCCGCCCTCTCCCGCCATGACGTGCAGGAGCGTCCCAAAGGCCAGTACGAGATGCCGCAAACCATGCTGGGCGGCGGCAGCTACTCGCAGGCCGTGAGCATGGAGCCGTTCTCCGAGCTCAAATACCGCCACATCGTGCGCCAGGCCTACGACTACAGCTGCGGTTCGGCAGCGCTGGTGACCATCCTCAAGTTCCACCTGGGCCTTGACGTCACCGAGCAGCAAGCCATGGAAGGCATGCTGGAAAAGGGCGAGAAGGAAAAGATCATCGAGCGCCGCGGCTTTTCGCTGCTGGACATGAAGCGCTACGCCGCTTCGCTCAACGTGCCTGCCGCCGGCTACAAGGCCGAAGTGAAGGACTTGCTGACGCTGGAAGAACCGGCCATCGTGCCGATCGACTATGCCGGCGCCAAGCACTTCGTGGTCCTGCGCGGCATCCGCAACGGCGTGGTCTTCATCGCCGATCCTTCCGCCGGCAACCTGGCCTTCTCGGTGCAGGAATTCGCCACGCTGTGGGACAAGAACACCCTATTCATCCTGTCCGCACCGGCCGGACAGAAAGCGCCGGCACAACTGGCGCTGAATGACCAGGAGCTGGGCGTGGTCGACATGGACCGCGTGACCAACCATGGCCAGCTCGATCCCTTCAACAACACCACGCAACTGTTGGAACGTGCCGTCAACTCCGGCCCGGCCCGCACCTGGATGCACCGTCAATAAGGAAACGCGAATG
The DNA here is from genome assembly GCA_039593775.1 of Pseudoduganella sp. GTDB lineage: Bacteria > Pseudomonadota > Gammaproteobacteria > Burkholderiales > Burkholderiaceae_D > Rugamonas. Next base: position 2,583 of record JBCNOP010000328.1, read on the forward strand.
AAACATCAGTACCTGCCATTCATGCTTGCCACCGCCCTGCTGGTGCATTCGACCGCCGGCGCGCAGGAAAGCACGGCAGCCACGAGTACCGCCGCCGCACGCGATGCGCTGGCGAAGAAGGAAGGCGAAGGCGACCAGAGCGCCCTGCTGAAAGAAACCCTGACTGCAGTGGACAAGCAGTACTCCCTGATCCGCAAAGGCAAATCGCAGTACACCTATGACCTGAACTACACCTACATCGGCCAGGAAAAGATCGTCACCGATATCGCGGCCGATGGCCTGACCCTGTTCGAAATCGAAAACGTCTCGGCCCACATCGTCACCAACACCCTGTCGGTCGACTATGGCGTATGGGACAACCTGACCGCCAACGTCACGGTGCCGGTGATCGGCAAGTTCGCCGAGTCGCGCAACGGCAACAACACTTCGTTCTCGCTGGGCGACATCGCCATCGGCGCCCGCTACCAGCCGTGGGAAGCGCGCCGCGACCGCGCCAATTTCACCGCCACCAGCAACCTGCGCCTGCCCACCGGCCGCAGCCCGTTCAAGATCATCGCCGGCAGCGGCGAGGCAACCGGCAGCGGCGTTGCCTCGCTGTCGCTGGGCATGAACGTCAACCGCATCGTCGATCCGGTGGCGCTGTTCGGCTCCTTGTCGCTGACGGCCAGCAGCCAGGCCACCGGCCTGCACCAGACCAATGGCACGCGCGTGCTGACCCGTGTGGCGCCGGGCACACAGTTCGGCTTCGGCATGGGCTTCGCCTATGCCCTGTCGTATGGCATTTCTACAACGATGTCCTTCCAGGGCGCGATCTCGCAGGGTGCGAAGTTGCGTTTTGCCGACGGTTTGAACGTGCGCACCAATACGCAAACTTCGGCCATCCTGAACTTCGGCATGGGCTACCGCGTGTCGCCGAAGAACACGGTCAATATGTCGGTCGGCATCGGCCTGACCAGCGACTCGCCGAACTTCTCGGTGGGCCTGAACCTGCCGCTGGCGTTCTGACGAGGCAGCAATGCGAGCCCCGCTCCGCCTGGCGGCATGTGCCGCCGCGCTTGCCCATGCCCTGCCCGCGCACGCCGCGCTGGTGGAGAACCTGACCACCAGCGTGGTGGCCATGTCGCTCGGGAATGCCGTCACGGCCGACCCGCCCGGCATCGACTCGGTGCACTTCAACCCCGCCGGGCTGGCACGCCTGGAGGGCGACAGCATGCAGCACACGGCGTTCGGCGCCTCGATCCGCGCCCGCGCCAGCTTTTCCGCACCGCCCGGCTTCGATATCGGCGGCTGGAAGGACGATCCGCTGAGCGGCACGCACACCGGGCCGATGCGGCAGACCATGTACATACCGACCTACGGCATGCCGGGCTGGCGCCTGCCCGGCGTGATCGTGCCGACCTTCGGCTTCGCCTGGAATAACCCCGGTTCGCCGTGGACCTTCGCCACCAATTCCTATATGGCGCAGGCGATCAGCCTTGACCGCACCAAGGATCCGGAAGACCCGGGCCGCTTCGACGGCCGCCAGATCCAGCTGCAAAGGCTGGTATGGGCTTCGCCTGCCGTCGGCTACAAGTATTCGGACACGCTGCGCTTCGGCGCCGCCGTGCCGATCGCGCACTCGGCCTTCGTGGTCGACACGCA
>JBCNOP010000329.1:0-4204 GCA_039593775.1 Pseudoduganella sp.
GGCGGTAACCGCATGGGCGACAAGCTGTTCGATGAGCAGGTCAACGTCTGGGCCGATCCGTGGGACAAGGATATTCCTGTGCTGCCCTGGGATAACCAGACCTTGCTGGCACGCGAGCGCATGGACATCATCAAGAACGGCAAGATCGCTTCGATGAACTATTCGCCGTTCTGGGGCAAGAAGCAGGGCCAGCGCGCGGTCGGCCAGCCGGGCAACATCATCATGTCCGGCGGTTCCAAGTCGACCGAGGAGCTGATTGCTTCGACCAAGAAGGGCATCCTGGTGACCCGCACCTGGTATATCCGCATGGTTGACCCGCAAACCGTGTTGTTGACCGGCCTGACCCGCGATGGCACTTTCTATATCGAGAACGGCAAGATCAAGCATCCGGTGAAGAACTTCCGCTTCAATGAAAGTCCGGTGACGATGTTGAACAACATCGAAGAACTGGGCCGCCCTGAAGTGCTGGCAGGCGATGAGTCGCAATTCCAGTTGCTGATTCCCGCCATGAAGGTGCGGGACTTCAACTTCACCTCTCTGTCTGACGCAGTTTAAAACCGCGAATCGGTGTCAGACCCGCAGGGTCAGACACCTGGTCCGCGGCCGCCGCGTCACAAAGTGTCAGACCCTGCGGGTCTGACACTGCATTACCGGTTTTAAAAATGGAGCAACACATTGGAACGTAGATCCTTCCTGAAAGTCGCCGCTGCTGCTGGCGGCACCATGCTGGTCCCTATCTTCGGCAACGCCATCGCCGCCGAAGACCTGCTGAACCCAATGGCCCGCAAATTCAAAAAAGAACTGGCCGACGCCGCCCTGAACGCCGCCACCAAAGCCGGCGCCAGCTACTGCGACGTGCGCATCGGCCGCTACCTGAACCAGTTCATCACCACCCGCGACACCCGCGTCGAAAACATCGTCAACACCGAATCGACCGGTGTCGGCGTGCGCGTCATCGCCAACGGTGCCTACGGCTTCGCCGCCACCAACGCGCTGACCGTTGACGCGGTGGCCGACGCTGCGCGCCAGGCAGTCGCCATTGCACGCGCCAACGCGCGCCTGCAGGCTGCGCCGGTGCAACTGGCACCGGTCAAAGGCGTTGGCGAAGTCGCATGGCAGACTCCTTTCAAGAAGGATTGGCGTGAAGTGCCGATCAAGGAAAAGGCCGACATGCTGCTGGCCGCGAACAAGGCCGGCCTGGAAGCCGGTGCATCCTTCATGACCGCCAACCTGTTCCAGGTCAACCAGCAGAAGTACTTCGCCTCGACCGACGGCTCCTATATCGACCAGGACGTGCACCGCCTGTGGGCGCCGTTCACCGCCACGGCAGTGGACAAGGCAACCGGCAAATTCCGCACACGCGACGGGCTGTCCTCACCGGCCGGCATGGGCTATGAATTCTTCGACGCCAGGCCGGAGCACAAGGTGCGTGCGGCCGGCGACGTCACCCAGCTGTACAACGGCGGCTACGACATCATTGAAGACGCCAAGGCAGCCGGCAAGCAGGCCCGTGAAAAGCTGTCGGCCAAGTCGGTCGAGCCGGGCAAGTACGACCTGGTGCTGAGCCCTGAGCACCTGTTCCTTACCATCCACGAAAACGTCGGCCATGCGACGGAGCTGGACCGCGTGCTGGGCTATGAGGCCAACTACGCTGGCACTTCCTTCGCCACGCTGGACAAGTGGAAGGGCAAGAACTTCAAGTACGGTTCCGACATCGTCAACATCGTCGCCGACAAGACCACCCCGGGATCGCTGGGCAATGTCGGCTACGACGACGAAGGCGTGGCGTCGAAAAAGTGGGACCTGATCCGCAACGGCATCCTGGTCAACTACCAGGCTACGCGCGACCAGGCCCATATCATCGGCGAGAAGGAATCGCATGGCTGCTCCTATGCGGATTCCTGGAGCAGCGTGCAATTCCAGCGCATGCCTAACGTTTCGCTGGAAGCTGGCAAGAAGGCGATGTCGGTCGACGACATGGTCAAGGACGTGAAGAAGGGCATTTACATCCTGGGCCGCGGCTCTTACTCGATCGACCAGCAGCGCTACAACTTCCAGTTCGGCGGCCAGTTGTTCTACGAGATCAAGGACGGAAAAGTCGGCCAGATGCTGAACGACGTGGCCTACCAGTCGAATACCCAGGAATTCTGGAATTCCTGCTCGGCCATCTGCGACCAGCGCGACTGGCGCATGGGCGGTTCGTTCTTCGATGGCAAAGGCCAGCCAAGCCAGGTCAGCGCCGTGTCGCACGGCTCCTCGACCACCCGCTTTAACGGCATCAATGTGATCAACACTGCCCGCAAGATTGACTAAGGACGCGATAGATGAAACTCCTGAGCAAAGACGAAGCAAAAAGCATCTGCGACAAAGTGATGGCCATGTCCAAGGCCGACGAATGCCGCGTCAACCTGAGTGGCAGCCGCAAGGGCAATGTGCGTTACGCGAACAACAGCGTTTCCACTGCGGGGCAGATTGAAGACACGACTTTGGTCGTCAGCGTCGCTTTCGGCAAGAAGCAGGGTTCTGCCACCTGCAACCAGTTCGATGCCAAGTCGCTGGAAGCTGCAGTGCGCCGCGCGGAGGAAATCGCGCGCCTGGCGCCGGAAAACCCGGAATTTATGCCGGCCGTTGGCAAGCAGGACTTCAAGGCCACCAATACCTTCAACCGCAATGCGGAGGCGTTCAATCCGGAGTACCGCGCGGACGTGGCATTCGCTAGCATCGCCGCTGCGAAGAAGGCGGGCCTGCAGGCAGCGGGCTTCTTTAACGACAGCATCGGCTTCGACTGCGTCGCCAACTCGAACGGCGTGTTCGGCTTCCAGGAATTGGGTGGCCTGAACTTCACCGTCACTACCCGCACCGATGACGGCCGGGGTTCGGGCTGGGTCAATCGCGCCGCCTATGATCCAAAAGCTTTCGATCCGCGCGCCGCTTCTGAAATCGCAATCGAGAAGGCGCTGCGCTCGGTGGACGCCAAGGCGCTCGAGCCGGGCCGCTACACTGTGGTGATGGAGCCCGCTGCGACCAACGACCTGCTGAACTTCATGTTCAACGCCTTCGATGCGCGTTCCGCCGACGAAGGCCGCAGCTTCCTGTCCAAAAAGGGCGGAGCAAATCGCCTCGGCGACAAGCTGTTCGACGAGCAGGTGAATGTCTGGACCGATCCGTGGGATGCCAATGCGCCAGTACTGCCCTGGGACCAGGCCACGATGCAGGCGCGCGCACGGCGTGACCTGATCAAGAACGGTGTGATCACTTCGCTCGATTACAACCGTTACTGGGCGCAAAAGCAGCGCAAGGAAGCGACCCCGCCAGCGGGCAACATCATCATGGCCGGTGGCTCCAGATCGACCGAAGAACTGATCGCATCGACCAAGAAGGGCATCCTTGTCACCCGCACCTGGTATATCCGCATGGTGGACCCGCAATCGGTGGCGCTGACGGGCCTTACCCGCGACGGCACGTTCTACATCGAGAACGGCAAGATCAAGCACCCGATCAAGAACTTCCGCTTCAACGACAGCCCTGTGTCAATGCTGAACAACATTGATGAACTGGGGCGTCCGGTGCTGATCGGCGATACCGATGCGCGCAAGCTGATGATTCCGGCGATGAAGGTGCGGGACTTCAACTTCACGTCGTTGTCCGACGCGGTTTAAGGAATGCCCGCCTACGATTTCTACTTCACCCGCCTGACTTACGAGTCCGGCGACTGGGATGTCGACATCCGCATGCCGAGCAATGTGCTCAACTCACTGGTCGAATACACGACCTTGAAAGTTGATCCCGTTGAACGCATCGTGGCGCTGTCCGACCCGAAGATGCTGGAAGCGCCGTTCTGCTACCTGGCCGGCCACAAGCTGGTGCAGTTCACGCCCGCCGAGCGCAAGAACTTCGAGCGCTATGTACGCGGCGGCGGTTTCGTCTTCGTAGACGACTGCAACCATGACATCGACGGACTGTTCGCGAAATCGTTCGAGGCGGAAGTCGCAAGGATCTTTGGCCCTAAAGCACTGCACAAGATCCCCAACAGCCACCCTCTGTATTCGGCCTTCTTCAAGTTCGACGGGCCGCCCAATACCGGGATGGAGCTGAATGGCTGGGGCGACGACCTGGTGCACGACTACCTGAAGGCCGTGGAGTTCGGCGGCCGCATCAGGCTTTTGTATAGCAATAAGGACTATGGCTGCGAGTGGGACTATGA
>JBCNOP010000033.1:0-35108 GCA_039593775.1 Pseudoduganella sp.
GAAATAGGGCGCATCAACGCCCGCTCGATGCTGGGCGATAAGACTGCAGGCTATGTCAGCGGCGGCTATCGCCTGGGCAGTTTTACGCCCTACGCCACCTTCAGCAAGGTGGTGGCGAACACCCCTAACCGGGTCGCGGGCCTGGACTTGTCCATGCTGCCGCCTCCTTATGCGCCGGCTGCCCAGCGCCTGAACATGGAATTGAATGGCTTGCTCAGCATGATTGCGGAACAGGACAGCGCCAGCCTGGGCCTGCGCTGGGATGCCACCGGCAATGCCGCGGTCAAGCTGCAATTCGACCATGTGCGCCCACGCAGCGGCACCAGTGGCACGCTGTCGAACATCCAGCCCGGCTACCGTTATGGCCGCAGCTTCGGCGTGTTCAGCGCCTCCGTGGATTTCGTGTTCTGATGGAGGCGTTTCGATGATCAGGAAACTCCTTTGCTGCCTGCTATTGGCGCTGCTTGCCGGCGCCTCCGCCGCTGCCGAACTGGTGGTGGTGGTGTCAGCGCGCAGCCCCATCACGGCCCTGCGTGCGGAGCAGGTGGCCGATATCTTCCTGTCCGAATCGACGCGCTTCCCCGATGGCGGCGAAGTGGTAGCGCTCGATTTGCCGATTGGGTCCCCGCAACGCGACGACTTTTACCTGAAGGTGGCCAACCGCACCCCGGCCCTGATGAAGGCTTACTGGACCAAGAAGATCTTCACTGGCCGCGGCCAGCCGCCGCGCGAGCTGCCCAACAGCCAGGCGGTACGCAAGCTGGTGGCAGATAACCCAACCCTGATCGGCTACATCGACCGCAGCGCGCTCGATGCCAGCGTGCGTCCTGTCCTGGTGGTGCATTGAATATGAAACGCTGGCTGCGCATGTGCCTTGAGACGCAAGTCTCGCTGCCCCTGTTCACCATTGTCCTGCTGGCGGTGGTGTGGGGCACCACGCTGCATTTCATCGACAGCGAGGCTGCTGCCTCGCGCGAGCTGGCGGCTGAATCGGCCAGTGAGCTGATCGCCACCTATGAGGCGCAGGTAGCGCGCAGCATCAATGGCATTGAACAGACCCTGCAGGTGTTGAAATACAGTGCCGAAAGCCAGGGCGCACGCGGCGCCTTGCCGGAACTGCAGGCGCACGGCCTGCTGCCGTCCGGTCTCGTTTTCATCGTCAGCATTGTCGATGCCCAAGGCAATACGGTTGCCAGCAACCCGGCCGCGCCCTCGATAAATGTCGCGCAGCAGGAATATTTCAGCTTCCACCGGCAGCACCGCAGCAACTACACCTTTATTTCGCAAGCGATGCGCGATGAAGCAAACCAGGACTGGCACCTGCATTTCACGCGCCGCCTGGACGATGAACACGGCGAATTCGCCGGCGTAGTGATCGTGGAGGTCGATCCTGCCTATTTCACCAGCGGCTATGAACGCCGCCGCCTGGGCGAGCAAGGCATGCTTGGCCTGGTCGGCGACGATGGTGTGGTGCGTGCACGGCGCGTCGGCGACAAGCAATCCTTCGGTCAAAAGCTGGACCTGGCGGGACTGCAGGCGCGCCGCGGCGTAGCCGTCGCCAGCACGATCGATGGCGTCAAGCGCTATACGGAGGTACGCCAGCTGGCCGGACTGCGCCTGAGCGCCATGGTCGGCTTGTCGGAACAGGAGCAAATGGCAGGCTTCGCAGCCCAGCGCCGCCAGTTGCTGTGGGAAGCCGGTGTCGCCAGTGCGGTGCTGATCCTGCTGGCGGCCCTGGTATGGGCTTGCGTCTGGCAGGGTGCCAAGGCGCGCCGCCGCATCCGCCGCGCGCAGGAAACCTATGCTGCGGCGTCCGAATCGAATATGGATGCCTTCTTCGTCCTGCGTGCCATCCGCAACAAGGATGGCGTGGTGGTGGACTTCAAGTTTGCCGCCGTTAATTCGCGCGCCGAGCAATTGACCGGCCGTAGCCGCAACGAGCTTCGCGCACAGACGCTGTGCGGCTGGATGCCGGCGGCACGCCACAACGGCATGTTCGAGCGGCTGGCGCACGTGACCCTGAATGGCGGCGTGCACCAGGAAGAGGGCCCGAACATGGTGCCGCAGCTGAAGGCGGAATGGCTGCACTGGCAGGTGGTGGGCGTGGAAGGCGGCGTGGTGGCGATCGTGCGCGATATCACGGAGCGCAAGCGCACTGAGGAGCGCATCTACCACATGGCCCACCACGACACCCTGACTGGCCTGCCGAACCGCAGCCTGATTTGCGACCGCCTCGAGCAATCGATCGCGCACGCAGAGCGCAACAGGGAATCGGTGCTGGTAGCCTTTATCGACCTCGATAGCTTCAAGCTGGTCAACGACACGCTGGGCCACAATGCCGGCGATGAACTGCTGAAGGAAGTGGCCGGCCGCATGGTGGGCTGCGTGCGCCGCGAAGATACCGTGGGCCGCTTCGGCGGCGACGAGTTCGTGCTGGTGCTGCCGCATGTGAACGACAACCCGCAAGTGCTGGTGCCGCTGCTGAACAAGATCCTCGAATCGGTGGTGCAGCCGATCGTGCTGGAAGGGCAGAAGATGCAGGTGAGCTGCTCGATCGGCGTTGCCGTCTATCCGCGCGATGGCAGCGATGCCGACACGCTGATGATGCACGCCGACGCGGCCATGTACCGCGCCAAGGACAGCGGCAAGAACAACTGCCAGTTCTATACCCACGAGATGAATGCCGGCCTGGAAGAAAAGCTGGCGCTGACGGAAGGCTTGCGCAAGGCGCTGGAAGAACAGCAGCTGTCGCTGGCCTACCAGCCCAAGGTGAACCTGGAATCGGGCCGCATGTTCGGCGTGGAAGCCCTGCTGCGCTGGCAGCACCCGCAGCGCGGGCCGGTGTCGCCGGCCCAGTTCATCCCGCTGGCGGAAGAGCATGGCCTGATCATCCCGATCGGCGAATGGGCCTTGCGCGAAGCTTGCCGCCAGGCGTGCGCCTGGCAGGAAGCGGGCTTGCCGCCGCTGGTGGTGTCGGTCAACGTCTCGGCGCGCCAGTTCGACGATCCACGCCTGGTCGAGCGCGTGGCCGCTGCCCTGGAGTGGAGTGGCCTGGACCCGCAATGGCTGGAGCTGGAAGTCACGGAGAGCATGATCATGCGCGACACCGCGCAGTCGGTGGCCAAGATGCGCCAGCTCGAAGCAATGGGCATCACGCTGGCCATCGACGATTTCGGCACCGGCTATTCCAGCCTGGCTGCGCTCAAGTCCTTCCCGATCAGCCGCCTGAAAATCGACCAGAGCTTCGTGCGCGACCTGGTCGCCAATCCTGATGACCAGGCCATTACCTGCGCCATCATCTCGCTGTCGCACCAGCTCGACATGCGTGTGATCGCGGAAGGCGTGGAAACGGAGCAGCAGCGCAGCTTCCTGCAGCAGCATGGCTGCGATGAGATGCAGGGCTATCTGTTCAGCCGCCCGGTGCCGCCGCAGGAGATCACTGCCATGCTGCTGGGCGAAGAATCCGGCGCGGAGGTTACAATGCTTGCTCCCTGATTAATGAGCAAGCATTAAATGAGCGAATACAGCAACGACATCTACACCGAACCTTCCAATATCGACATGGACACGCTGGCCAACCTCGGCCCGCTGAAGGCCATGGCAGGCGTCTGGGAAGGGCAGCGCGGCCTCGATATCAAGCCAAAGGCGGACGGCCCGCGCAAACAGGCCTATGTCGAACGCATCGAACTGCAGCCGATCGATCCTGTCACCAACGGGCCGCAACTGTTCTACGGCCTGCGCTATGTCCTGATCATCAACAAGCCTGACAACGTCAAGACTTACCACGAGCAGGTCGGCTACTGGCTGTGGGAACCGGCCACCAATACCGTGATCCAGACCCTGGCCATCCCGCGCGGCCAGATCGCCATGGCATCCGGCACCGCGGCGCCGGATGCGAAGTCCTTCGAACTGGTGGCACAGCGCGAGCAAAATACCTACGGCATCTGCTCCAATCCTTTCCTTGAATTCGGCTTCAAGACCACCGAATACCGCATCAAGGTCACCATCAACGATGATGGCACCTGGGGCTATGAGGAAGACACCGTCATGCTCTTGCGCGGCAAGGAATCGGAACCTTTCCACCACATTGACCGCAACCTGCTGCACAAGGTGGCCGAGCCGACCCCGAATCCACTGGCCCGCAAGTAAATCATTGCGCGCTGTCGCCCTCGACGGCAGGCGCCTGGCCGGCCAGGGCAGGCAGCTGCCACACGCACCAGGCAGCTGCGATGCCGATTGAGGCGACGACCAGCCCGACGCCGGTGACCACCTGGTCGTCCAGGCTGTAGGCATTGCACAGGCGCTGAGGCATGTCCTGGTACAGCATGCCGGCGATGGCCATCATGGCGCAGAAATTGCCGAGGAAAAAAAGCTGGATGACTGCTGCTGCCCGCGATAGCGCGCCCGGCAGCAGGAAGCCGAGCAGGAACAGGCTGGCGAACTTGCCCGCTTCGGCCAGCGGCATCGTGAGCGATTGCTCCAGCGCGCGTGGCACCATCCAGTACGCGCTTGCCAGCAACAGCCACACCAGGCCCGCCAGGCCATGCGCATCCCAGCGCGCTTGCGCGCCAGCCAGTTGCGCTCCTTGACGCGCTGCCGCAAGCCCGGTCAACGCGCCGCCGACTGCGATCATCGGAAGCTGGACCACCATGTGCAAGGCCATCGACGCCTCAAGCGGTCCCCGCAGGAGCAGGGCCAGCGCCACGAGGGCGGCGCCCGGCAGCGCAAGCCTGCCCGCGCCGCGTGCCGCCTCTTTCGGAGTCCTCATCGCGCCACCTCCAGCGCCGCAGCCAATGCGGCTTCCGGCTGCTCGTAGTCGACCACTTGCGCCAGTCGCCCATCCGGTGTAACGATGTGGAAGGCGGCGTTGTGCTGGAATTCCCCCATTTCTGCAGGCAGCACGATAATCCCGACCTGGTCCAGCAAGGCCTGGCGCTGTCGGGCATCGGGCACTGCTGCAAACTGCCACACTGCTGCATCGGCGCGCATGCGCGACGCGTAGTGCGCCAGGTCGCCCAGCGAATCGCGCGGATCGAACGAAATCGTCAACAGCCGCAACTTGTCCTGCAGCCCGCGCGCCAGGATTTCACGCTGCATTTGCTGCAGTTCGGTCCCCTGCACGGAGCACACCGCATTGCAGCGCGCGTAAAAGAACGTGACGATCGCCGCCCGCCCATCAGATGCTAATAGCGCGGGCAGGGAGGCCTGTGTCGCTGCCGCCCCCGCGCCCGGCAGCGCAAGGCCGACGCCGGGCAACGCCAACGGCGCCTCGGCAATCGCCAGCCGCCGTCCTTCTTCGGTGGAGACTACGCGGAACCCCATGGTGGCCTGCCACAGCGCAGCACCAGCAACTGCGGCCATGCAGGCAATGAGCGCCAATGTGCGCGTCAAATCCCCTTTAATTGGCTGGTTTGGCGAGTTTGGCGAGATCATCATCTCCATTGAACGGGTCCTTGCGCGTGGCCGTCGCGTCGCGCGCCGCCTTGACCGCATCCGGCGCTACCCTGGCCGCGCTATTGCCGAAGTTACTGCGGATGTGGCTCAAGACTGCCGCAATCTCCGCGTCGCTCAACTTATCCTTAAACGACGGCATCTGTCCGTTATATGCCGAACCTTTCACCGTCAGCTTGCCCGACACGCCGTGCAGCAGGATGGATGCCGCAATGCTTTCGGCACCGGTCACCCATTCCGACCCCGCCAGCGGCGGAAATACGCCTGGCAAGCCAGCGCCCGTGGCCTGGTGGCAAGCCACGCACTGCGCGGCATACACCTGGGCCCCGTCCACAGCGCCGCCCGGGCCGGCCGCCCCGCCAGCCTTGGCCTGCAGCGTCGACATGGTGCGCCGGTCGCCAAGCGCCGGGTCATCGTCGCGAACGGTGAGGATATAGCTGATCGCCCAGGCCAGTGCCAGGCCAACGCCAAGCAAGACATACCAGGGAATCGGCCGGTCCCTCTCCGTGGGATCGGGATTCTCGCGCTGCTGCGCGCCAAAATCATTTTGCGGCATTTGGCGCTCCTTCCTTCCTGGCCTGTGGCGCCGGCAGCACAGGGTAAGTATGGTCAAGCGACTGCAGGTAAGCCACCAGGTCCAGCACTTCCGGCTTGGCCACCACGATTTTGCCGGCCGGCTTGAAGCCAGGCGGCAGGTTCACGACGCGGTCGCCCGGTTCCGCCGCTTCCTTATAGTCGAACAGGTAAGGGTAGGATGGCATGATCGATCCTGGCACATAGGCACGCGGCTGGAACATGTGCCCCAGGTGCCAGTCCGCGCTAGGCTGGCGCGCGCCGATATTGAACAGGTCCGGCCCGGTGCGCATGGTGCCAAGCAAATGCGGCGTATCGTAGTAATAATCGGCCGCCACCGAGGCCCGCCCCCAGCCGCGCTGGTCGTCCGGCGCCTGCGCCTTGTCGCGAGGCTGCTGCGAATGGCAATACACGCAGCCGTTCCTGATATACACCTCGCGCCCGCGTAGTTGCTGCGCCGTGTAGGGTTTCAAGCCAGCCGGCGCTTCGCCCGCGCGCAATTGAACGTGCGGCACGATCACCAGCGCGGAAGTCGCAAGGGCCAGCGTCACCATTGCGCCGCCCAGCAGTTTCAGTTCGTCTTGCATATCAGGCCCCCGCGAGATTGCTGGAGGGAGCAGGTGCGTCGCTGCGGGTGTGCAGCAGCGCCGCCCCCACGCGCCGCGGGCCATAACGCAGGGCCATGGTCGCGAAATGCCAGGCAAAGACCAGGTGGCCAATGGTCATGATTGCTCCGCCAACCGTTCGGCTTTTCAGCCATGGGAGCGTCACGTTGACCGAATCCATGAATGGCCGCCCCGCGTCGAGCATTGCCTGCCCTTGCAGCCAGCCGCCAACAGACAGCCCGACGAAGTAGATGCCAAAGCCAATCACCACCAGCCAGAAATGCAGGGCAATCAGCTTCGGATAGGGCCACTCCCACGCCATCACGCGCGGCATGACGAAGTAAATCGCGCCGAACATCACCATGGAGAAGAAACCATACAGTCCAAGGTGGGCGTGCGCCACTGTGAAGTGGGTAAAGTGCGTCACCGTGTTCACGCTGCGCAGCGCTTCGATCGAACCCTGGATCGAGCTGAGCGTGTACATCATGCCGCCAAGGACGATAAAGCGCAGCGTTGGCGAATACAGCAGCTTGGAGAAATGCCCGCGCATGGTCATGTGCTGGTTGATCGAGAATGAGATCACCGGGATTACCATCATCACGCTCTGCACGATGGATAGCGTAATCAGCCAGCCCGGAACCGGCCCGCCGATCAGGTGGTGGCCGCCTACCTGGCCATAGAAAAAGGCCAGCGTCCAGAATCCAAGCAAGGACAGGTTGTACGACTGCACCGGCCGCCCGATAATCTTGGGCAGGAAATAGTACACGGAGGCCACTGCCATCGGCGTGTAGAACAGCCCCAGCACGTTGTGGCCGAACCACCAGTTCATGGCCGCCTGCTGCACGCCGAAGTGCACCGCCGGCAGGTTCCCGATCAGGAACAGGATAGGAAACCAGAACAGCGCCGCGCCCATGTACCAGATCGACACATACAGGTGATGCACTTTGCGGCTTTGCAGGGTGTAGACGAGCGGCAGCCCAACCAGGGCGCCGCCAGCCACCAGCAGCAAGTCCACCTGCCACGGAATCTCCAGCCACTCCAGGCCATCACTGATGCCGGCCGCAACACAGCCCAGGCCCGCGACCAGGCCCGCATTCCACAGCATGGCCCCGAAAATGGCAAAACGCCCGCCGACCAGGTGCGTCTTCAGCAGGCGAGGGAGGAGCCAGATCGCAATGCCAAGGGCCGCCATCGGCGCCCAGCCATAGGCCACGGCATTGAGGTGGATAGTGCGGATGCGGCCAAAGGTCAGCCAGGGATACTGCACCAGCCAGTCCGGCTCATGCAGCTTGATGGAGCTGGTCAAGCCCGCCGCCGTGGCGACCAGCAGCCACACCACGGAGCAGGACAGGAAAACAAAGGTGACAAAAGCACTTGAGCGATCCGCCTCGACACGTTCCGCCAGCTCTTGCTGCATGGCGGCTTGCTCGGCGGGGCTGGGCGCTCGCCGGTCCTGTCCTTCCACCGGCAGTGCCAGTCCGGCGCGCTGCTCCGGGCTGGCCGCAGGCTCTTCACCATGGCCAATCTCGCCCGGCGAAAAAATCACATTGGCAGCGGCCGAAGAGGCGTTGAACAAACGGTGCCGCAGCGACCAGATGAACACCAGCAGGCCGGTGACCGAAAGTATGAAGGAAGACAGCAGTATGGTGACGGTGTCCACATTTAACCTTCCCGCCCGTCAATGCGGGCATGGCTTAAGTAAGGCGCATACACGAACAGGTAGAGAAGGAAGGCGACCGACCAGGACAGTCCCGAGCCCAGTAACAGGAAGTCACGAATTCCAGCGGGAACAATATTGGCACACAAACGGGCCAAAGCGCCAGCTTGCAGTAAAAGATACATCGCGCTTTCGGCACGGCCTGCACGCAGCAGGCGGCCCGTGTGGCCAAGTGCGGTACGGGTGATCATGCCGATGATCAGGCCCGACATGCCGCCCACGGCCAGCGCGTGGAAGGCGCTGCTGGAGGAGCCGATACCCAGCGCCGCAAAACCCAGCAGCACCAGGCCGGCCACGATCCAGGCATACGCCAGGTGCAGGACCCACAGCAAAGGCACGCGCACCGTGGCAAACGGCGCCCAGCCAACCAGGCGAACGGCGTTGACCGCTGCCCCCGCAAAAGCCGCCAGTGCCACCACGAAGCCCGGCAAGCCGGCCGCCCATGCCAGTGCAGTTGCCAGCAGCAAGGCAATGCTGGCCTTTTCGCGCCAGGCCACGGTCACCGGTTGGCTGCCCGGTGCGCCGTTACGGGTGAACATCGGGATCACGCGGCCGCCAATCACGGCTTCCAGCACGGTGATCATCAGGATCGCGCCATGCACGGGAGTCAGCGGCGACAATGGGAGCCAGCCGTTGGCCGCCGCATGGAACAGCAGGTTGGCCACTGACAGCAAGGCCAGGATGCCGCAGATCGGATAATTGCGCTTGCTCTGTGCCTGATAGAGCACGCGGCCGAACGCCACAGCGCACAAAGGCAGGAACAGGCCATCAATGATCAAGGCTGGCACACCGGGCGCCAGCAGCATCGCCACGCGGCCGGCAATCCACAGCAAGGCCAGCCCCGCAAGCCGGGTGCCGGCCGGTGTTTGCAGGTTGGTCCAGTTGCGGCCCGCTGTAAACAGGAAGCCGACGATTACCGCGCCGCCAAAGCCAAACACCATTTCGTGCATATGCCACAGCACGTTGGCAGCGGGCAGGGCGGGCATCAGGCCATTGTAGGCAAGCAGCCACAGTGGCAGCGACAGCACCGCCAGCGCAGCCGCCAGCAGGTAGAAGGGGCGGAAGCCCAGTCGCAGCAAGGGATGCGGTTGTCCGGCGGGCGTGGGTTCGGTGGGAAAATGGATGCTGCGCATGGCGGGCCTCATATTCTTAAGATGTATAATGAATGCTACATTAGGCCTTCTGGTAAAGCAATATTTCGAATGCACCTTTAAGTGACGTAGATTATGAGACTGACTTCTTTCACCGACTACACCCTGCGTTCGCTGATGTACCTCGGCATGAACCGCGACAAGCTGGTGACGATCCAGGAGATCGCCGACCTGCATGACATCTCGAAGAACCACCTGACCAAGGTAATCCACCAACTGGGCGCCAGCGGCCTGGTGGAAACCGTGCGTGGCCGGCACGGTGGCCTGCGCCTGAACCGCGAGCCGGAAGAGATCAATATCGGTGAGGTAGTGCGTGACAGCGAATCGGACTTCCACATTGCCGAATGCTTTGAAACCGACCCTGGCCACTGTGCCTTCCTGCGTGATTGCACGCTGAAACGCAAGCTTGGCGAAGCGACGGAAGCCTTCCTGCACGTACTCGATGGCATGACGCTGGCCGACATCTTGCCCGGGCCGAAGGCAAAGGGCGGTGCCCAGCCGGTGATTCTTCATAAAACACGCATTTGATCTGCATCTTTATTGACGCAGTTTAAGGTAAACATGTATTATGGGTGCATGTTTAGCCGAGAAGGAGCCATGCCCATGCTGTCCGCAGAACACCGTGCCATCGTCACCGCCACCGTTCCGATCCTGGAGCAAGGCGGCGAGGCATTGACCCGCCACTTCTACCAGACTCTGTTCACCGACTTCCCGCAGGTGAAACCATTCTTCAACCAGGCACACCAGCACAGCGGCGACCAGCAGCGCGCCCTTGCTAACGGCATCCTGATGTATGCCAGGCATATCGAACGGCTGGAAGCACTGGGGCCACTGGTGAATACCATCGTCACCAAGCACGTGGCCTTGCAGATCCAGCCGGAACACTATCCGATGGTCGGCGCCAGCCTGCTGAAGGCGATCCGCGAAGTGCTGGGTGCAGAAGTAGCGACCGATGCGGTGCTGGAAGCGTGGGGCGCAGCCTATGGCCAACTGGCCGAGATCCTGATTGGCGCCGAAGGCAAGACCTATGAAGCCGCTGCGGCCGCGCCGGGCGGCTGGATGGGCGCACGCCAATTCGTGGTGGCTGCCAAGCGTGCCGAGAGCGACGAGATCACCAGCTTCGTATTCCGCCCGGTGGATGGGCTGCAGGTACTTGGCTTCACGCCGGGCCAATATATCGGCATCCGCGTGGTGGTGGACGGTGAAGAGCAGCGCCGCCAGTACTCCCTGTCCGCAGCACCGAATGGCCAGACTTACCAGATCAGCGTCAAGCGCGAAGATGGCGGCAAGGTGTCAGGCTTCCTGCACGGGAAAGTGAGTGAAGGCGATATCGTGGACCTGTTCCCGCCGACCGGCGCTTTCACGCTGGCAGAAGGCAGCCGCCCGATCGTACTGATCTCCGGGGGCGTCGGCATCACCCCGACCCTGGCCATGTTGGACCAGGCGCTGGAAACGGGCCGTGAAATCCGCTTCATCCACGCGGCGCGCCACGGCGGCGTGCACGCCTTCCGCGACCATGTCGACGGCCTGGCTGAACGCCACCCGCAACTGAAGCGCCACTATATTTATGCCGAACAGCGTGACGGCCATCCGCAAGCCGATGCTGTCGGCTTGCTGGGCAACAAAGAGCTCGGCGAATGGCTGCCGCAGTCGCGCGACGTGGACGCGTACTTCCTCGGCCCTTTGCCATTCATGCAGGCCGTGAAGCGCAGCCTGCGCGAGCTGGGCGTGCCGGAAGCGCAGACCTACTACGAGTTCTTTGGCCCCGCCAAAGCTTTGGATTAAACCAGCAGCGCCGCATTCATGGCGGAAGCATCGGCTTCCGCTTCTTCCAGCATCTGCTCGCGCTTTTCGGCGTCGATGAACAGGTCCATCACCGAATCTTCGTGCGGAGGTTGTTGCTGTGCCGGCGCCAGCGGCGAGGCGACTGGCGCGAAATGGTTTGCCAGCAGCAGCGTGTCGAGCAGGGTCTCCGGCGGGATTTGCAGCATGCCGTTGCGCAGGCTCTCAATCGCTTCCGCCACTTCAGCCGGAATGCCCAGCTTCTTCAGCACTTCGCGCGTGATGATTTCTTCGCTCGCGGTTTGCCAGTTCTCTGGATCGGGTTCCAGCAGGCCAGGGAATTCATCGGCGCGCGACAGCAGGTAGAAGCTGCCCACTTCATGCACGATGGCGGCAAACAGGGCGGTGTCGGGATTCACGCCGGTCACTTCACGCGCGATGATGCGCGCCAGGCAGGCGACGTGGATGGTGTGCTGCCACAGTTGCTCGGCTTTGGCGCGCAATTCCGGATCGGTAATCTTGCTGCCGAAGGCGCGCACCACCATGGCCGCGGCCAGCGCATACAGATTGTGGTAACCCACGCGCATGATGGCGTTGCGGACATTGGTGATATCCGGCCCGCCGGTGCGGTTGAACATGGCGGAGTTGGACAGCGAGACGGTGCGCGCGGCCAGTTGCGGCTCGGCCAGCACCAGCTTGATGGCATCTTCCATCGGGCAGTCCGGATCGTCCAAAGCGAGCTGCACTCGCAGGGCGGCATTGACGCTGGTAGGAAACACGAGGTCTCCGCGGATCGCCAGCGCGGCGACGTGTCCGAAAGCTTCCAGTTTATTCATGCCGAAAATTATACGGCTCCGGGCGCAATACTGCCAAATGGGGATCGGAAATGAAAGTCGGGGTCAGCTCCGGCAATCTGCCACCAAGTGGCAGATTGCCGGAGCTGACCCCGACTTTTATCTTAGGCGCCGGCGAGTTGCGGCTGGCGGGCTGGGCGTTCCTGGCTGTAACGTGCAACCGACAAGTCGTCGGCAAAGATGGCTGGGCGCTTGGCGGACATGATATCGGCCAGCAGTTGCGCCGAGCCGCAGCTCATGGTCCAGCCCAGGGTGCCGTGGCCGGTGTTGGTGAACAGGTTGCGGATGCCGGTACGGCCTACGACCGGGGTGCCGTCCGGGGTCATCGGGCGCAGGCCGGTCCAGAACGTGGCTTCGGCAGTGTTGCCGGCGCCCGGGAACAGGTCGTTCACCACCATTTCCAGCGTTTCGCGGCGGCGTGGGTTGAGCCTGGTGTTGTAGCCGGCGATTTCCGCCATGCCGCCAACGCGGATGCGGTCGTCGAAGCGGGTTACCGCAATCTTGTAGGTCTCGTCGAGGATGGTCGAGGTCGGGGCCTTGTCGCCATCGACGATCGGTACGGTGATCGAGTAGCCTTTCAGCGGATATACAGGAATCTCGAACAGCTCTTTCAGGAACGGGGTCGAGTAGGCGCCCAGCGCGACCACGAAGGAGTCGCCTTCCACCAGCTCGGCGCCGCACCGCACGCCTTTGACCTTGTCGCCTTCAGTCACCAGCTTGTCGATCGAAACGCCATAGCGGAACTTCACGCCGAGTTCTTTTGCCATCGCTTCCAGGCGGGTGGTGAACATCTGGCAGTCGCCGGTTTCGTCGTTCGGCAGGCGCAGGCCGCCCACCAGCTTGTGCTGCGATGCGGCCAGGCCCGGCTCGGCCTTCATCAGGTCGGCGCCGGTCAGCAGCTCGTAGGGCACGCCCGTTTCTTTGAGAACTTCGATATCCTTGGCAGCGCCATCGAGTTGCGCCTGGGTGCGGAACAACTGGGTGGTGCCTTGCTGGCGGCCTTCGTATTCGATGCCGGTGGCGGCGCGCAGCACTTTGAAGCAGTCGCGGCTGTACTCGGCCAGGCGCACCATGCGTTCCTTGTTGATGGCATAGGCTTCGGCATTGCAGTTGCGCAGCATCTGCCACATCCACTTCAGCTGGAAGGTGGTACCGTCGGGCGTGATGGACAGCGGCGCGTGGCGCTGCAGCATCCATTTCATGGCTTTCAGCGGAATGCCGGGGGCGGCCCATGGAGATGCATAGCCTGGGGAGATCTGGCCGGCGTTGGCGAAGCTGGTTTCCAGGGCAGGGCCCGGCTGGCGGTCCAGGACGGTGACGTCGTGGCCGGCCTGGGCCAGGTAATAGGCACTGGTGACGCCGATAACGCCGCTGCCAAGGATAACTACGCGCATGAATTGCCTCCGGAATATTTGTTGCGGATTATTTTGCTATGATAAGTAAGTTTTACTAGTAATTGTTACTATATGAAGTCCATAAAACAGTAAAAAATCATGCGAATTCAGAAGGAGTCGGCCCGTGGGCTGGACAAGATTGACCGCAAGATATTGCGCATCCTGCAGGACGATGCGCGTATCGCCATGAAGGACTTGAGCGAACAGGTCGGGCTGTCGATCACGCCGACCATTGAGCGGGTCAAGCGGATGGAGCGCGATGGGGTGATTGCCGGCTATCACGCGCGGCTCAATCCGCGCGCCCTGGGCGCCAGCCTGCTGGTGTTCGTGGAGATTACGCTGAACCAGAAATCGGCCAGCCATTTCGAGCAGTTCCGGCGCGAAGTGCTGCGGATTCCGGAGGTGCAGGAGTGCCACCTGGTGTCGGGTGACTTCGATTACCTGATCAAAGCCCGCATCCATGAAATGGCGGAGTACCGCAAACTGCTGGGCGATATGCTGTTGAACCTTCCCGGTGCGGCGCAATCCAAGTCTTATGTCGTCATGGAGGAAATCAAGGAAACCTTGATTTTGCCCACGGAGCCGGCACCGTAAGCGACGGAAAATGACACTTTCCATGCAGGGAGCGTAACATGACACCTAGCAAACCCGATCCGGTGGCTCATATGTCCGACCTGCAAGAACTCGAGCAGAGATTTGATCTGAAACTGGAAAAGCTCAAGAACGAAATCCTGCGCTGGATGCTGGCGCAGACGCTTACCCTGATCGGCGCCATGGCTGCATTTAAACTGTTTGGGTGATGGGCTCGCATGGTCTAGAATGCCATTAGCCTGGACTGAGCGAACGGAGTATTTGTGCAAAGCACTTATGGAGCCGCGAGCGTCACCACACCAGCCGCCCCGGCGCCGGCTGCACCCGAGCATGCTGTCCTTTTACGCGGCCTCGACGAACACCTTTCTTCCGACCAGAGCTTTACCTCCAACCTGGCCCGCACCGTCGGTGCCATCGCCAGCACCGAAGGTGCGCTGACCCTGGCGCAATTTGCCGCCGTGACTGACCTGGCCGGCGATGGCCGCGCCTCCGCCGTCTTCACCGCCATCATGCTGAACGCCATCGAGTGCGGCATCAGCGTCGACTGGGCGCTGCAGGCGCTGGCCCGCTCCAGTCCGACTGTCGCAGAGCAAGCGCGGCACAAGGCCTTCAACCTGATGAAGCCTCTGCTGGCGCTGCAAGGTACCGCTGCCCGGCCGCTGGCGCAAAAGACCGCCAAGGCCCTGCACATCAAGCTCACGCCGGAAGAACTGTTCGGCCTGCCGCCGGAAGAAGAGCGTCGCCTGCTGAGCAACCTGGGCAACCAGGCCCGCAAGCTGGTCAAGGGCAGGGGGCTGGCCGATGCCGTAGCAGACTTCGGTCGCGCGATGGGCCACGCAGAACTGCTGAACCACGCCCGCGGCTACAACGGTGGCCTGATGAGCCAGGAAGAATTGCAGACCGCTGTCGAGCGCGCAGTGTCGACGATCTGCCAGGGCATCGAGAGTTACCGGGAGCATGAAAACTCGCCACTGGCTTGCGAAGCGAGCGCTGCAAGCTTGCTGGCTACGGCCCAGCAGCTGCGCCAGCAGGTGCAGCAGCGCCTGGCCCTGGTCGATGCGCGCATCGCCTACGAGCGCCGCATGCTGAACCAGGACATCGACGATGCCGTGCACGACGCCGGCAACGCCATCGAACTGGCACTGGCCTGCCATCCGGAAGCCAATGAGCGCGCCAGCGGCGAGCAGTTCGGCAAGGAGATGGAATCCCGCCTCGACCGCGTCGTGCAGCGCAAGGAAGAGGTGCTGGACTTGCTGCAGCATGACTTGTCCCTGTTTCAATCAGACATCCGCCTGACCCAGAGCACCGTCTTCGAACGCCAGCACCACGCCACGCTCGCGCGCCTGATGCCGCGCATGCGCGTCGGCACCCGTTTGGCCCAGGGCGTCGACACCGCAGCCAACTTCACCCTGATGGGCAGCGCCGTTGCGGCGGCCGGCACCGGGACCGCGGCCTACCTGTTCGGCGTTGCCGTCGTGCTGCCGGTGGTGGCGCCGGCCGCGCCTTTCGTGGGCGGGGCCGTGCTGCTGGCCGGCGCGTTCAAGTGGTTTGCCGACGCCGGCCGGCGCAAGCGCTCCGAAATCCAGGACCGCCGCCGCGCCTTCGAAGAAGAGTTGCGCAAGCGGCTGCAGGAAGTGCAGGCCGCCTTCGGCCGCCAGCTGGACCGCATCGCCTCGACTTTCCATGAATCGGCTACCCAGTTGCTGACGCCGCTGATGCTGGAGGCGGAGGCAGCCGGCCGGGTGCAGGCCGTACGCAAACGCATTGCCGATAAGGTAATTTCCCAAGCCCAAGGCGCGATTGCGCAGTTGCGCACGGCCATGGCAAGCCACGTTTAAGTGTTGCTATGTGGCAACTGTGTGCGTTACCGCACGAAAGTCACCCCACTTGCTTTGGTACAATAACTGGCCGCCAACGCACTTTTTCAACAACTTATATAATCACGAACATGAAGACCCAGCTCTTAGCCGCCGCCATGCTGGCGCTTAGCACTTCCGCCATCGCCCAGGATGTTGGCGTTTCGGTCACCGTCGGCCAGCCAGGCTTTTTTGGCCGCATTGACATCGGCAATATGGCGCCGCCGCCGGTGCTGTACCCGCAGCCGGTGATCATCCAGCGCCCGGCCCGCATCATCGCCGAGCCGCTTTACCTGCGCGTCCCGCCGGGCCATGCGAAAGACTGGGGCAAGCACTGCGGCAAGTACAACGCTTGCGGCCGCAATGTCTACTTCGTGCGCGACGACTGGTACACCAATGAGTACGCGCCGCGCTACCGCCACGAGCATGAACGCGAATACCGCGACTATGATCGCCGCGATCGCGACGACGACCAGGGCCACGGCCATGGCCACGGCAAAGGCCATGGCAAGGGCCACGGCAAGCATAAAGACTAACCCGGTGGCATAGCCGGGCTGGCGGCCCGCTCCCCACCGATATCAGGAGAGCTGTTTGCAGAGCAAATATGTGATCGTAGGTGGAGGGGCAGGCGGCCTTGAGCTGGCCTGCAAACTGGGCCGCAAGCTTGGCCCGCAACAGGTGATGCTGGTCGATAGCCGGCTTTACCACATCTGGAAGCCTTCGCTGCACGAGGTGGCGGCCGGCACCCTGGATATTCACCAGGAAGGCCTGTCCTACCAGATGCTGGCGCACGACAACGGCTTCACCTATGTCTATGGCGCCATGACGGCGCTCGACAGCGCCAACAAGCAAATCACCGTAGCGGCAATTACCAGCGAAGGCGGCGAAACCGTCCTGCCGGAGCGCAGCATTGGCTACGAGTCCCTGGTGATGGCGGTTGGCAGCACCTCCAATTATTTCGGCGTGCCCGGCGCGGCCGAGCACACCATTTCCCTGAATGCCACCGAAGATGCGGAACGTTTCCGCCTGACCCTGCTCAAGCTGCTGACGCGCGCGGCCCTGCAGAAAGGTGCGCAGCAGGGTGCTTCCGGCGTGGATGTCGTGATCATCGGCGGCGGTGCCACCGGCGTCGAGCTGGCTGCCGAATTGCGCGAAGCCAGCGGGGTCTACACGTCGTACGGCTTTGGCCACCTTGACCCGGTGCGCGACGTGCGCATCACCTTGCTGGAAGGTGCGCCGCGCATCCTGGCGCCACTGCCCGAGCGTGTATCGAATGCGGCCCTGAAGCTGCTCAATGAGCGCGGCATCAAGGTCGTGACCGATTGCCGTGTGACCGCCATCGCGGAAGACCATGTTTCGGTCGGCGAGCAAAACTACCCTTCGGATATCGTGGTGTGGGCCGCCGGCATCAAGGCCCCAGCCTTCCTCGCTTCGCTTGGCTTGCCGACTGCCAAGGGCGGCCAGATCGAAGTGACTGGCGAGCTGCAGGTCAAGGGCGTGCCCGGCGTGTATGCGCTTGGCGATTGCGCGCAATGCATGGGCGCCGACGGCAAGCCGGTGCCGCCGCGCGCCCAGGCGGCGCACCAGCAGGCCGATTACCTGCTGGAGACGTTCATGCGCCAGGTGAAGGGCAAGGCGCCGCAAGCCAAGCCATACGAGTACCGCGATTACGGTTCGCTGGTTTCGTTCGGCCAGTCGACCTCGGTCGGCAGCCTGATGGGATCGCTGCGCGGCTTTAGCTGGTTTGTCGAAGGCTTCTTCGCCCGCATGATGTACGTCAGCTTGCACCTGCTGCACCACCAGGCTGTGCTGGGCACTATCCGCACCGGCGTGCTGGCGGTGGCGCGCTTCCTCGTCAAACGGGCCACGCCGCTGGTCAAGCTGCATTGAGGGCGCTGCTGGCTGGCGCTGCCGCAGCAGCGTTGCTGGGCGGGTGCTATAACCGCGCCACCGAGCTTGCCGAGCTGACGCGCCATCATAGCCGCGTGGCCGGCCATGTCGTCGTGCTTGATTGCCAAAACAATGGCCAGTGGTGGTATGAGTTCGAACTCGATGGCAAGCGCCGCCGGGGTTCGGTGCAAGATCCGGGCGGATGCGGGCAGCGCAAGCTGGGCGACAGCGTCACGGTGTATTACAACCCATCGGCGCCGGAGGTGCACCGCGCCATTGCGCCGGCCATGGCTTACCAGCTGGAGCACGGCTTCTACGTGCCGATGTGGCTGTGGTTCGGGATTGGTGCGCTGGCGTTGCCGCTCTCGGCCTGGATGGCGTTGAGGCGAGGCAGCAAGCGCTAGGCTTCAGCTGGGTGGCGGCTTGGGCAGGGTCACCGTCAGGACGGCGCCCTGTGTGCCGTTGGCAGCCAGCGACAGCGAGCCGCCAAGGAAAATGGCGCGCTCGCGTATCATGCGCAAGCCGTGGTGCTGGTGCCAGTCGCTATCCGCGATGGAGGCCTGGCCGAGGCCGACGCCGTCATCCTTCACTGCCAGCACAATGGTGTCCTCCATATCGTCGACAATCACGTCGACCTTGCCGGCGCGGGCATGGGTGGCGACGTTGCGCAAGCCTTCTTCCGCGGCGCGCAGCAGCACCACACGGTGCGAACGCGGGCAGGCCGGTTCGTCTTCCGGCAGGCTGCACTGGGCTTTCATCAGATGCTCTGCGCCGAACTGGGCCACCAGCTCGCCCAGCGCCACGCGCAAGCCGAGGAATTCCAGCTTGTCGTTCCACAGCTTGTGCTGCATGCCGCGGTTGGTCTCGATGATGTTGTGCAGAAGGTTTTTCATCTGCGCCGCACGGTCGAGCAGGGCAGGTTCCTGTGGCAGCTTGGAGGTCAGCAAGCCCAGGTGCATCGTCAAGGCCGTCAGCGAAGAACCGAGGCTGTCATGCATCTGGCGCGACAGCGCACGCCGCTCGTCGTCCCAGCAATTGTTGACGTAACCCAGCAGCTCACGCAGTTCGGCGGCGTCCGTGTCAGCAGACATATTTTTGGTAGTCCATGTTTATTGCCTTGATCATACATGAGGATGGTCGTGGGGTGGCGCACATACAGCCAGCAGTGCGCCTGTCAATCTGGCAGCTCACCAGAGGAGATGAAAATGAAAGACGCCATTGCTTTGCTGAAACAGGACCATGCCAACGTGAAAGCCATGTTCAAGGAATTCGAAGGGTTGGGCGACCGCGCCTTTACCAGCAAAAAGAAGCTGGCCGACAAGATTTGCCTCGAGCTGACCAAGCACGCCACTGCGGAAGAAGAGATCTTTTATCCGGCTGTGCGCGCGGCGTCGAAAGAAGCCGAGGACCTGGTCGATGAGGCAACCGTCGAACACTCCAGCGCCAAGGACCTGATCGCGCAGATCGGCGAAATGGACCCGCATGACGAGCTGTTCGACGCCAAGGTCAAGGTGCTGGGCGAATACATCAACCACCACGTCAAGGAAGAAGAGGGCGAGATGTTCCCGCTGGCGAAGAAGTCCGGCCTTGACCTGCAGACCATGGCACGCGAAATCGACGCGCGCAAGGAAGAAATCGACTTCGTGCCGCCGCGCATGCCACAAGGAAGCGGCAGCTTGGCCGGCCGCGTGCGTGCCTGATCAGGAACGCATGGTGGCAGGTGTGCGCGCCAGGCATTCGTCGATGGCGCGCAGCAGTTGCTCGACGTCCACCGGTTTCACCAGGTGCATGTCGAAGCCGGCATCCATCACGCGGCGCTGGTCGTCGGCCAGGCCGTAGCCGGTCAGCGCGATCAGCTTGATGTGGTGGGTTTCCGGGTTCGCACGCATGCGGCGCGCCACTTCATAGCCGTCGATGCCCGGCAGGCCGATGTCGACCAGCGCGATATCGGGCCGCTCCGCGGCAGCCTTGGCCAGGCCCTGGAAGCCATCGGCCGCGTGCTGCACCGGGTAGCCGTAGCATCCCAGCATCATGGCCATCATTTCACGGCCGTCGTCATTATCCTCGACCAGCAGCACGGCTGGCTTGGGCTGTTCGCTTGTGTCCATGGGGATTGCCTTTGCTTCAGTCACGTGCTCGATACAGGGCAAGTGCAGGGTGAAGGTGCTGCCTTCGCCCGGGCCATCGCTTTCAGCATACACATTGCCGCCATGTAGTTCCACCAGGCGCCGCACCAGCGACAGTCCGATGCCGAGGCCGCCTTGCGCGCGGTCCAGCGTACTGGCGCCTTGCACGAAGACGTCGAACACCTTCGGCAGCAGGTCGGCCGAAATGCCGACACCGCTATCGTGCACGCTGATCGACACTTCGCCGTCGTCCACGTCGCTGAGCAGTTCGATGCGTCCGCCGGGCGGCGTATATTTCAGTGCGTTGTCCAGCAGGTTGCTGATCACCTGCTCCAGCCGCGTAGCGTCGCCATTGACCCAGCACGGCGCGATCTCGGCCACCACATGGTAGTCCTCCAGGCGGCCGGTGGCGCGGAAGGTTTCCAGCGTAGTCTTGAGCAGGGCCGCCAGATCCAGCGGCAGGCGATTGAGCAGGATCTTGCCCGACATGGCGCGGCTCAGGTCAAGCAAGTCGTCCACGATGCGGCCCAGGTGGCGGCTCTGGCGCTGGATGATTTTTTTTGCGTGGCTGACGCTGTCCGCATTCACGCCCGGCAGGCCGATCAGCGAAGCGGCGCTGCTGATGGCCGACAGCGGGTTGCGCAACTCGTGGCCCAGCATGGCCAGGAATTCATCCTTGGCGTGGCTGGCCCGTTCGGCGGTCTTGCGTTCTTCGATCTCGCGCAGCAGGCGCTGATTGCTGGCGATCAGGTCGGTAGTGCGCTGGCTTAGCTGGCGCGCCTGGCGCCGCAATTCTTCGTTCTTGGTGGCGAGCGAGACGAAGACGCTGATCTTTGCGTACAGCACTTGCGGGATCACCGGCGTGAACAGGAAATCGACCGCGCCTTTCTGGTAAGCCTTGAGCCGGTCCAGTTCGTCTGCCACGAAGGCCGTGATGAAGATGATGGGAATGTCCGACGAGCGAGGCCGCTGGTGGATGGCTTCCGCTGTTTCAAAGCCATCCATGCCCGGCATGTTCACGTCGAGCAGGATCACGGCAAAGTCGTGCGTAAGCACTTCGCGCAACGCCTCCTCGCCAGAGCGCGCGGCGACGACTTCATAGTTCTCCTGCGCTGCCCATTGCTCGAGCAGGTTCGTCAGCGCGAAGAGGCTGTTGGCATCGTCATTGACGACGAGGATCTTGGGCTTGTCCACCTGTCTGATCATAGCCGTGCCCCTTTACCGTGTCAAAAGAACACATGCCAATCGAACACGTGTTGTGTACGCACGCGCACAGTCAGGCAGCAGCCCTGCTGCCATAGTGAAAACTCGTCCAATGGAGGAGTGACCATGAATATCGACACCATCGTTGACAAAGAGTATGTGGACAAGAGTTTTCGCGAACTGGCCGAGGCGCCCGTGAGCGCCTTGCGCGGCCTGAGCCCGAAGGATGCCAAAGCCCTGCAAGCCGCGTTCGGCGTCACCACCGTGCGCCAGCTGGCGCAGCTCAATTTCGTGCGCTGGGCTTGCGCCATTTCCGTCCTCGCCGATGAAGAGCAACTGGCGCCAGCCGAAAAGGCCAAGGAAGAATTGCTGGACGATGCGGTCGAAATGACCTTCCCGGCCAGCGATCCCATCTCGGTTGATGCCGGCATCACGCGCATTGAAGTGGCGCCGGAAAAAGTGGACGCGCAACAAGACCACCAGCACGCCGGCAAGGTTGAGGAATCGACTGAAATCGGGCGTGAAGCGGAAACCACCTCGTGAGCCGCATGGCGGCCTGCCAGTAGGGTTCAATCAGGCTGCCGTGACCTGGACTTGCGGCGCATGGGCCGCGTCGGTATGCGCGGCAGCGCAGTAGCGGTTCTTGCCGGTGCGCTTGGCTTCGTACAGCGCTGCATCGGCCACATGCATCAGGTTGTCGACCGTGCTGGCATCGTCAGGATAGAGCGCGATGCCGAGGCTGGTCGATAGCTGCAGCGTCAAGCCGTTTACCTGGTAGGGCTGGGCTACCACCTCGATCAGCTTGCTGGCTGGCTCCTGGGCATCGGCCAGGGTGCCGACATCGCCCAGCACGATCACGAATTCATCGCCGCCAATGCGCGCGACGGTATCTTCCTTGCGTGCCGAATTGACCAGGCGCTGCGCCACCTGCTTGAGGATTTCGTCGCCATAGGCGTGGCCGTGGGTATCGTTGATCGCCTTGAAGCCGTCGAGGTCGAGGTACATGACTGCGGCACGGCGCTGCTGGCGCGCGGCGTGCTGCAAGGCCGTGGCAATACGGTCTTCCAGCAGGCGGCGGTTGGGCAGGCCGGTCAGCGGGTCGTGCAGCGCCAGTTCCTGCTGCTGCTTGCTGTAGGAAGCCAGTTCCTTGTACAGCAGCCGCACTTCCAGCATATTGTGGATGCGCTTGTGCACTTCGAGCAGGTCGAACGGCTTGCTGATGAAGTCGCGCGCCCCCGCTTCCAGTGCGGCGATCTTGAAGCTGGGCTGGGCGGTCAGGGCCAGTACCGGCAGGTAGCCTTCCTGCTCGATTTCCTTCAGGCCCTTCATGACCTGGAAACCATTCAGTTCCGGCATTTGCAGGTCGAGCAAGATCAGATCATAGCGATGCTGGCGGTGCAGGGGGCA
The DNA here is from genome assembly GCA_039593775.1 of Pseudoduganella sp. Lineage (GTDB taxonomy): Bacteria > Pseudomonadota > Gammaproteobacteria > Burkholderiales > Burkholderiaceae_D > Rugamonas. Next base: position 22,601 of record JBCNOP010000033.1, read on the forward strand.
AACCTGCTCCGGCAGCATGGTGGCCGTCACATTGGTGTAACCGGCATCGCGCAGAATCTCCAACATCAGGTCGATGTTGTCTGCGCAATCGTCAACTACCAAGATCTTGGCATTCAGGATCTCATCAGGGCTTGGCATGGCGGTCTCGGGAACTGGACTCTCAGTGTAACTTGCGACAGTTTGCCGCGGCGCACGTGTCATTAACCAGTCTAGCAAAGATTTCGCCAGTTTCTTGTAGGACATTTTCCCGTGCTCGGGTAGTCCTCAGCCACTCTTGCTGGCGAGGCAAACGCGCTCAATAGTGGCTACTAATTCGGAAGGTTCTATGGGTTTTGGCACATGGTCGAGGAAGCCGGATTCGAGTGCGCGCAGCCGGTCTTCTGGCCGCGCAAAAGCGGTCAGGGCGATGGCAGGCAGGGCGCCACCGCGTGCCGGCCCCAAGGCGCGAATGCGTGACAATAATTCAAACCCGTCAACATCGGGCATGCCGATATCGCTGACCAGCATGTCGTAGCGGGCTGCACGGGCGAGGGCAACTGCTTCGGCGGCATTGGCGGCGGATTGAACCTCGCAGTTGCAATCACGCAAGATCCGGCCGATCAATTCGCGCGCATCAGCCTCGTCGTCAACCAGCAACACTTTTAGCCCGCCCAGGTCGCGCAAACCCATGTCCGGCAAGGGCACGTTCTCGTTGCGCGAAGGGCTGTGCATGCGCGCCGCGCGGATTTCCCCGCTGGCCAGCGGCAGCCGCACGCTGAAACTGGAACCCATGCCTTCGCCCTCGCTGGCGGCCGATACCGTGCCGCCGTGCTGTTCCACCAGGTGCTTGACGATGGACAAGCCGAGGCCGAGGCCGCCATGCCGGCGCGTGGTGGACGCATCCGCCTGGCGGAAGCGCTCGAAGACATAGGGCAGGAATTCGTGGCGGATGCCGAGGCCATTGTCGGTGACCGTGATATCGACATGGCCTTCATGCGCCCAGATCGAGGCGCGCACCGTGCCGCCGCGCGGCGTGAACTTGAGCGCGTTGGTCAGCAGGTTCCACACCACTTGCTGCAAGCGGTTGGCATCGCCCGCCACGTGGCCGGTGGGAGAAAAGTCGCGCTCGAGGCGAATGCCCTTGGCTTCAGCTGCCGGGCGCACCGCTTCCAGCGCGGCGTCGACCACCACCGAAGGCATCAGCAGCTTCATGTCCAGCAGGACCTTGCCGGACGTGATGCGGCCCATGTCCAGCAAGTCTTCGATGAGCTGCGCCTGGGCGCGGGCGTTGCGTTCAATGGTTTCCAGGCCGCGCAACTGTTCTTCCGCCGTACGGTTGCCGCGCCTGAGCACTTGCGCCCAGCCGAGAATGGCGGTCAGCGGCGTGCGCAATTCGTGCGACAGCGTGGCCAGGAATTCGTCCTTCATCTGGCTGCTGCGTTCGGCCTCGGCGCGTGCACTGCGTTCACGGTCCAGCAGCACCTTGCGTTCTTCGGCAGCACGCTGGGCGGCATCGACCATGCGCGCATTATCGATTGCAATGCCGGCCTGGGCGGCCACGCTGCTGACGATGCGCTCCGTGCGCTCGTTGAACATATTCGGTTCGGGATGGCCGAAGAACAGCGTCCCTACCACCTCGCCGGCACGTGCCAGCACCGGCACGGCCAGGCCGCTGTGTACTTGCGGGTGCGGCAGGCCCTGGAAGTCTTCCGGCGGTGAGCCGGACAAGGTGTGCATGGCCTGCTTGCCGCCGTCGCCGTCGGCGCCGTGATAGAAAAAGGCGCCAAAGCGCGCGCCGGAAATGCTGGTGGCAGCATCGGTAACGTCCTGCAGCAGCGAATGCAGGTCGCGGTTCTGCACCAGTGCCGTGCCGGTACTGTTCAGCAGTTCCAGGATATTGGTCTCATCGCGCAGCTGTTCCTGCACGCGCTTGACCTGGTCGACGTCGGTGCTGGTGCCGAACCAGCGCAGGATGCGGCCGCTGGCATCGCGCATGGCGTTGGCGCGCGTCAGGAACCAGCGGTACTGGCCGTCGCGGGCGCGGATCGGGAATTCCATTTCGAAAGGGCGGCCGGTTTCCACCGATATGCGCCAGTGCGCCAGCATGGCCGGGATGGCTTCCGGTGCATACACCTGGCGCCAGCCTTCGCCCAGCATGTGCTGGTCGTCCATGCCCGTGTATTCCCGCCAGCGCTCGTTGTACCACATCATGGTGCCATCGCTGCTGGCGATCCACGCCAGCTGAGGCATGCTGTTGGCCAGGGCGCGCAGCTCTTCTTCGCTGTTGCGCAGGGCATCTTCGGTGGACTTGCGCGCCGTGATGTCCTGCATCATGCCGATCACGCCGCGCAGTTGGCCATCGTCGCTGAAGTCGCCGTGGCCGATCACGGACAGCCAGCAGGTGTCGCCATTGCGGTGCTTGATGCGGCATTCGACATTGAAATCGCGCCGCGCCTGCACGGCGTCGCTGAAGGCCTGTTCGACCACGTCGAAATCTTCCGGCGCGATGCGGTCACGCAGCACCGGCCAGGTAATGGGAATCTCAGCCGGCAACTCGAAGATTTCCGCCGCCCGGCGGCCCAGGCGCACCTGGTTGGTGGCAGCGTTCCATTCCCAGTCGCCAAGCCGGCCGGCGGCCAGCGCCACTTGCAGGCGGTTGGTGCTTTCGCGCAGGCCGCGCTCGTGCAGCTTGCGTTGGTGGATGTCGAGCAGGAGGCAAGTCATGCCCAGGGGGGAAGGCCAGGCCCGCACCTCCATCCAGCGCTGGCTGGGTTGGTAGAACAGCTCGCAAGCGGCAGGCAAGCCTTGTTCGAGGGTGCGGCGCAGCGGCGCCTCCAGCGCACCGCCAGCGAGGGCCGGAAAGGCTTTCCACAAGAGCTGGCCGCGCGGGTCGTGCAGGACCTGGACCTGCGGCAGCAGCATTTCGGCCGCCTTGGGGTTCAGGTATTGGACGGTCCAGTCCCTGGCGATAACGGCAAAGCCGTCACCCATGCTATCCAGTACGTTGTGCGTGCGGGGATCGGGACTCATAACGTTCGATTGTAGCCTTGACAAGCAACTTGTCGCCGCACTATTGCCTAATGCAAACCTTGCAACACCTGCTGCAGTTGTTCGATGTCATAAGGCTTTTGCATGGAAACTGCGGGGAAGTCGAGGTGACTGGTCAAAGACTGGCTATAGCCTGACGCGAAGACGATGCGCAGGCGTGGCTGGCGCTTGAGGGCGGTGCGGCCCAGTTCGACGCCGCTCATGCCGGGCAGGCTGACGTCGCTGAACAGCACATCGTATTCCGCTTTGGCCAGCAGTTCGAGCGCCGCTTCGCCATTGGCTGCGGCGCTGACTTCATGGCCGAAGGCGCGCAGCATTTCGCACACCAGGTATTGGGCATCCTGGTTGTCCTCGACGACGAGGATGCGCAAGTGGCCATCGTTGGCGGCTGCGGCAGTCAGGGGAGCGGCGCTGGCCGGGGCCAGCGTGCACAGGATGCCGCCGACTGCGTCTTCGGATTCGTGCACGGGGGTGTAATGCAGGTCGAAACTGGTTTCCGTTACCTGGCCGTCACGCCACAGCTTGAGCGGCTGGCGCGGGAACACCAGGCTTTGCCCGGCCCAGGCTTGTTCGATGGCTTGCGGGTTCCAGCTCCAGGCGGAAGGCGGCACGGCAGGCACGGTGCCGCCGGGCGGAACCGCGCTGGCGGTGCCGACATTGCTGGCGTAGGCCTGGTTATACAGCATGATCTGCCGGCGGCTCCACATCAGCAGCATCGGCAGCGGCGTGTTGAGCATGATGTCCAGCACCAGGCGCAAGGCCTGGGGCCAGCTGTCCTGCGGCCCGAGGTCGGCACGCGACCAGTCCTGGGTTGCCATGCTTTCACCTGCGATTTGCGCCATGTTTGTATCAGTGCCCGGATGTCAATATGGGCAATGCTACACCAAGGGCGGCAAAAAAAAAGGCCCGCTATCGGCGGGCCTGAATTCTATTTTCTTGGAGGAGAATAGAGGAGACAGGTGAATGATGCTGCATCGCGACATAAAGGTCCAATTTCGATTCATGATGAGAGAAATACGTTTCATGAATGAAGTAATGATGTCCAGAAAGCAATGAAAGAATTTGTGTCGCAATGCTGGACAAGCGGGAAACACCCACATATAATTCTGCCTCCTTGCACAGGATACTGCGCAGGAAAGAGCCGGAAACGCCGGTTTCGCCTAGGAAAGTTGAGTAGAACGTAAGCTTTCCAAAACGAAATTCATGCGATATAATCCTGCTTCTTAAAGCGGCTGTAGCTCAGCTGGATAGAGTACTTGGCTACGAACCAAGGGGTCGTGGGTTCGATTCCTGCCAGCCGCGCCAGAATTTGCAGTAAATGTTTGGGCCCTTCGCTGTCGAGCGAAGGGAGTAGCAGGAAGTTGGTAGTATGCATAACTGACTGTTATAATTTAGTTTTTGCGGCTGTAGCTCAGCTGGATAGAGTACTTGGCTACGAACCAAGGGGTCGTGGGTTCGATTCCTGCCAGCCGCGCCAGTTTTTGTAAGTGTTGTACCCGCCGCTTTCGAGCGGCGAGGAAAAAGCAGTTTTTGCGGCTGTAGCTCAGCTGGATAGAGTACTTGGCTACGAACCAAGGGGTCGTGGGTTCGATTCCTGCCAGCCGCGCCAAATTGAAAGGGTCCATGCCGGAAGGTGTGGACCCTTTTTCCTTTTTGTCATTTCCGGCCTATACTTCAGGCATGAAAAAGCTCATTCATGCCGCGCTCCTGATGGCCGTATCGGCCAGCGCCTTTGCCACCGCAACTGTCACCTTTACCGACCTCGGCAAGATGACCGACGTGCCGCACGACTTCCACAAGCGGGAAGACATGCAGTTCCTGTTCCGCGAACATCTCAACCATTTGTCGGAAAAGCTGCCGGCAGGGCAGGTGCTGAAAGTCGATTTCCTCGATATTGACCTGGCCGGCGATGAATTTCCCCGTGTCGCGGTGCGTGACATCCGCGTGCTGAAAGGCCAGGCCGACTGGCCACGCATGCATTTGCGTTACAGCATCGAGCAGGACGGCAAGGTGGTCGGCAGCGGCGAAAGCAAGCTCTCCGATCCGGGCTACCTGATGGGCGTGAACCGCTACCAGAACGATTTGTACGGCCACGAAAAGCAAATGCTGGACGAGTGGTTCAGCAAAGAAGTCCTCAAGCAGCGCTGAGAATCCTCAAATCCGCTCCACCATTGCGCGCGCAGAATCGTACTTGTGCCTGCTTGACGGAGAATCGGTCATCTCCAAAGATGAAAGTTTGGACTTACGGGGAGCGTGATTACGAGCGCTTGAACCAGCAGGTGGCGTGCGCACATGCCGAGTATGTGCAGCAACGCGGAACTTCACAAGGCCATTAATAAAAGTCTCCTCAAATCTATTGCGCTGCAAACAGCAATCAATGCGGCCATGTTGATGATTGTGGTGCAATTCCTGCGTTAATATGCAGGAATGACACTCATCACTTGCATCGAAGACCTGCGCCGCCTGGCCAAGCGCCGCGTGCCGCGCATGTTCTATGACTATGCTGATTCCGGCTCCTGGACCGAATCCACCTACCGCGCCAATGAAGAGGACTTCCAGAAGCTGAAGTTCCGCCAGCGCGTGGCCGTGGACCTGAACAACCGCAGCCTGCGCAGCACCATGGCAGGACAGGAAGTGGCGATGCCAGTGGCGCTGGCGCCGACCGGGCTGACGGGCATGCAGCATGCCGATGGCGAAATCCTGGCGGCCCGCGCCGCGGAGAAATTCGGCATCCCGTTCACGCTGTCGACCATGAGCATTTGCTCGATCGAGGACGTGGCAGCGCATACCAGCAAGCCATTCTGGTTCCAGCTCTATGTCATGAAAGACCGCGATTTCATCAATCGCCTGATCGACCGCGCCAAGGCGGCGAAATGCTCGGCGCTGGTGCTGACGCTGGACTTGCAGGTGCTGGGCCAGCGCCACAAGGATTTGCGCAACGGCCTGTCGGCGCCGCCGCGCCTGACCATCGCCAATATGCTGAACATGGCGACCAGGCCTCGCTGGTGCACCGGCATGCTGGGGACTTCACGCCGCCAGTTCGGCAATATCGTCGGGCATGCGCAATCGGTGTCGGACATGTCTTCGCTGTCTTCGTGGACCAGCCAGCAGTTCGACCCCAGCCTGTCATGGAATGACGTCGAGTGGATCAAGAACCGCTGGGGCGGCAATCTGATCATCAAGGGCATCATGGATGCCGAGGATGCGCGCCTGGCCGCCAACAGCGGCGCCGATGCGCTCATCGTTTCCAATCACGGCGGGCGCCAGCTCGATGGCGCGCCATCGTCGATCGCGGCGCTGCCCGGTATTGTGGAAGCAGTCGGCAAGCAGATTGAAGTCCATATGGACGGCGGCGTGCGCTCTGGCCAGGACGTGCTGCGCGCCGTGGCGCTGGGTGCGCGCGGCGTCTACATCGGGCGCCCCTTCCTGTATGGCTTGGGAGCGATGGGCGAGGCAGGCGTCACGCGCTGCCTCGAAATCATCCGCAACGAACTGGATATCTCGATGGCTTTCTGCGGCAAGCGGGACATCCAGCACGTCAGCAGGGAGATCCTCCTGCCCTGAAAACCAGGCCGGCCAGGAGTTTGCACAGTTCGTCAAACCAGTTGGGTTCCATCTTGTTCATTTGCGTTTCCTTTCTGCTAAAGGTCGAAGTAAGCGCATTTTGAACTGTTTCACTGTTGGGATAAATGCTTATAATTGAATTGAGTATCCCAAAAATGGAGCAATGAATGGACCGGCTGCACCATATGCGTCTCTTCGTCGAAGTGGCCAAGCGCAAGAGTTTCCGCGCTGCCGCCGAGGCGCTGGACATGTCGAATTCCACACTGTCGCGCAATATCGCCGAACTGGAAAAGTCCATCGGCCTGCGCCTGCTGCACCGCTCGACGCGCAAGGTGGAATTGACCGAGGCCGGCGAAGCCTATTTCAAGCGCTGCCAGGGCATCGTCGAAGAAGCCATGAGTGCCCACGAAGCGCTGCTGGACTGGTCGGAAAAGCCGGCTGGCATCCTGCGCGTGACCATGACTTCCAGCTTCGGCGTCGGCTACCTGGCGCCGGTGCTCACGGAATTTGCCGACATGTACCCGGACATCAAGATGGAATTCGATATTTCATCGCGCACCGTGGACCTGCAGTCCGAGCCATTCGATGTGGCGATCCGCATGGGCCAGCCGCCGACGGCCCCGTCGACTCTGGTGGTGCGGCGCATTGCGATGATGCCGCGCTACCTGTACGCGTCGCCAGTCTACCTGGCCAGGATGCCGCCGCTGGAACATGCCTGCGACCTGGTGCGGCACACCATGTGCGGCCGCTCGTTTTCGAGCCGCTTGCCCGATATCTGGCGCAAGCTGTTTCGCGGCGAAGAGGTGGTGGAAGTGATGGCCCATGCGCGCTACGCCACCAATAGCGCGGCGCTCAGCATGTCGTTCGCGGCCAATGGCCTGTGCATTTCGGCGCTGGACCCGCTGCTGGCCAAGCAGGAAGTGCAGGCCGGCCGCCTGCAGCGGGTGCTGCCGGACTGGCATATGGAGCCGATCATGGTGCATGCGCTGACCGAAACGCGCCACCTGCCGGCGCGCACGCGGCTGTTCATCGATTTCCTGCGCCAGCGCCTGGGCGCGGGCCAGGGCTCGATGCTTTAGCCGCCGCCAATGCCTTCGATGACGCGGCCGGTGCCGCCGCAGTTCGGGCACTCCTTGCCGTCCGGCGTCTTGCCGCAGCCGCTGCAGACCGGGCAAATGCCTTCGCCGCTGCCCGGCGTTCCAGGCGCCGCCTCGTCACCGGGATTGAGCGGCTGCTGGGTGGCTGATGCGTTCATATTGCGACCCTCCTCAGCGAAGCTTGCCACGCGCAACGCTTTTCAACCGTTAGTTGGATAACGGAGAACAATCCGCATTACAATGCCTTCATCACCCGATTGGGAGAATGCGCCATGGCCACGCTGATCCGACACCGCAAGACCCGCATCATCACGCTTGATGCAGGGGATGACTTGCACGAGCATTGCAAACCCAGGGACATTGCCCTGGTTCCCGACCCGGCGGGATGGTGGACCTATTTCATCGGCGAAGACGGTTCCGTCGAACGCTACGATATTCCCTTCGCTACTTATAATGAAGCGCTGTGGTCGGCCAAGGCTGCCGCAGAATTCGACGCGCAATAAGAACCTGGAACCCTATGTCAGACATCTCCATCCTGGTAATTGAAGACGACGAACACATTGGCCAAATCCTGACCTTCATCCTGCAGCGGCAAGGCTATCAGACCACCCTTGCTGCCGATGGCCTGGCGGCACGCAAGGCCATTGTCTCCACCAACACGCCGCCATCGCTGGTGCTGCTGGACGTAATGCTTCCCTATATCGACGGTTTCGAACTGGTGCATATCATCCGCGAGCGCGAAGCCTGGAAAGACGTGCCGATCGTGATGCTGACTGCCAAACACACCGAAAAGGACATCGTGCGTGCGCTGGACGAGGGCGCCAACGATTATGTCGTCAAGCCGTTCCAGCCGAACGAACTGCTGGCGCGCGTGAGGCGCCACCTGAAGGAGCAGGCATGAAGGCCGCCACCCTCGCCGCATTGTCTTGCTGTGCCTTGCCGGTCGCCGCCCAGACCACCGTTGGCATCAACCACGGCATCGACCACTTGAGCGGGCCGGCCGCCAACTGGCACGAAACGTCGCTGAGCGTGCGCCACCAGGCCGCACCGCGCCTGGGCTTTGGCGCCGCCGTCACGCGCATCGAAAGGTTCGGCATCGATGAGACCCAGTTCGGCGCCGGGGCCGACATGCCATTGACGGAACGATTGACCGCCTCCGTCGACGGCAACTTCAGCAGCGACCACCAGATCCTGGCGCGCCATGCGCTGGGCGCGACCCTGCAGTATGAGTTCGCCAAGGGCTGGCTGGTGCATGGAGGAGGGCGCAGCAGCAGCTACAACGACGTTCACGTCAACCAAAGCTTGCTGATGCTGGAACGCTACGTCGGCAACTACGGCTTTTCAGGCGCCTGGCGTGCAGCGCGCGCCTTCGGCACGACAGCGCACAGTGGCGAGCTGCGTGGCAGTTATTACTACGGCGACCGCAGCGCGGTCGGATTGTCTTTAGCAGTCGGCAAGGAAGCAGCGAATATCGCCGGTACCACGCGCCTGACCAGCGTGCAGTCGGCTGCCCTGGTAGGGCGGCACTGGTTCGACCAGCGTTGGGCCGTTACTTATGCGCTGGCGAGCACGCGCCAGGGCGACTTCTACGTGCGCAACGGGGTCAATCTTGGACTACAAGCTGCCTTCTGACTTATACCTGCAAATCGCATTCTGGACCGGCGCCGGTGCGCTGGCACTGACCGCGCTGGTCGGGCTGCAGATCGTCTGGCTGCGGCTGTCGATGCGCCGCATGCAACGCCGCGAGCAGGAACTCACCCTGAGGTGGCGTCCTATATTGAACGCCGCCATTGCCGGTGAGCCGGTCGGCAACCTGCCTGATTTGCCCCGGCGCGACAGCATCCTGTTCATCAAGCTCTGGCTGCATTTGCAGCAAGCCGTGCGCGGCGAAGCGAGCGAAGGCCTGAACGGGATTGCGCGCCGCCTTGGCTGCGACGAGCAGGTGAGGGGATTGCTGGCCGGCGGCAACCGCGCCGAAAGGCTGCTGGCGATCCTGGCGCTTGGCCACATGCGCGACAAGGACTCCTGGGCGGCGCTGGCCCGCACTGCGCACAGTGCCGACAGCGCTTCGTCGGTGCATGCGCTGTGGGCCCTGGTGCAAACCGACGCCGCGCGCGCGGCGCATGAAATGGCGCCCTTGCTGCTGCGGCGCGACGATTGGCCGCTGTCGCAGTTGGCCAATATCCTGCAGAATGCGCGCGCCGAATGGGAGCCAGTGCTGGCGGAAGCGCTGGCACGCGTGACGCCGGCCGAGTTGCCGCAAGCCTTGCGCCTGGTGGCGGCCTTGCGCATGAACCTGCCGCTGGCCCAACTGCGCGGCTACCTCGCCAGCAATGAACAGGAAGTAGTGCTGGCCGCGTTGCGGATGTCGCATGTGCCGGGCGTGGTGGACGAAGTACGGCGGCACCTGGCGAGCGAAGACTGGCGCGTGCGCCTGCAGGCCGTGCGCGCACTGGGCGAAATTGGCGACCGCAGCGATGTGGCCCGCTTGCGTGCCTTGCTGTCGGACCCGCAATGGTGGGTGCGCTATCGCGCGGCGCAGGCCTTGCTGGCATTGCCCTTCCTGACGCCGGAAGAACTTGCCGAGCTGCGCAACGCCGGCGACCGCTATGCAGCCGACATGATTGCGCAGGTGACCGCTGAACAGGAGGCTGCATGACGCCCAACCCATTGCTCATCCAGATCATCTCCATCAGCGTGCTGGTGTACTTCGTGCTGCTGAATGGCGGCTACCTGATGCTGAACTTCCTGGCCATGCATGCGCTGCGCCGCCGTTCCCAGGAAGCGATCCTGGACGACTTGCCGCAAGTGTATTCCGCGCTGGAGCCGCCGATCAGCGTGATCGTGCCGGCTTATAACGAAGAAGCGACCATCGTTACCTCGATCCGCTCGATGCTGCAGCTTTCGTACTCGGAGATGGAAGTCATCGTCATCAATGACGGTTCCACCGACCGCACCTTGCAGGTGATGATCGACGAATTTGCGCTGGTGCCTTTCCCGGAGGCTTACCGCATCCAGCTCGAGACCAAGCCGGTGCACGCCATTTACCGCTCGACGCGCTTCCCCAACCTCCGCGTGGTGGACAAGGTCAACGGCGGCAAGGCCGATTCGACCAATGCCGGTATCAATGCCGCGCGTTATCCGCTGTTCTGCTGCGTCGATGCCGATTCGATCCTCCAGCGCGACAGCCTGCAGCGCCTGGTGCGGCCATTCCTGGGCGATCCGCTGATGGTGGCGACCGGCGGCACGGTGCGCATTGCCAATGGCTGCGAGGTGCGCGGCGGTTTCCTGACCCGGGTCGGCATGCCGACCAATCCCTGGGCCCTGTTCCAGGTGGTCGAATACCTGCGTGCCTTCATGTTCGGCCGCATGGGCTGGTCGGTGATCAACGGCATGCTGATCATCTCCGGCGCCTTCGGCCTGTTCCGCAAGGACACCGTGGTAGCTGTCGGCGGTTACAACCCGAAGGCGATCGGCGAGGACATGGAACTGGTAGTGCGCATGCACCGCAAGCTGCGCACCCGGGGCGTACCCTACAAAATTGAATTCGTGCCGGATCCGGTATGCTGGACGGAAGCACCGGAAGACCGCAAGCAGCTGCGCAACCAGCGCATCCGCTGGTCGCGCGGCCTGTCGGAAAGCATTACCACCAACTGGGGCCTGATGTTCAGCCGCCACGGCGGCGTTGCCGGCTGGATGGCGTTCCCGTTCTTCGTGTTGTTCGAATGGCTGGGGCCTTTCGTCGAACTGTTTGGCTACATCTTCATGGCGGTCGCCTGGTGGCAGGGCTGGGTATCCTGGGAATCGTTCTTCATTTTCCTGTTCCTGGCGATCGGCCTGGGCATCCTGCTGTCAGCCTTCGGCCTGCTGCTGGAGGAGATTTCCTTCCACCTGTATCCGCGGCCGAGCCATCTGCTGATCCTGGCCGCAGTGGTCGTGCTCGAGAACTTCGGCTACCGGCAAATCAACAGCTGGTGGCGCTTGATCGGCTTGTACAAATGGGCGCGCCGCGAAGAGGCCAAGTGGGGCGTGATGACCCGCAAGGCCGACTGGCAACGCGACATGAGCTAGCGTGCGTTTTAAATAAAGGGATGAACTGAAGAATGCTGGTAGAAATCGCAATTGGTGATGCCTACGGCGCCGGTTTTGAGTTTTGTGGCCGTGAGAAAATTGCGGTGCACAACACGCTGGCCGCATACGTCTCGCATGAACTCGGCCTCGAAGCTGGCCGCTATACCGACGACACGCAGATGAGCATTGCCAACGCCGAGGTGCTACTCGCCACGCCCGACGCGCGCAGCGATCTCTTCGCCGATGCCTATGTCCGCTGCTATCGGCGCGACAGGAGACTTGGCTACGCAAAGGGGCTGCAGTCGCTCATGGATGAATGCGAGACCGGGGCGGCGCTGATGCAGCGTATCCATCCCAACAGCAAGCGGAATGGCGCCGCAATGCGGGCCGTGCCGCTTGGCTTAATTGCGGAAAAACAGCATGTGATGGCGCTCGCCAGCGAGCAGGCAATGGTGACGCACGCCACCAGTGAAGGCGTGTTGTCGTCGCAGGCGGTCGCAATGATGGCGCATATGCTTTTGTATGAGAGTGCTCGCCTGGACGATTTGCCTGGTTTGGTAGCCCGGGCGACGGGACTGGCAGTGGACCGTGATTGGCAGGCGGAGGTGGAATGCGATGCCATTCAAACGGTGCATGCGGTGAGCACTGCCTTGCTCAGAAACCGCAGCATGTCTGCCCTGTTGCGGGATTGTGTGAACTTTGGCGGTGATGTCGACAGCGTGGCGGCCATCGCCATGGGCTTGGCCTCA
>JBCNOP010000330.1:0-4199 GCA_039593775.1 Pseudoduganella sp.
CGCGGCCTGGCGCGCGACCTGGGACCGCACGGCATCCGCGTCAACTGCATCGTGCCGGGCGCCGTCAACACGCCACGCCAGATGGCATTGTGGCAAACTCCGGAGAGCGAAGCGGCGATCCTGGCAGCGCAGTGCCTGCCGCAGCGCGTGCAGCCCGATGATGTGGCTGCGCTTACCCTGTTCCTCGCTTCGGCCAACGCTGGCCGCTGCAGCGGACGCGAATACTTTGTCGATGCAGGATGGTACGGCGCATGAAGAACAACCGGCGTTTCCGGTCCCAGGACTGGTTTGACAATCCAGAGCGCATCGACATGACCGCGCTGTACCTCGAGCGTTTCATGAACTATGGGATCACGGCCGAAGAACTGCGGTCGGGCCGTCCCATTATCGGCATCGCGCAGAGCGGCAGCGACATCAATCCCTGCAACCGCATCCACCTCGAGCTGGCCAAGCGCGTGCGCGAAGGCATCCGCGACGCGGGCGGCATCCCGATGGAATTCCCGGTCCATCCGACCTTCGAGAACTGCCGCCGGCCGACCGCCGCCATCGACCGCAACCTGGCCTATCTTGGCCTGGTGGAGATCCTGCACGGCTATCCGATCGACGCCGTGGTGCTGATGACCGGCTGTGACAAGAGCACGCCATCGCAGCTGATGGCGGCCGCCACGGTCGACCTGCCGGCCATCGTGCTGTCGGGCGGCCCGATGCTGGACGGCTGGTTCGAAGGTGAACTGGTCGGCTCCGGCGCGGCGATCTGGAAAGGGCGCCGCATGCTGGCGGCAGGCCAGATCAACGAAGATAAGTTCCTGCAGATCGCGACTGCGTCGGCGCCATCATCCGGCCACTGCAACACCATGGGCACGGCATCGACCATGAATGCGATCGCCGAAGCGCTTGGCATGTCGCTGACAGGCTGCTCAGCGATTCCTGCACCGTACCGCGAGCGTGGCCAGGTCGCTTATGAAACCGGCCGCCGTATCGTGGCACTGGCGCACGAAGACCTGCGCCCATCCAAGGTGATGACGCGCGATGCTTTCCTCGATGCGATCGTGGTCAACGCTGCCATTGGCGGCTCCACCAACGCGCAGCCCCACATCATGGCCATGGCGCGCCATGCCGGCGTCGACATCACGCCGGAAGACTGGATGCATTACGGTTACGACGTGCCTTTGCTGTTGAACATGCAGCCGGCCGGGAAGTACCTGGGCGAGCGCTTCCACCGCGCCGGCGGCGTGCCGGCCATCATGTGGGAGCTGCTGCAAGCGGGCCGCCTGCGCGCAGACCGCCCAACGGTGACGGGCCTCAGCATGGCCGCCAACCTGGAAGGCCGGGCTACCAGCGACCGCGAGATGATCCGTCCGTTCGACCAGCCGCTGAAGCAGCAGGCCGGCTTCCTGGTCCTGAAGGGGAACCTGTTCGACTTCGCCATCATGAAGACCAGCGTGATCTCGGAAGCATTCCGCCAGCGCTACCTGTCGACGCCGGGCCAGGAAGGCATTTTCGAATGCCGCGCCGTGGTGTTCGACGGTTCCGACGACTACCACGCCCGCATCAACGATCCGGCGCTGGAAATCGATGCGCGCACCATGCTGGTCATCCGCGGCTCGGGTCCGATCGGCTGGCCAGGATCGGCGGAAGTGGTCAATATGCAGCCGCCGGACGCGCTGATCAAGCAGGGCATCACCGCCTTGCCGACGCTGGGTGACGGCCGCCAGTCCGGGACCTCGGACAGCCCATCGATCCTGAACGCCTCGCCGGAAAGTGCAGCAGGCGGCAACCTGGCATGGCTGCGCACCGGCGACATGGTCCGTGTCGACCTGAATACCGGCAGCTGCAATGTGCTGATCAGCGATGAGGAATTCGCCGAGCGTAAAAAGCTGGCGCCGCCCCCGGTTCCGCCAAGCCAGACCCCGTGGCAGGAAATTTATCGCGCCACCGTCGGCCAGTTACAATCCGGTGCATGCATGGAGCTGGCTGTATCCTACCGTGGGGTAGGGCAGGACCTGCCGCGCCATAACCATTAAGCCGCTCGCGGCAGCCGGAGGAATGAAATGAGCAATCCAAACGCAGTGGCTTCGGGCGCAGCGGCGGCATCGTCGGTGCACGCGCTCGAACATACCCTGTTCTTCGTGCTGCTGCAGCTGGTCATCATCGTGGTGGTCGCGCGGATCGCGGGCCAGCTTGCCCGAAAATTCGGCCAGCCCCGCGCTGTGGGCGAGATGATTGCCGGCCTGCTCCTGGGACCTTCCTTGCTGGGGCATTTGTTCCCGGAGGTGTCGAAGTTCCTGTTCCAGAGCGCGCCATCCCTGCCGATCAGCATCATCAGCCAGATCGGCCTGATCCTGCTGATGTTCCAGATCGGGATGGATTTTGAGTTTTCCCATTTGACTGACAAGCGCAATCGCAAGGCGGTCAGCTGGATTTCGCTCTTTTCCATTGGCCTGCCATTCGCACTCGGCGTAGGCCTCGGCGCCTGGTCCGCGCCGGAGCTGGCGCCGGACGTGCCAGTCCTGCCATATTGCCTTTTCGTAGGCGTTGCGCTGTCGATCACCGCAGTCCCCATCCTGGGCCGGATCATGGCCGAATACGGATTGACCCGCACCCACGTGGGCGCCATCGCCATCAGCGCGGCTGCGGTGAACGATGTCGTAGGCTGGATCCTGCTGGCGGTGATTTCTTCGCTGGCCGTGGGCGAATTCAAGCTGGAGACAACCCTTATGCAGCTGGGTTTCCTGGTCCTGTATGTGGCGGTCTGCTGGCTGCTGGTGCGCCCGGCGCTACGCTGGCTGATGAAGAAATACACGTTTGAGCAGAAACGCGTCAACGGCGACCTCATGGCCGTGATGTTTGCCCTCATCTTCATTTCCGCGATGGCGACGTTCAAGATCGGCATTTTTGCCATCTTCGGCGGCTTCATGATGGGCGTGCTGGTGCACGATAACCATGCCTTCGTCGAATCGTGGAAGAAGTCGGTCGGCGATTTCGTGATGGTCTTCTTCCTGCCGATTTTCTTCACCTACAGCGGCCTGCGTACCAACATTGCCGGCCTGGACTCGCTCGGGCTGTGGCTGTGGTGCTTCGTATTCCTGGCGGCGGCCACCTTCGGCAAGCTTGGCGGCGGCTTCGCGGGCGCCCGCCTGGGGGGCTTGAACTTCAGCGAGAGCAGCACGATTGGCGCCCTGATGAATACACGTGCGCTGATGGAACTGATCGTGCTGAATATCGGCTTCGACCTGGGCTTCATCCCGCGCGACGTGTTCACCATGCTGGTCATCATGGCCATCGCAACGACCATCATGACCGGACCGGCGCTGAGGAACCGCTTGCCGCGCATGGGGCACATGATTCCCGTGGGCGTCGACGCATAGCGCGGACCCACCCGGTCAGGTGCCGAAGCGCTGCACCACGAATTCGACGAAGCTGGCCAGCTTGGGCGTCGACTGCCTGTCGCGCGGGTAGATCAGGTGCATCGGGCGCGGGGCCGGCCAGTATTTGCGCAGGATCGGAACCAGCCGGCCCGCCGCGATTTCGTCGGCCAGCACGGCATCGGCCTGCATCACCAGGCCCAGTCCCGCGACCGCGGCCAGGCGCAACGCTTCACCGTTGTTCGAACGCATGCGGCAATGCGGCGTGGTTCCTTCTTCCGTGCCGAGCTGCCCCAGGCGCCAGCGCGCGTCATGGCGCCAATGGGAAAAGTCCAGGCAGCGGTGCTTCGACAGCTCGCCGGGTGTGCGCGGCGTGCCGTGGCGCGCCAGGTAGCCTGGCGCGGCGCACACCATCATCTGCAAGGACGTCAGCGGGCGCGCCACCAGGGTGGAGTCCTTCAGCGGGCCAATGCGGATGGCGGCATCCAACCCTTCTTCCACCAGGTCCGACAAACGGTTGGAGAGGTCGAGTTCGAGATTCACCTCCGGGTTGGCCTCCAGGTATTCCGCCATGGCAGGCGCCAGGCAGCGGCTTCCGAAGGCCGCTGGTGCGCTGATCTTCAGCGTGCCGCGCGGGACGGTGCGCATGGCCAGGGCGCCTGTCTCCGCCGCATGTACCAGTTGCAGGATATGCCGGCATTGCTCGGCATACTGCTGGCCGATTTCGCTAAGACTCTGGCTGCGGGTCGTCCGGTTCAGCAGGCGGGCGCCGACCAGTTCCTCGAGTGCCGCAATGTGCTTGCTGACCATCACGGTCGACATCTCCAGGGCGCG
>JBCNOP010000331.1:0-4192 GCA_039593775.1 Pseudoduganella sp.
AACGGCCGAAGGGCCTTCCAGGCTGGCGCGCGGGATGCGCGAACCGGTGATCACGACAGCGGCCGGCGCTGCAGCTTCCTGTGCCTGTGCGACGCCGGCCAGCAAAACGAAAGCTCCAGCCGCCAGTGGTTTCAGTTTGAATTTTGTCTGCATTGGATGGTCCTCTTGTGAAGAGGCGCCACCTTAACAAGGCCGTGTTTATTACTGAACGAATGATTTTGCAGATGCTTATGAAAAAAGCCGGGGACCAGCCCCGGCTTTTGTGCTGCGGCCTGGAATCAGGCTGCGTGCGTTACGGCAGCAGGCTTGCTGAACTCCGCCAGCAGCGATGCTTCCTTCTGCTTGGCCGCCTTCAGGTGGCGCTCCTTGACGTGGCCGTAGCCGCGGATGTCTTCAGGAATGCGTGCGATCGCCACGGCGGTGGCCAGGTTATCGGCGGTCAGCTTGCCCAGCAGGCCTTCCACGGTCTTGCGGTATTCTCCGATCAGGGCGCGTTCCATCTTGCGCTCTGCGGTGTAGCCGAAGATGTCGAGGGCGGTGCCGCGCAGGCCTTTGAACTTGGCCAGCACGCCGAAGGCTTTCAGCATCCATGGACCGAATTCCTGCTTGACCAGGTGGCCTTCCTTGTCCTTCTTCGCGAACAGCGGCGGCGCCAGGTGGAACTTCACCTTGTAGTCGCCTTCAAACATATTGGCGATCTTTTCGCGGAAAGCCGGGTCGCTGTGCAGGCGTGCCACTTCGTACTCGTCCTTGTAGGCCATCAGCTTGTAGAAGTAGCGGGCCACGGCTTCGGTCAGCTTCTTCGAACCCAGCGCACTTTCTGCTGCCTGCACCTGTGCCACGAAGTCGCTGTACTGCTTGGCGTAGGCGGCATCCTGGTAGGCGGTCAGCAGTTCCACGCGCTTGGCGATGATCTCTTCCAGCGACTGGGTGCGCTTGAATTCAATCACGGTTGCCGGGGTGGCCAGCTTGGTCACCGCTGCGGTGTCGTGTGCGCAGTAGCGGCCCCAGTTGAAGGCTGCCTTGTTGAACGGCACGGAGACGCCATTCAGTTCGATCGCCTTCATCAGCGCGGCTTCCGACAGCGGCACATGGCCTTTCTGGAAGGAGTAGCCCAGCATGAACATATTGGTGGCAATCGAGTCGCCCATCAGCGCGGTCGCGATCTTGCCGGCGTCGACGAAGTCCACATTCGCTTCGCCGCAGGCGCGCTTGATCTCGGCCTGCGAGGAAGTGCCTGGGAACTGCCAGTCAGGATTCTTCACGAAGGCGGCGGTAGTAGCGCCGGTCGAGTTGATGGCTGCGTAAGTGCGGCCTTCGCCCATGCGCGACAGCGCGTCTTTCGATGCGGTCACGATCTGGTCGCAGCCGATCACCAGGTCGGCGCTGCCGGTGCCCACGCGGGTCGAGTGCAGGTCGGCCTGCTTGTCGGCCAGGCGCACGTGCGACATCACCGGGCCGCCCTTCTGGGCCAGGCCGGACATGTCCAGCACGATGGCGCCCTTGCCTTCAACGTGTGCCGCCACGGCCAGGATCTGGCCCACGGTCACCACGCCGGTGCCGCCGATGCCGGTGATCAGGATGCCGTAAGGGTTGGCGGTCGAAGGCAGTACTGGCGATGGCAGGGCTGGTACTTCACCGCCGCCCGCCGCTGCCGCTTTCTTCGGCTTTTTCAGGCCGCCGCCTTCCACCGTCACAAAGGACGGGCAGAAGCCGTTCACGCAGGAGAAGTCCTTGTTGCAGCTGGACTGGTTGATCTGGCGCTTGCGGCCCAGTTCAGTTTCCAGCGGCTCCACGGACAGGCAGTTGGACTGCACGGAGCAGTCGCCGCAGCCTTCGCAGACAGCTTCGTTGATCACGGCGCGCTTGGCCGGGTCAGGGTATTCGCCTTTTTTCCGGCGGCGGCGCTTCTCGGAAGCGCAGGTCTGGTCGTAGATCATGGCCGACACGCCTGGCTTGTCGCGCAGTTCCTTCTGCACGTCCATCAGCTCGGAGCGGTGGCGCACCGTGACGCCCGGCGCCCAGTTGTAATCGTCCGGATACTTCTCAGGATCGTCGGTGACCACGATAATCGGAGTCACGCCTTCCGCTGCGATCTGGCGCGAAATCATGCCAGGATCCAGCGGGCCGTCGACATTCTGGCCGCCGGTCATTGCCACGGCATCGTTGTACAGGATCTTGTAGGTGATGTTCACCTTCGCGGCCACGGCAGCGCGGATCGCCAGGATGCCGGAGTGGAAGTAGGTACCGTCGCCCAGGTTGGTGAAGACGTGCTTCTCGTTGGTGAACGGCGCCTGGCCGACCCAGGTCACGCCTTCCGCGCCCATATGGGTGAAGGTGGACGTTTCGCGGTCCATCCACAGCACCATGTAGTGGCAGCCGATACCTGCCATGGCGCGCGAACCTTCCGGCACCTTGGTCGAAGAGTTGTGCGGGCAGCCGGAGCAGAAGTAAGGAATGCGGTCGGTTTCCGGGTTGGCCTTGGCCGGCAGGTTTTTCAGCGCGGCTTCCTTGGCTTCCAAGAAGGCGATACGCTCTTTCACGCGTGCCGCGACCGGATGGTCCTTGCAGTAGTGCTCGATACGGGAAGCGATGGCGCGTGCGATCTGCGCCGGGTTCAGCTCATAGGTTGCTGGCAGCAGCCAGTCGCCGTGGCCGGTCTTGCCCTTGTTGCTCCATTCGCCTGTGTCGTCGAACTTGCCGACCACGCGTGGACGCTCGCCGTCGGGCAGGTTGTACAGCTCTTCCTTCAGCGCGTATTCCAGGATCTGGCGCTTTTCTTCCACCACCAGGATCTCGTCCAGGCCCTTTGCGAATTCGTGCACGCCATCCGCTTCCAATGGCCAGGTCATGCCGACCTTGTACAGGCGGATGCCGATATCGGCAGCGGCTTGCTCGTCGATGCCCAGGTCGGCCAGCGCCTGGCGGGTGTCGAGGTAGGACTTGCCGGCGGTGATGATGCCGATCTTAGGCTTCGGCGCATCCCAGATGATCTTGTTCAGCTTATTGGCGCGGCAGTAGGCCAGTGCGGCGTACCACTTGTAGCTGTTCATGCGGACTTCCATGTCCAGCACGGTGTCCGGCCAGCGGATATTCAGGCCGCCAGGCGGCAGCTCGAAGTCTTCCGGCATCTTGATCTGGACGCGGTCAGGGTCGAAGTCGACCACGGCGCCCGATTCGATGATGTCGGTCACGCACTTCATCGACACCCACAGGCCGGTGTAGCGGCTCATCGCCCAGGCGTGCAGGCCGTAGTCGATGTATTCCTGCACTGACGATGGATACAGCACCGGAATGCCGCAGGCGTTCAGGATGTGGTCCGA
Organism: Pseudoduganella sp.; assembly: GCA_039593775.1. Classification (GTDB taxonomy): domain Bacteria; phylum Pseudomonadota; class Gammaproteobacteria; order Burkholderiales; family Burkholderiaceae_D; genus Rugamonas. The sequence continues at coordinate 3,324 of JBCNOP010000331.1, forward strand.
CTGGTGGGCGGTCGACGAGGACTTTGCAGCGTGGTCGTCGCCTGCCAGCACCAGCACGCCGCCGTGCCTGGAGCTCCCCGCATTATTCGCGTGCTTGAACACGTCGCCGCAGCGGTCGACGCCAGGGCCTTTGCCGTACCACATGGCGAACACGCCGTCGTACTTGGCGTCTTCGAACAGGTTGGTCTGCTGGGTGCCCCAGACGGCAGTCGCCGCCAGGTCTTCGTTCATGCCGGGGTGGAACTTGACGTGGTGCGCGTCGAGGTGCTTCTTGGCCTTCATCGCGGTCTGGTCGACCGAGGTGACAGGCGAACCGCGGTAGCCGGTGATGTAGCCGGCGGTGTTCAGGCCGGCTTTCAGGTCGCGTTCACGCTGCAGCATCGGCAGGCGGATCAGGGCTTGCGTGCCGGTCATGAAGGCGCGGCCGCGCTCCAGCGTCCACTTGTCGTCGAGGGTAATGTCGTGCGCGGGCGATAGCTCGCCGCTCTTGACGGGTGCGTTCATCAGGTGTGTCTCCAAAAACTTCTTCAAAATAGAACGGCGCCCTGTCTTAGGTGCGGGGCTGCCGGAATTCTTTAAACCGGTAAACCGGTGTCAGACCCGCAGGGTCTGACACCCGCTACGCGGCTGCCGCTGGCCAGGGTGTCTGACCCTGCGGGTCAGACACCGGTTTGCCGGTTTTAAGCAGCGGTCTTGCTCGGGTCATCCAGCACCCCACGTCGAATCTGATCCAGCTCGATCGATTCAAACAGCGCGCGGAAGTTGCCTTCGCCGAAGCCCTGGTCACCCTTGCGCTGGATGATCTCGAAGAAGATCGGCCCAATCACGTTCTGGGTAAAGATCTGCAGCAGCAGTTCGCGCTCATTCGA
>JBCNOP010000332.1:0-4176 GCA_039593775.1 Pseudoduganella sp.
CGCCGTCGACCACCGGCATGGCGCCGGCGGCCCAGCGCTTGCGGGTTTCCGCCAGCATCTTGAGCATGTTGGAACGCTTGTGGAAACTCATGTTGAAGACGTAGACCACGCCGTCCTTGGCACTCAGGTCGGTCAGCAGCATGTGCAGGCCATGGGCATGGTAGGACGCCAGCGTATCGGCGTCATAAGCCCAGAACGGCGGTCGCACCAGCTTGGGCGCAACGCCGGTTTCGGCGACCAGGTCGGCGATGCCAAGCTGCAGGGTCTCATCGAGTTTTTCGCGGCTCATGAGGCGGTGATTGGAATGGAAGGTCGTGGCGGAATGCAGCGCGACCACGTGGCCTTCGGCATGTTCGCGCCGGATCAGCGCGCGGCCCCTGTCGGTGCCGCCGCCGCTCCAGGCGCGGGTCTGGGTGAAAAACACGGCCTTGAGGTTGTCCTGGTAAGCATTCTTTTCCAGGGTATCGAGGATGCGCACGGTGGGATTGAAGTAGGGCGCCCAGGCAGGGCCATCATCGAACGTGAGCAGGAAGCGCACAGGGGCCTGGTCGGCCTGCGCTGCCGCTCCCGGGGGAAGTAGCAGTATTGTTAAGGCAGCAAGTAGCAGGCGCAGGAAGTACACGGCAAAAGGGGCGTCAGGATCGTTCGGCCCGACATTGTACGTGATTTGCCTGGGCGCTTCTTGCGGACCCTTTTGAATCAACTTAATAACAGAAGAAGATATGAGCGCTAGTTTAGAAGTCGCCCAGCCGTCCGGTGAGGTCCACGTTGAAGAGACGGCATTTGGCAAATGGTTCCTGCGTACCGAAACGTGGACGGTGCATGTGCTGGAACGTGCGCTGAAGGACTTGCAGCGCCTGATGCCGGATGCGCCGGCAAGTTTCGGCGTGGTTGCTGACGTGGGCTGCGGTTTTGGCCGCTCGCTGCCGAAGCTGCACCAACGCTTCGCGCCGCAGCGCCTGATCGGCATGGACATCGATCCGGAAATGCTGCAGCACTCGGCGAAGGAGGTTGCCGCGCACAACATCAAGGCAGAATTCATCTGCTGCTCCAGCTCGAACATCAAGCTGGAAGACAATTCGGTCGACCTGCTGTTCTGCCACCAGACTTTCCACCACCTGGTGGACCAGGAAAACGCGATCCGTGAATTCTTCCGCGTCCTGAAACCGGGCGGCGTGCTGCTGTTCGCCGAATCGACCAAGCGCTACATCCACTCCTGGATCATCCGCCTGCTGTTCCGCCATCCGATGGACGTGCAGAAGACCGCGCCGGAATACCTGGCCATGGTGCGCAATGCCGGCTTCAGCGTCCCGGACAGCGCGGTTTCCTACCCGTTCCTGTGGTGGAGCCGTGAAGACCTGGGATTGATGGAGCGTGTACTGCGCATCAATCCTCCGGCGGTACGCGAGGAAACCCTGATCAATCTGGTGGCGGTCAAGCCTTAACTTTCCTGCTGCGGCGCTACTTTGCCGCAGTCGCTTCCTTTCCAGCGGGCGGTGACTTCCTGGGTTGCGTGGAAGTCGCCCGCTTGCGGCACCGGCGCGCCATTCGGGCCGGTGACCTTGCCGTCGCCGACCATCTTGAAGCGCCATTCCTTGCTGTTGGCGACGACATACTCGCCGCTGCCGTTGTAGTTGGTGCCTTGCGGCCCCATGCAGGCCGCCCTGAATTTGGCGCCGGAGCTGTTTGCGGAAATGATGTCCAGCCTGCAGCCTTGCGACGACTGTTCCATCTTGCGCTTGATTTCTTCGGTGTCGACGCCCTTGGCCACCTGCGCCGGCGTCAGGCAGGTCTGCGTTGCACCGCCGTTGCCGCCTTGGCCCATTTGTTCCTGCATCTGCTTGCGCTGTTCCGGCGTCAGGCGCGCCATCATTTTCTCGCGTCCCTTGCGCAGCGCTTCCTCCACGTTCTGGCCGTTGATCATGGTGACGCGGGTTTCTTCCCACAGGCCGGGGGCCAGTTTCAAGGGGATTACTTCCGCGTGGCTAGCGAGGCAAACGGTGGCGAGGCTGGCGGCGAGGGCCAGCGGCTTGGAAATGAATTTCATGCGTCGCTCCTGTAAGGAAAAGGAGGGCATGATAGCAAAAATACATCAACTTGCGTCGCCAGTGTTGCGCTCGACGATAACGTAGTGCTTGCGTACTGGCTCAACAACCTCGAACACGCCTTTGAACCCTGCGGGGATCACCAGCGCGTCGCCGGGACCAGCTTCGGCGGCATGGCCCTGTTCGTCGATCACGCGACAGCGGCCTTCGAGCACGCAGAAATATTCATCTTTGTTTGGTGCAAAGGCGATTCGCCAGCTGCCCTTTTCGCAAGCCCAGATGCCGGCGTGGACTTCGCCGCTGGCATTGGTGAAATGATTCCAGGTGGTGCGCAGCGGATTGCCGTCGAGCCGGCGGTCTTCGCGCGGATGATCGTATTCGGGAGCCGGAGCCTGGGTGCGGAATTCTGTGATTGCAGTCATGGCGTCATTTTACGCGTGGGGCCGGGGGCAGCTTGGCCAGGGCGCCATCGCTGAGTTCATAGGTATCGAAATCGCTGGCCAGGAAAAGCCGGCCACCGTAATGCTGGCGTGCTTCCGCCTCCACCTCTGCCATGCCTTCCCGACTGTCGTAGCGGGCGCTGAAGTGGGTCAGGACCAGGTTCGGCACCGCGGCCTGGGCAGCGAAGCTGGCAGTGCGCTGCACTGAGCTGTGCTGGGGGCCGGGACCGACCTTCTGCAGCACCGCCTCGGTGTAAGTGGCCTCGTGGACCAGTACGTCGGCGTCCTGGCAGGCCTCTGCCAGCAGGGAGGGGGTATCGTTGTCGCCACCGATTACCGCGGTCGCGCGTTCGGTATGCTGCGAGCGGTACTGTGCAGCGGCCAGCAAGCTGCTGTCGTCCAGCTGCACATCCTGGCCATGCTGGAGCAGACCCCAGGCCGGGCCAGGCGGGATGCCGCGTGCGCGCAGGGCGTCACTATCAACCTTCCATGTAGTCTTTTCGAAGCTAAACTTAAAGCCGAAGCTTGGCGCCCGATGCGACAGCGGGAAGCGCTCGATCGCCAGCCCATCCTGCCGGTGGACCAGGCGCTCGCTGGCCACGTCGACGTGGATGATGTCGAACGTCAGGAAGAGCTCCGTGTGCAGCATGGTGGCATCGAGCCAGGCCTTGACCGGGGCAGGAGCGATCAGGATCAGCGGCTTTTTGCGGCCGGTCATGGAGGCGCTTGCAAGCAGTCCTGGCAGGCCGTAGCTATGGTCGCCGTGAATATGGGTGATGCAGATACCCACCAGGTCATGCACGGTGAGCGGAATGCGCTGCAGCTGGTGCTGGGTGGCTTCGCCACAATCGACCAGCCACCAGTCGCGGTTCATTGTTGAGTGTACGGCCAGCGCAGTCACGTTGCGCCGGATGGTTGGCACGCCCGACGAGGTGCCAAGGAAGGTCAGTTTCAGCATGCCATATTATGCCGCATCGGCGCCGGTTCGTGGCCCGCGCGCGACAAGCGCCAAGGCCTTCGGGGCCATTTGCTTGTCCCTTGGAGCCACGCGCTTGTGGCCCCGCGGGGCGGCGTTAAGATGAGTTGTTGGCTGGTCGATTCGAATAAATACTTCAATGATCGGAGACACTCTATGCAAACTCGCATCCGCAGCATGCTTTTCGCCGCAGCAGTCTTCTTCACCCTGGGGGGACAGGCAGCAGCTAACACCCTGACCCAAAACGTTTCCTGGACCATCGACCGCGCCGGCACGACCACCAAGTACCGCGTTGTGGCTTATGGCGATTCGATTTATGCGGGCTATAACGGTTCGATCACCAGCGCGGCCAAGTATTCAGCGCCGACGGTCGATGCGGAATACCTGTCCGCCGCATGGAATGCCGACATCGAAAGCGTGCGCCGCGCCAAATCCGGCGCCGTGGCTTCCGATGTCTACAACAATAAAATTGTCGCTGAGCGATCTTACATGCAAGCCAGCAATACTCGCGTGGTGACCTTCGAAATGTGCGGCAACGATGGCCTGCAGGCACGCTCCGCCTTCAAGAGCCAGACCGGCACTTGCGACGACTCGGTGCTGACCGCGGCCGAAAACAGCTGCAAGACCTACGTCGCGGCGGCCATGGACTACATCAATGCGAATGCCTATTCGGGCGTGAAGGTGAAAGTGATTTCGAACCTGCACTATCCGGGCT
>JBCNOP010000333.1:0-4107 GCA_039593775.1 Pseudoduganella sp.
GAGCTGCGCACTGCGCGCCCCAGGTCAACCGGGCCGATCGTTTCATCCTTGCGCGCAAAGCCTTTCAACTGGCTGATGATGGCGCCCATGCGCGCACTGGCATCGCCGATGTGGCCAAGATTGCTGGCGGCCTGTTCCGGCTGGCCGCGCTCAAGGAAGGTGCGTGCGTTGTCGGCGAAGGCGCGGATTGCTGCCAATGGCTGGTTCAGTTCATGCGTCATGCCGGCCGCCATCTGGCCCAGCATGGCCAGTTTCCCGGCCTGCACCATCTCGTTCTGCGTGGTGCGCAGGATGCGGTTGGTTTCGCTCAGTTGCTGCGTGCGCTGGGCGATGCGCGACTCCAGCTCGCGGTCGAAGGCCAGCCGCTCTTCGCGCCGGCGCCGGCGCTGGTGCATGGCCCAATACGAAACGCCGCCGCATGCCAGCAGCAGCGCGGTGGCCAGCGCCCAGTTGATGCCGCTGCGGACCACGCGCAATTGGCTCGGGAAGATCATCAGTTGCCAGCCAAGCCGGCCCACTTCCTGCGTGACGCGCGGGCCGGGATCGCGGGCCAGCGGCGTGACTTCGCGGCCGATGTATTGCTGCGTGCTGGCCAGTTCCGCCAGAGCGTCCGGCGGCAGCGGGGCCAGGCTGTGGTAGCGCCAGTTCGGGCGGTTGCTGAGGAAGATCACGCCGTGCCGGTCGGCCAGCACGATCGGATCTTCGCTGCTGTTCCAGTTGCGCTCCAGTTCTGCGAGGCTGATCTTGACTGCGATGACGCCTTCGATTTTTCCAAGCCGCTGCACTGGCTGCGCAATGAAGTAGCCCGCTTCGCTGGTGCTGGTGCCGATGCCGTAGAAGCGGCCTGCCTCACCGTGCAGCGCAGCCTGGAAATAAGGGCGGTAGGAGAAATTCTTGCCGGCGAAGCCGAGCGGCTGGTCCCAGTTGCTGGCGCCCAGTGTCAGGCCATTGCGGTCCATCAGGTAAAGCGCGCCGACCTTGGCTTGCTGCTGGATGGTTTGCAGAGTCTGGTTCAGGCGGGAGATGGCTTCGGGGTCTTTCGGGTGGGCGAGTGCGTTGGTCAGGTCAGGCTGTTGCGCCAGCACGAAGGGCAGGGTTTCGAAGCGTTCCAGCACCGATTGCAGTTCCGGCGCCATGAGCTGCAGTTGGCGCTGGCCTTGCGCCAACTGTTCGTTGCCTGCGCGGTAAGCGCCAAGCATATAGGCGGCCACGATGATCGCGGCCGCCGGGGATAACAGCAGAAGAAAAGGTTTGCGCATAAGCGCAATTTTAGTCCACCGCAGCCATGCGCAGTTCGTCGCTGTGGTGACGTTGCTGCTCTTCCATGACCAGGGCGCCCAGTTCGCGCTTGAGTGCGTTGAAGTCAGCCGAAGCAGGATCGCGCATGCGTGGCAGCTCCACAATCATGTCGCGCTTGACTGTGCCGGGACGGTAGGTCATGACGACGATGCGGTCGGCCAGGTAGATCGCCTCTTCGATACTGTGGGTAACGAAGATGATGGTCTTTTTCAGCTCCGCCCAGATGCGCAGCAGCTCGTCCTGCAGGTTGCGGCGGGTCAGTGCATCCAGCGCGCCAAACGGCTCGTCCATCAGCATGATCGGCGAATCGAGTGCCAGCACGCGGGCAATTGCTACGCGCTGGCGCATGCCGCCCGACAGGTCTTTCGGATAGCGGTTGCGGAAGTCGGACAGCGACAGCATGCCCAGCAACTGGTCCACGCGCTGTTTGATCTCCGCTTGCGCCATGCCCTTGATCTCCAGGCCGAAGGCGATGTTCTTTTCCACGGTCATCCATGGGAACAGCGCGTATTCCTGGAACACCATGCCGCGCTCCGGGCCCGGGCCGGTGATCAGTTGGCCGTCAGCCGTGATTTCGCCGCTGGAAGGCAGCGAGAAGCCGGCGATGGCGTTCAGCAGGGTCGATTTGCCGCAGCCCGATGGGCCCAGCAGGCAGACGAACTGGCCATGAGGGATCTGCAGGTTGATGTCGCGCAGCGCCACCACTTCGCGGTTGTCGGTCTTGAATACCTTGTTGACGCCTTTGACGTCGATATGGGTTGCGCTCATCTTAGTTCTCCAGGCCGCGGTGCCAGCGCAGCAGATGGTTATTCAGCTTGTTCATGCCGATGTCGATCGCAAGGCCAAGCAGACCGATGCTGATCATGCCGGCGATGATCTTGTCCGACCAGAAGTATTCGCGTGCTTCCAGGATGCGGAAACCGAGGCCGTTGTTCACGGCGATCATCTCGGAAACGATCACCACGATGAAGGCGGTACCGATGCCGATGCGCACGCCGGACAGGATGTAAGGCACGGCGGCCGGCAGCATCACGCGGACGAACATGGTGCGCTGGCTGACGCCCAGGTTGCGGGCGGCGCGCACGTAGATGCCATCCACCTGGCGCACACCGGCGATGGTGTTCATCAGCACCGGAAAGAAGGCGCCCAGCGCGATCAGGAACACGGCCGGCGCATTACCCAGGCCGAACCACAGGATCGCCAGCGGGATGTAGGCGATGGGCGGGATCGGGCGCAGTACTTGCAGCAGGGGATTAAGCCAGTCGTACATGCGCTTGCTCGAACCCATCACCAGGCCGAAAGGCAGGGCCAGGCCGGCGCCAACTGCGAAGCCCACCAGGACGCGGTACATACTGCTGATGGTGTCGCCAATCAGTTCGCCGGACAGCGCCCAGGCCAGCCAGGAACTGGCTGCCGGATCGTAAGGCTGCAGCGGCAGCAGGTATTCGACCCATTTGGTCACTACCGCCCAAGGGGAGGGCAGGACTTGCGGGTTGATCCACTCCAGCGAAGCGCTGGCCTGCCACAGTGCGATGATCAGCACGGGCACCACGGAGCCCGCTGCAAGCTGGCGCAAATTCAGTTTTGCCATGATTCGTCCCGCCTTACTTGATGTTCAGGCTTTTCTTGGCTTCGTCCAGCAGGTCGGTCTTGACCCACTCGGTAGCCACCGGCGCCTTGCGCATCTTGCCCACGCCAGTCTTGTTCATCACATCGGTGGTGACCTGGATGTGCTGCGGCGAGATGTCGTAGGTGTACGGCGAGTTGGCGATCGCGTCCTGGAAATCGTCGGCAGTGATCTGGCCCTTGAAGATTATTTCTCGCACGTACTTCTCGGCGGTCGGCTTGTTGTCGATGAAGGTCTTGGTGGCCTGCACGAAGCAGTTCATGAACTTGGCGGCGGTGGCACGGCGGGTGGAGTAGAACTTCTCGCTCATCACCATGGTGCGGACTGGTTCGCCGATCGGGGTGTCATACGGCTTCATGACTTCCACGCCGAAGCCCTTGTTGATGGCTTGCGAGGATTGCGGTTCCGATTGCATGATCGCGTCGAGGTTCTTGCCGAGCAGGGCCTGGTTCAGGTCTGCGAAGGCCAGGAACACCAGTTGCACGTCCTTGCCCGGCTGGTCGGAGAAGGTCAGGCCGGCCTGCGACAGTTCGGCTGCCAGCAGGACTTCGTGGATGCCGCCGCGGGTCACGCCGACTTTCTTGCCTTTCAAATCCTTGATCGCCTTGATGCCGCTGTCGGGGCGCGCGACCAGGCGCGCGCCACCTTTGGCGAAACCGGCGACGACGTAGATTGGTGCGCCATTGGCGCGGCCCTGGATGGCGGCTTCCGACGCAGTGGCGCCGACATCGAGCTCGCCTGCCAGGATGGCCTGCATCACGTCAGGGCCTTTGGCGAAGACGTGTTCCTCGACCTTGATGCCGCACTTCGGTGCGATTTCCTTGATATACGAAACGGCGCCGTAGTGCGCGAATTTCAGGTTGCCGAGGCGGACAACTTCCTGGGCGTTGGCGGCGGACGCAAATGCTGCGGCCACGAGGAGGGATGCGAGTTTAAGCTTGGTCATGCTGGTCTCCTGGATAAGGGGTGTTTTGACCAGTCAATAGCAGCTTTCATGCCAGAAAATTGGAATGCGGCAAGTTCTTGATTTTATTGGGGCACTGTCGGTCGAGCGAGGCGTCCGGGGCGCGCCGCAGTGGCGGAATTCCGGAATTCCATCCGCACCTTGTGCGGATTTTCGCCGCACTACCCACGGTGCTTGCGCTTCCTCAACGCGGAGAGCCGCGTCGCGGCGGTAGACT
>JBCNOP010000334.1:0-4104 GCA_039593775.1 Pseudoduganella sp.
TACGCCTCGCTCAATCCTCGCTTCACGGTTGGCCAGATCCTGCTGGAACCAATGCGGCTGCATGCGATTGGCGCCAGCGATGCGGAGCGCACGCAAATGGCGCTGGCGCTGCTGGAGAGGGTGGGACTGCCGCAGCAGGCCTACCACCGCTATCCCCACGAGTTCTCGGGTGGCCAGCGGCAGCGCATTGCCATCGCGCGCTGCCTGACCATGAAGCCGGAAATCCTGGTGTGCGACGAGTCGGTATCGGCGCTTGACGTTTCGGTGCAGGCGCAGGTGCTGAACCTGCTGCAAGACCTGCAGGATGAATTCGGCCTGTCTTACATCTTCATCTCGCACGACCTGTCGGTGGTCAAGTACATCTCGGACCAGGTGATGGTGATGCACAAGGGCGAGGTGGTGGAAATGGCCGATTCGGACGAACTGTACCGCAACCCCCGGCACCCCTATACGCGCTCCCTGCTGGCGGCCATTCCCAGGGCTGCTTGATCGCCCCTTGTAAAGCTGGCACACTGGTCATCTGCGCTGCATGCCGCGGCGCCCCGGCAGGAGCAGGTCTTTGCGTTCGAACAAAGTTGCCTCCATCGCATTATTGGTCAGCGTGTCGTTGACGGCCATCGTCAGCGCCGTGCTGCTGGTGTTCGCTGCCTATTCCTACAATTCCGAGAGCAGCAAGCGCTGGCAGGAGCTGCAGCGCATCCTCAATATCAGTGCCGACCAGCTGGCGCTGGGCGTGGCCATGCCGGCCTGGAATTTCGACGACAAGCAAGTGCTGTCCATCATGCGCGCCAGCATGAACCAGCGCGACCTGCACGCCATCGTGTTGTACGGCACCGGCAGCAAGCGCGAGCAGGTGGTGCAGCGCGGTGCGGGCGACAAGCTGGAAACCGGCCTGCCGCTGGCAACAACTCCCGACATGCTGGTGGCCCAGCGCCCGATCGTCGTGGATGGCGCCACCATCGGCACCATCAAAGTCTTCGCCACGCCAGCCTATATGCGGCAGGACCTGCATGACCAGCGCCAGGCCAACCTGGTCGCGATCCTGGTGCTGGCCGCGGTGCTGGTCACCAGCCTGTATGGCTTGCTCTGGTTCCTGATCCTGCGGCCGCTGAAGGCGGTCGGCCAGTACATCATGGGCGATACGCCGCAAAAGGCCTGGTTCTACGGCGAACTGCGTACCCTGAAAGAATCCATTCACAAGATGTGGGAGCTGCTCGACAGCCGCTACCGCTCCATGCGCGAAAGCGAAGAGCGCCTGAGTGTTGCAACCCGTGCCGCCTGCATCGGCATCTGGGACTGGGACGTGGTCCATGATGAATTGATGCAGGACGATGAAATCTTGCGCCAATATGGGCTGGGCACGCGCCTGGGAGGCGGCGATTACAAGGCCTGGCTGGAACGCGTGGTGCCGGAAGACCGCGAGCGCGCACGCGCCGAGGTAGCAGCCGCGCTGAATGGCGAACACGACTTCTCGCTCCAGTTCCGGATTCGCCGGCCTGACGGCACGCTGCGCCACTTGCGTTCCATGGCGCGCTCCTTCCGCGATGCGCAAGGCAAGGTGGTGCGCATGGTTGGCGTCAGCATCGACGTGACCGAGGCTACCGAAACCGAGCAGGAATTGCGGCGCCACCGCAGCCACCTGGAAGAACTGGTGAGCGAGCGCACGGCGGCCCTGTCGGTTGCAGTGGCCGAGGCGCAGGCGGCCAGCCGCGCCAAGAGCGTGTTCCTGTCCACCATGAGCCACGAACTGCGCACGCCGCTGAATTCGGTGATCGGCTTTTCGCGCCTGATGGCGCATTCGACCACCATGTCGGCTGATGAAAAGCGCAATATGGCAATCATCCATCGCTCCGGCCAGCATTTGCTGGCTTTGATCAACGATATCCTCGAATTGTCCCGCATCGAGGCCGGTGGCGTCAGCCTGCACCGGGAGGCGGTCGACGTGGCGCAATTGCTGCGCGATGTATGCGATATGGTGGGCGAGCGGGCGGCGCAGGCCGGTGTCGCGCTCAAACTCGAATGTGGCGCATTGCCGCGGGCGCTGACGATGGATGGCGCCAAAGTCCGCCATGTGCTGCTCAACCTTGTCACCAATGCGCTCAAGCATGTGCGTGAAGGCGCGGTCACGCTGTCCTTGCGTCCCACGGTGTTGCCCGGCGGCCGGCATGGGCTGGCATTTGCCGTGCAGGCGGCCATTGGCGGCGTTCCCGAAGATCCTGGTCTTGGCCTGGCGATCTCGCGCCAGTACGTGCGCATCATGGGCGGCGAGCTGGAGGTGGAAGCGCAGCCGGAGGAGGGGACCGCGTTCCGCTTCACCATCGAAGCAGAAGAAGCCGGTGCCGGCGAGCCGCTGGCGAGCCTGCCGCAACTGGCGCCGCCGCACCAGGGCCGGCGCATCCTGGTAGTCGATGACGGTGTCGATGGCCGCCACCTCTTGCGCAGCATGCTGGTGCCGGCCGGTTTCGACGTACAGGAGGCGTCGGATGGGGTGGAGGCGCTGGATCTCATCGCCAAATCGCAGCCAGAGCTGGTGCTGATGGACTGGCACATGCCAATACTGGACGGGCTGGAGGCAACGCGCCGCCTGCGCGCCGACCACAGCCTGCCGCAGCCGCGCGTGGTGCTGATGACGGCATCGGCCTTTGGCGGCGAGCGGCAGCAGGCCCAGGCGGCCGGCGCGGACGACCTTCTGCACATGCCGGTGGAGCAGGAAAAGCTATTCCGCATGCTGCAGCAACAACTCTCCGTGCAGTATGTCGAGGGGGTCCTGCCTTAGGCCCGGTTTTGCGCTACCATAGTCGAACTATGGCTAACCTAATTACCTTGTTGCAGCAGTATGGTGTCCTGATCGTCTTTGCCGTGGTGCTGGTCGAACAGATGGGGTTGCCAATTCCTGCCTATCCAGTGCTGATCGTGGCAGGTGCGCTGGCCATCGACAACAGCAATAGTGCGCCGTTCCCGGTCGTGCTGGGCGTTGCTATGCTGGCTTGCCTGGTCAGCGATTTCTTCTGGTTCCGCGCCGGCCGCCGCTTTGGCAAGCGCATCCTCAAGCTGCTGTGCAAGATTTCGCTGTCGCCGGACTACTGCGTCAGCCAGACGGAAGACAATTTCCGCAAATGGGGTCCGAAGTCGATGGTGGTGGCCAAGTTCATCCCCGGCTTCAATACCATTGCGCCGCCGATGGCGGGCGCGCTGGGCACTGGCGTGCCGACCTTCCTCGGTTTCAGCCTGCTGGGCGGCTTGCTGTGGAGCGCGACCGGGCTGCTGATCGGCGCCTACTTCCATGCCGATGTCGATAAGGTACTGGAGGTGCTGTCGACCATGGGTTCGACTGCGTTGACCGTGCTGGCGATCCTGCTTGGCTTGTTCGTGCTGGCCAAGTTCATTGAGCGCCGCCGCTTCCAGAAGGCGATGCAGACCGAGCGTATCAGCATCGATGAGCTGAAAGAACTGCTCGATGCCGGCCATGACCCGGTGATGGTCGATGCCCGCAGCGCCACCGCGCAACTGCTGGACCCACCGGTGCCGGGCGCCCTGCTGGTGGGGGCGAGCGACCCGCTGGCCGTGATCAAGTCCTTGCCGAAGGACCGCCACATCATCGTCTACTGCAGCTGCCCGAACGATGTGACTGCCGCCAAGGTGGCCAAACAGCTCCATTCCCACGGCTACAAGCGCGCCAAGCCCTTGCATGGCGGGCTGGATGCCTGGAATACCGCGTTCCGCAGCGAGAGCGAATCCGCCGTGATCGCCGAACAGGCGCCGGACGGCTTTACGCCCGCAGATTCCCGCCATTAACTACGCCCAGCCTGAAGCGCCGCACGCCTTTCAGGGCGGGGCGCCGCACGCCCGTTCCAGCTTCGGTCTAGTAGTCATACTACCTAAGACATATCCCGCAATGTAGCATTCGAGCCTACTTTTCTTTGTTCTTGTACTCAAACTACAAAGAAATCCTTGCGTCCCGGCTAACATATCCCTTAGCATTAAGGCTCAACTTAACTGCTTGCGCCCATGACCGCCCAGACCCACTCCGCGATGAATGCCACCTTCCCAAGCCCGCGCCTGCTGGCCGATGTCGGCGGCACCAATGCCCGGTTTGCGCTGGAG
>JBCNOP010000335.1:0-4103 GCA_039593775.1 Pseudoduganella sp.
TGCAGCATGCCAGGATGAGGATTGAGACGGGTAGTTTCATGACTTGTTTTCAAAAAAGTGATGGAGGCCGCAGTTTCCCTGTGCAGCATGAAGATTGGATAAAGCGCATCTTCATGCTTCCTTCAGGTAGTCGTGCTTAAAATGGCGGGCATGAAGATCCTTCTGATTGAAGACGATATGGACCTTGGCAACGGCATCCGCATTGCGCTGACCGACAAGGGCATGGATGTAACGTGGGTGCGCCAGTTAGCCGACGCGCAAAGCCAGCTGGAGCAGCGCGGCTTCGACTTGCTGTTGCTGGACCTAGGACTGCCGGATGGAGACGGCATAGGTCTGCTGGCCGGTTTGCGTCGTAAGCGGGAGGGCGTGCCGGTCCTGATCCTGAGCGCCCGCGATGCGCTGTCCGAGCGCCTGCTTGGCCTGGATACTGGCGCGGACGATTACCTGGTCAAGCCATTCGAACTGGCGGAACTGCTCTCGCGGGTACGTGCGCTCGCTCGCCGCAGCTATGGCTTTGACGGCGAAACGCTCGAACTGCGCGGCATCGTGCTGCATGCCCCGACGCGGCGCGTGACGATCAATGGCCGCCTGGCCGATCTGACCGGCAGCGAATACGAACTGCTGCGCATCCTGATGATGCGAGCCGATCGCGTGGTGACGCGGCGCAGCCTGGAGGAGCAGGCCTTGCCGGGCGCGCAGGCCAATGCCAGCAATTCACTGGACGTTCACATGGCCAATCTGCGCCGCAAGGTCGGCGAAGGACTGATTCGTACCGTGCGCGGCGTGGGCTATGTGATCGACCAGCGCGAGGTGGGCAGATGATCCGCAAGTATTGGCAACGGCTGGTCGCGCAGAGCGTGGTGGCGCGCCTGCTGATGGCGCAAATGTTCGTCCTGTGCCTGCTGTGGCTCCTGGCATTGGCGTACGTGGTGCATGACTCGACACGGGATAAGGTCACGCTGGAGCTCGAGCCGACCTATCAGGCGATCATCGCAGTGGCAGAGAACGAGCTGGCCGAGCCGGCAAAGATGCGCGAGTCGATACGTAAAGTGGAACTGGCGCTGCGCGACATGGCGGGCGTCGACATGACGGCCTTTCCGGGGCCCAGCTTCATCGTCGAGAACAGCCAGGGGATCCTGTATCGCTCTGTTGAAGTGCCAGCGGGGGCAAGAGCCGGTGCGCCCGGTGAGCTCCCTTTATTCGAAAGTGGCGGCAGCATGTGGCGCGCACGCACGGTGCAGTCGCCGCATTCAGACGTGCGCATCACCGGCATCATGCCTGCCGATGGCGTCAACATCTTCTTGAGACTGGCGTCCCGCGGCACGCTGTTGTTGCCGCTGTTGATCAGCTTTCCTTTCCTGATCCTGCCGGCCTGGCTGTCGATCCGGCTGGCCCAGGGGCCGTGGACCAAGGCCATGGCCGACCTGGCCACACGCGGCCCCCAGGATCTGCGCCCATTGCCGGTTGAGGGCCGCCCGCGTGAACTGGTCGCCATGTTCAACCGGATCAATGCCTTGCTTGAGCGGGTCAGGGACAGCGCGGAGCGGGAGCGTGCGTTCATTGCCGATGCTGCCCACGAACTGCGAACGCCGCTTGCAGCCATGCGCGTGAATGTGGAGGCTTTGCAGCAGCAGGCAAGCGATCCGCGCCAGCAGCAACTGCTGGGTGGCATCGTGAGCGGTAACGCGCGTGCCACGCGGCTGGTCAGCCAGCTCCTGCGTCTGATGCGCAGCGATGCGACGAGCGGCGACGAGCTTGAGCGGATCTGCTTTGATGGGCTGGTACAGGAGCGCATGGCCGCGCTGGCCGGCATTGCGGACGCCAAGGGTGTGGAACTGGAAATGAGCGGCGACGATGGACTCTACCTGGCGGGGCGCAGGGAAGGGCTGGTGTCGCTGGTCGATAATTTGCTCGACAATGCCATCAAGTACAGCCCGGAGCGCGGCAAGGTGCTGGCCGATGTGCGGCGCGCCGATGGCGGCGTCGTGCTGCGCATCTCGGACCAAGGGCCGGGAATCGCGCCCGAGCTGCGCGAACGTGTCTTCGATCGATTCTTCCGCGATCCGCGCCAGGCGCAGTCGCATTCGGGCAGCGGGTTGGGACTGGCAATTGCGTTGGCGGTGGCCCGCCAGCACGGCGGCAGCATCGCGCTGGATGCTGCCGGCAGCATGGGTTTGTGCGTGACGGTGCGCCTGCCGTCGAACGATTAGCGCTGGCCGCGGCCGGTGCTGAGCCGTTCGAGAATGCGGTGCAGTTCGTCCTGCATCATGGGCGACAGGTTCTGGAACTGGCAGCCGATCTGCACCTGCTCGCCGAGCAGGAATGAGCGGAAGTGGCGCGACAGGCGGATTTCCAGGTCGCAGATCAGCACCGAACCGGGTCCCATGTCCAGGCGCACGCGCTGCAAGCGGCGGCCGACGTGCAGGCCGACCGCATCGCGTGGCGAGCAGCGCATGCCAACGCCACCGACGGCGAAGTCGTACAACTGCATTTCGTACGGCTTGCCGTTCAGGACGAAGGAAGCGGTGTGGTAAGTGCCAAGCGGGGTTTCCAGGCGCGGCGCAGCGCGGCGGTTGAGCACCTGGCAGCGTTCGGGGAATTGCGCCGGGATCAGCGTAGGCTGCTCGGGCAAGGCATTCCAGTGCGGATCGTCCAGCTTGAACTGGAACTTGGCGCCGCGCAGCCAGGCGACGAAAGTGCATTCTCCCGGCGGCAGGGTCGAACCCTCGTTCAGTTGAATGATGAAGTGCGGCAGTTCGGGATCGACTGACAGCAGGCGGGCCATCACAGCTTCGGCGTTGTCCCGGTGGTAGATGGAAATCGCGTCGCCCGCATCGGCCAGCGCCGTCAGTGCGTCGCCAATTTCATCGGGGTCCACGATATCGTGCGGATGTGACCCCGCGGCAATCGGTTCCACCGCGTCTTGTGGACGGGGCGGCCCCTTGCGGAAGTCGTTTGGCATTGGATCGTTCACAGCTCAGGTTCTCGTTTTTTAGGAGAAGACGCCGATACTTTACCGCGTTCTGCCGCCCAGCGCTTGCTAAACGGCAATGAATGCTGCATTTCTGTTGCGTCGATGCCGACTCAGAATCGCTCGTCCGGGCTCAGGTAGCGCCATTGCCCTTCTGGCAAGTTTCCAAGTTTGACACGACCAATCCGCACACGCTTCAAGCCTACCACGCGCAGGCCAACCATTTCGCACATGCGGCGGATCTGGCGCTTCTTTCCTTCGCGCAGGGTGAAGCTGAGCTGGTCGTCGTTCTGCCAGCGCACTTTCGCCGGCAGCAGCGGTTTGCCGTCCATCCACAGGCCGTGGTTCAGGCGCTGCAAATCGCTGTCGGGCAGGCGGCCCGGTTTGGTGTACTCAACGCGGACCAGGTATTCCTTGTCAACGTTGGTGTTTTCGCCAATCAGCTGCTTGGCCACGCGGCCATCCTGGGTCAGCACCAGCAGGCCGACAGAGTCGATGTCGAGGCGGCCGGCTGGCACCAGGCTGCGCAGCTGGTTGCGGTCAAAGCGTTCCGGCGAGCGGTCTTCGGCCCAGCGGTTTTCCGGCTTGATGAGGACCACGGCCGGCTGGTAGCCGTCTTCGGCCTGGCCGGATACATAACCGACCGGCTTGTTGATCAGGATCGTGACGCGGCGCGCCTGCTCGGCAGCAGCCTGGCGTTCTACGGTGACTTTCTGGCTTGGGTAGACTTTGGTGCCCAGTTCGGACACGACTTTGCCATCCACGCGCACCCAGCCCTTGGCGATCCATTCATCGGCTTCACGGCGGGAGCACAGGCCCAGTTCGGACATGCGCTTGGAAAGGCGTAACAATTCTTCGGACATCAGATTTTCAGTGCTTCGAGTAAGTCGGTTTCCAGCTGGAGCTGGGTACGGGCGTTGGCCAGGGCCGGGCCGTCGACGATGAACACGTCTTCCACGCGCTCGCCGAGGGTCATGATCTTGGCCGTATGCAGGTTGATCTTGTATTTGGTCAGGACGTTGGCGATCGAATACAGCAGGCCGGTGCGGTCATTGGCCGCCACCGACAGCAGGTAGTACTGGCCGCGTTCGTCCGGCCGCAGGTCTACTGTCGGCTGGATGGGGAAGGTGCG
>JBCNOP010000336.1:0-4077 GCA_039593775.1 Pseudoduganella sp.
GCAGGGGCGTCGGGGGCTGGGACGTGCACGTACATAGGACTATTTCTCCATAAAAGTAAAACGGCTTAATGCCAGCCCTTACTTTTTCCGATTGGCGCGCCGAACTATTGATATTCCTCAATACTTGGCCAATTTCTTGCCAATAAGCTGTTAACAATCCGTTTTCAAGCTGAGGAAACTCAATGTATGCGCTAATACCGGCATTGGTCTCAGCCCTATTTATTTGCTATGGGCTGTACGTACTGCGTTCGCGCGGCCCGAACCGGGTCGGGCTGACCTTTTTCGCCGTATGTGCCACGACCTTCTTCTGGCAGGCGAGCTGGGCGCTGCTGTTCCTGACGCATGACGACACCACCGCCATGGCATTGGCGCGCCTGGGCTACCTGCCCATCCTGTTCCTGCCGACCACGCTGTACCACTTCATCATCGAGCTGACCGGCAGCAAGGACGAGCGTCCCGGCCTCTACATCAGCTACCTGTTCGCGTGCGGCCTGGGCTTGCTGCTGCCCACGACAGACTGGATGCTGTCAGGCTTGCAGCATTACTTCTACGGCGCCTATCCGAAGGCCGGCTGGCTGCATCCGCTGCACCTGGCTCAGACCGTGATCGTGATCGGGCGCGCCTTGTGGCTGCTGTACCGCCGCCAGCAGCGCGCGGTTTCGACCGAACGCACGCGCCTGCGCTATGTCTTCGTCAGCATCCTGATCTACTTCGGCGCAGCCATCGATTACCTGTGCAACTACGGGGTCGCGATTTATCCGCCGGGCGTGGTGTTCATCATGGCGTCGCTGGGCCTGATCGCCCAGGCCATCGTGCGGCACAACTTGCTGGCCGATCCGATGGCCGCTGCCGCCACCATTGCGCATGAGATGCGTACGCCTTTGGCCAGCATCCGCTGCCAGACCCGCATCCTGGCGCGCAGCCTGCCCGAACTCATTGCGGGCTACCGACCTGAGCACCAGGGTGCGCTGGGCACACGCCAGCTGGAACACCTGGGCGAAATTGCGCGCAGCATCGATGCGGAAGTGTCGCGCTCGAACTTCATCGTGGATATGCTGCTGGCCTCTGCGCGCGATGGCATCATGCGCAGCGAGAGTTTCGCCGTGCATTCGGTCAGCGTATGCGTGGATGAAGCGATGGCCTGCTACCCCTTCTCCGGCACCGAGCGCTCGCAAGTGCGCGTCACCATCCGCAACGAGTACAGCTTCCACGGTTCGGACGTGCTATTGATGTTCGTGCTGTACAACTTGCTGAAGAATGCCCTGCAGGCCGTGAAGCTCAATGGCAGCGGTGCCGTGGACGTCGAGTGTTATTCGCGCGGCATGCATAACTGGCTGGTCGTGACTGACAACGGTCACGGCATTGCGCCCGATGTCCTGCCCCATGTATTCGAGCCGTTCTACACCACGCACCATAATGGCGGCGGTACCGGCATGGGCCTGGCCTTCTGCAAACGTGTGGTGACATCCTTCGGCGGCGAGATCGGCTGCGAATCGGAGGCTGGCCGCTACACCCGCGTGGCCATCAGCCTGCCACACACGGCGGCATCACCACGCAATGCGGCCCGTAAGCATATCGCGGAACATTACCCAGTCGCCCATTAGGCTGAACAGCGGGTATTTGAAGGTGGCCGGCCGGTTGTGCTCGAAGAAGAAATGGCCGACCCAGGCGAAGCCGTAGCCGACCACCGGCAGCAACCAAAGCAGCGCCAGCTCGCCCGACATCATGGCCAATGCCACCAGCAGCAGCACAATGGTGGAGCCGGCGAAATGCAGGCGGCGGCAGGTGCTGTTGGAGTGCTCCTTCAGGTAGAAGGGGTAGAACTCTTTAAACGTCCGGTAACGCGTCTCCATGTTCATCCTCCGGATGGACTTCTTTGATGATGTTATCGAGATCGGTATCGTCCCCAAGCACGAACACCTTGCGGTCGCTCAGCATCTTGAGGATAAAAGGCTGCTGCTCGCGCAGGCGGCGCTGGAAGTCGTCGACGGAATACAGGTTGGGATTAATCTTGCGGCGCAGCAGCCGCTCCGCCACCGGTAGCCGGCTCAGCAGCTCACCGTAGGTGGTGTTCTCGCCGATCAACAGCAGTTCGACCGGCGTAGTGGAATCTTCCGCTTCCTTGACGGTGGTGCCGTAGACGAAAGCCACGCTGAGCTGCTTGCGCATCGGCGCCAGCGCAGAATTCAGTACACTGACCAGGCCGAAGGTCTTTTTGACCAGGCTGGCCAGCTCGGGATAGACCAGGTTTTCCTTATTGGGACGGAACTGGCGCACATTGCCAATGCGTTCGGAGACGATCAGTCCGGATTCATGCAGGCGCTTGAGCTCGCGTTGCGCGGAAGCGCTGCCCAGCCCTGTCAGGCGCATGATTTCGTTGAGGTGGAATCCCTCATTCACGCGCACGAACAGTAAGCCCAGCAACTTCTGCTGGGCAGGTGTAAACAGGGCCGAAGCGATCATGAACTAAATATTAGCATGGTCAGGACTTGGCGGATCTATTGACTCGACAAGGCAAGTAACTCAAACTCGGCCAGATGTTAGCGCTATCCATTTGAAGACCAAGGAGACACACGCAATCATGAGTGCACCGCACTGTATCTGGCCGGTTGCAGCAACGCTGGCTGAAGGGCCGTTCTGGCACGCCACCGAGCGCGCTTTCTATTTCGTCGACATCAAGGGGCGCCGCCTGCACCGCTGCAATGAACAGGGCGGCGACCGCATGAGCTGGCAGGCACCGGCGGAAATCGGCTTCGCCTTGCCGATGGCGGGCGGCGACTTTGTCTGCGGCCTGCCCGGCAAGCTGGCGCGCTTCACCAGGGCTGGCGCCTTTGAGACTGTGCTCGAGATCGAATCGCGGCATCCCGGCAACCGCTGCAACGATGCTTACGTCGATCCAGCCGGCCGCCTGTGGTTCGGCACCATGGACAACGGCGAGACCGCAGCCACCGGTTCCTTGTACCGCCTCGATGCGCGCGGCCTGCATGCCATGGACAGCGGCATCATCATCACCAACGGCCCTTGCCACAGCCCGGACGGGAAGACCTTCTACCACACGGACACGCTGGCACGCGTGGTGTACGCCTACGATTGCGCGCCAGACGGCGCGCTTTCCGGCAAGCGCGAACTTGTGCGCTATGCGCAAAGCGTTTCCGGCTACCCGGACGGCAGCGCCGTCGACGCCGAGGGCCACATCTGGATTTCCCTGTTCGGCGGCAGCCGCATTGAACGCTATGCGCCCGACGGCGCTCTGGTGCAGACCATCCCGATGCCCTGCCCGAACATCACCAAGGTCGCTTTCGGCGGCGACGACCTGCGAACTGTCTTCGTCACCACGGCACGCAAGGGAATGAGCGACGAAGCCTTGGCGGCGCACCCGCTGGCCGGCGGCGTGTTCACCTTCCGCGTGGACGCACCGGGCCTGCCGCAACATCAATTCAATTGGAAAGCGGGATAAGGACCTCCATGAACACCGAGCAGTTAAAAGCCCACTGCGCCAGCCTGCCTGGCGCCGAAAGCCTGCTGCACGCGCCGCCGGTCAATGTATTGAGCTACAAGGTCGGCGGCAAGACCTTCGCCTACTTCAAGACCAGCGAACCGGAACGGTGGCGCTTCAGCTTCCGCGCCACGCCCGACCGCTTCCTGGAGCTTACCGGCATGCCAGGCGTGAAACCGGCCCGCTACATGGGCCGGTTTCACTGGGTCACGATTGTCGACGTGCGCAGCTTCCCGCAGGACTACCTTGTCGAACTGGTGCAATGGTCCTACGACAAGGCCTTCTCCTCCCTGACCAAAGCACGCCAGCGCGAAATCATCAAGGCTTAGGGAAAGCGTAGGTTAGCGAGTAATTGCCGCTGCCCGAATACGATTTCACCTGCGCGTAGTAATAGCCCGCCGTGCCGTTGTAGCTGATCGACTCGCTGGAGGTGTTACCCTCGCTGGCCGCAACCTTGTTCCAGGCGCTGCCCGACCACTTGTACAGGAACAGGTCAAAGTCCGCGCCGGAAGGGCCGCTCAGCTGCAAGGAAAAGGTGCCAGCGCCAGCCTGCACATAGCCTGGCGAAGCGCTCGGCGCAA
>JBCNOP010000337.1:0-4041 GCA_039593775.1 Pseudoduganella sp.
GACCGACGCCGGCGCCGGCAGCAGCATTGCCTGCCACGCAGTTCGACGAGGTGACGAACGGATAGGTGCCGTGGTCGACGTCCAGCAGCGAGCCTTGCGCGCCTTCGAACAGCAGCGAGCCGCCGGCTTTGTGGGTTGCGTACAGGGCGGACGAAACGTCGGTCACCATTGGGCGCAGGCGCGGCACGTAGGCCAGCGCGTCGTCCAGGGTCTTCTGGTAATCGATCTTCGGCGCCTTGAGGTAGTTTTCCAGGACGTAGTTGTGGTAGTCCAGGTTCTCTTTCAGCTTCTCGGCAAAGCGCTCTGCGTTCAGCAGGTCGGCGACGCGGATGGCGCGGCGGGCAACCTTGTCTTCATATGCAGGGCCGATGCCTTTGCCGGTGGTGCCGATCTTGGCGGCGCCGCGGGCCGCTTCACGGGCTGCGTCCAGTGCGGTGTGGTAAGGCAGGATGACCGGGCAAGCCTCGGAGATTTTCAGGCGCGAAGCCACTTCCACGCCGGCTGCTTCCAGCTTGTCGATTTCGCGCAGCACGTCAGGCACGGACAGCACCACACCGTTGCCGATGTAGCAGGCCACGCCTGGGCGCATGATGCCCGAAGGGATCAGCTGCAGGGCGGTCTTGACGCCGCCGATCACGAGGGTGTGGCCCGCGTTGTGGCCGCCCTGGAAGCGCACCACGCCCTGGGCGTGTTCAGTCAGCCAGTCGACGATCTTGCCTTTGC
The DNA here is from genome assembly GCA_039593775.1 of Pseudoduganella sp. Taxonomy (GTDB): domain Bacteria; phylum Pseudomonadota; class Gammaproteobacteria; order Burkholderiales; family Burkholderiaceae_D; genus Rugamonas. The sequence goes on from JBCNOP010000337.1 coordinate 724, forward strand.
CTTCATCGCCCCACTGGGTGCCGATAACAACAACGTTCTTTGCAGTTTTGTTTGACATCACAATTAACCTAAGTTTTTGAGAATCCAGTTACTACCACTTTCGTCGAGCACCAGCGCGCGATCGCACTCGAACTCGTCCTGTTCATCGTTATGACCCGGCAGCGACTGGATCACAACTTCGCCGGACTTGCGCAGCTCGGCGATTTTTTCCTTCAGTTCCGGAGCATTGCCCCACGGCGCGCGGATCGAATGCTTGCGCTCCGCGGTCGGCAGCAGGCGCGCCAGTTCGCGCAAGTCCAGCGAGAAGCCGGTTGCCGGACGCGCGCGGCCGAATGCTTCGCCCACGTGGTCGTAGCGGCCGCCGCGCGCCACTGCATTGGGCAGGCCCGGCACGTACAGCGCGAACATGGCGCCGCTCTCATACTGGTAGCCGCGCAGGTCGGCCAGGTCGATCGCCACTTCGGCGCGGCCGATGGCCGATGCCGCCAGCGCCGCCAGTTCGGCCAGCGCGTGGGTGATGCCTGGCAGTGCCGGCAGCACTTCGCGCGCACGCTTCAGCACTTCGACGTCGCCATACAGGTTCGGCAATGCCAGCAATGCGGCGCGCGTCGTTTCGTTGTAATGGGCGGCCAGCTGCTGCAGGCCCGGCACATCCTTGCCGCGCAACAGGTTGACGATGGCTTCGTAATCCTTGGCCGCTGCCGCATCCTGCGCCAGGATCGCGCGCAGCACGCCGACGTGGGTCAGGTCCAGGCGCACATCGGAGAAGCCGGCCAGCGCCAGGGAGCCCAGCGCCAGTTCCTGGATTTCGGCATCCGCTTCCAGACCGGCATGTCCGTAGATCTCAGCGCCGAGCTGGAACGGCTCGCGCGTCGAATGCAGGCCGGACGGGCGGGTATGCAGCACGGAGCCGGCATAGCACAGGCGGGTCACAGTGGCGCGGTTCAGCAAGTGGGCGTCGATGCGCGCCACTTGCGTGGTCATGTCGGCGCGCAGGCCCAGCATGCGGCCGGAGATCTGGTCCACCAGCTTGAAAGTGCGCAGGTCCGTGTCGGTGCCGGCGCCGGTCAGCAGGGACTCGACGTACTCCAGCATCGGCGGCATCACAAGTTCGTAGCCGTACAGCCGGAAGTTATCCAGCATCAGACGGCGCAACTCCTCGATCTTGCGTGCTTCGGAAGGCAAGACGTCGGCAATATATTCAGGCAAAAGCCAATTCGGCATGGTTGGTGCTATTGAATTAAAAACAATGCAGGCGCAACTGCGCCATCCACAAAAGCAGATGACCAAACCGCGTATTTTACGCGAAATTGCTGCGGTGCAGGTAAAAAAAAGTGGCGCCGCAGAGCGGCGCCACAGGTGCTGAATCTGTTACTTCCCGGAGCCGGCGCTCTTGAAGTATTTGAAGAAATCGGACTGCGGATCGACCAGCATCACGTCAGCCTTGCTCTTGAAGGAAGCGCGGTAGGCTTCCAGCGAGCGGTAGAACTTGTAAAACTCCGGATTGCGGCCAAACGCCTCGGCATAGATCTGGGACGCCTTGGCGTCGCCCTCGCCCTTGATCTTTTCCGCCTCGCGGTAAGCCTCGGCCAGGATCACGGTACGCTGCTTGTCGGCATCGGCACGCACCTGCTCCGACTCGGCGGCTCCGGTGGAGCGGGCCTCATTGGCCACGCGGGCGCGCTCGGCCTTCATGCGCTCGTACACGGAGTTGTTGATCTGCTCAACATAATCCACGCGCTTCAGGCGCACGTCGACGATTTCCACGCCGATCTGCTTGGCCTCGTCCACCACCTTGCTGCGGATCGACTCCATCACCTTGCCGCGCTGGCCTGAAATCACTTCGCGCACGGTGCGCTTGGTAATCTCGTCATTCAGGGCCGCCTTCACAATCTGCTGCATGCGGTCGCCGGACCTGCCCTCGTCACCGCCAAAGGATACGAAGTACAGGCGCGGATCGGTCACCTTCCATTTGACGAAGGCATCGACCAGGATGTTCATCTTTTCGGCAGTGATGAAGCGGTCAGCCTCTTTCGGGTCCAGGGTCTGGATGCGCTTGTCCAGGTAAACCACGTTCTGGAACGGCGGCGGCAGCTTGAAGTGCAGGCCAGGCTCGGAAATCACCTGCTTCACTTCACCCAGCGCGAACACGATGGCGTACTTGCGCTGGTCCACCACAAACACGGTGGAGGACAGCAGCATCAGGGCGATGAAGCCCGTAATCAGGATAGTTGCAAAGCGATTCATTAACGGCCCTCCCGGTCACGGGACGATTCACGCGAACGGCTGTCACGGCGGTTCGGGTCAGGTGTCGGTTCCGGCGGCAGCAGGACGGCCGCTGGCGGCGGCGGGGTCACGCTGGCGGCACGGCCTTCGGTAGCAGCCACCTGCGCGATCAGCTTGTCCAGCGGCAGGTACAGCAGGTTGCTGCCAGCCTTGGAATCGACCATCACCTTGCTGGTGCTGGAGAAGATCTGCTGCATGGTGTCCAGGTACATGCGGTCGCGCGTGACGGCCGGCGCCTTCTGGTACTCGGCCAGCACGGACTTGAAGCGGTCGGCATTACCGGTCGCATTCTGTACCGTCATGGCGCGGTACGCCTCGGCTTCCTGGATCAGGCGGAACGCCGCACCGCGCGCTTTCGGCACGATGTCGTTGGCATAGGCCTGGCCTTCATTCTTCTGGCGCTCACGGTCCTGGCCGGCCTTCACGGCGTCGTCAAACGCGGCCTGCACCTGCTCCGGCGGCTGCACGCCCTGCATCGTCACATTGGTTACTTGCGCGCCCGAGTTGTAACGGTCCAGGATAGCCTGCATCAGTTGCTGGGTATCGGTGGCGACCTTTTCGCGGCCTTCGTACAGCACGAAGTCCATCTTGCTGCGCCCGACGATTTCGCGGATGGCCGTCTCAGCCACCTGGCGCACGGTGTCTTCCGCATCGCGGTTGGCATACAGCCACTTCACCGGGTCGCTCAGCTTGTACTGCACAGCGAACTGGATGTCGATGATGTTTTCGTCTTCGGTCAGCATCAGCGCTTCGGAAGCCATCTTGGACTTCGCGCTGCCGCGGTAGCCCACTTCTACGGTGCGCACCTGCGACATATTGACGATTTCATTGCTCTGGAACGGATACGGCCAGCGCCAGTTGAAACCGGCCGGCGTGGTGTGGCTGAATTTGCCGAACGTGGTGACCACGCCGGTCTGGCCTTCCTGCACGATGAACGCGCCGGAAGCAAGCCACACCAGGGCTGCCACCGAAGCGACCGCGCCAAAAGTGAAGCCGGCGCCCTTCATGTCGCCGCCGCCGTTGCCGCCGCCG
>JBCNOP010000338.1:0-4011 GCA_039593775.1 Pseudoduganella sp.
GTTTCATGGTCCTGAACTCCGGCGATTACAGCCTGACCATCGACGGCGTGGGCAACCGCACCGGCAACTACAGCTTCCGCCTGCTGGGCGAGCAGGCTGCCACTGCGCTCACCCTGAACCAGACCACGGCCGGCCAGTTGCCGGCCAACGCCAAGAATGCGCTGTACAAGTTCGAGGCCTCGGCAGGCGAGCGGCTGTTCTTCCAGGCCAATGGCAGTTCTTCCACTTTGCGTTACACCATCTTTGGCCCGGATGCGCGCGTCCTGACCGGCACCCGCTACTGGGACGACAGCGGCACCTTGCTGGCGCCAAGCAGCGGCACCTATTGGGTCAGTGTCGAAGCGGTGCAACCGGTTGCCACAGTGCTGCCATTCAGCTTCAATATGTATCGCAGCGTCGCCACCAGCCAGCCGCTGGTGCTGGAGCAGGCCACCCATGCGGACATGCCGCAGCCAGGCGCCGCCACCACCTTCGAATTCGACGTAGCGGAAGCCGGCTGGCTGCGCTGGGACCAGTTGTCGGCATCCAACGGCGCTGTGCGCTGGACGCTGCAGAACACCATGGGCCAGAATCTGTCCACGGCCACTACCGACAGCAACGAGCAATACCATCGCCCGGCGCTGGTCGCGCCGGGCCATTACCGCATGGTGGTGGAAGCGTTTGGCCGCTCGCCGGCCAGCGTGGATTTCCGCCTGTTGTTCAATTCCCGCGCTGAAGCGCCGGACCTGGTGAGCGGCCAGCCAATCTCGCTGGACTCGCCGACCGGGCGCGGCGACCAGGTCTACAAGGTGCACGTGGACGGCAGCTCCCGTCTCTCCATCTCCACCCTGATCAGCAGCGGCGGCCAGACGGCGCACGTGCAAGTCGTCAATCCGCTTGGCGAATCGGTCGACTACTACAGCAGCCTTGGCAACAACGACCTGCGCCACTTCACGCTGCCGGCAGCAGGCGATTACTACGTGTTTGTGGGCGGCAGCCTGACCAACACTGCAGCCCTGGCGGGCAGCGCCACCTTCAAGCTGTGGAACAACCAGACGGTCGACAATGGAGCGCTGGATCCGGTGCAGGGCGCCTTCCTGGAGGGCACCCTTGCCACGGCAGGGCAGGTCATCACCCATCGCTTCACCGTCACGCAAGGCGGCCTGTGGGAAATCGACGGCAACAAGGCTTTTGCCAACGCCCAGTGGTCCATGACCGGCCCGGCCGGCACGTACCAGTCCGGCCGTGACCTGAACGCCACGCATGGCTGGGGCAGCTGGTGCCCTTACCTGACGCCAGGCGAGTACCAGTTCAATGTCTATTCCAACGGCACCGGCAGCGGCGACTACAAGGTCCATCTGTCGCCGTTTGCGGCGGCGGCTACCGTCACCTCCGGCACCCCGTTTACCGTCAGCGGCCTGGCGGTAGGCGAGAACATGCTGTTCCAGATCGATGCGACGCCGGGCGACAAGTTTGCCTACGTGCAGAGCGCAGCAGGCAATAATTATGCAGTCAGCGTACTTGACCATTACTGCAAGAAGGATTGGGCAAGCAGCGCGCAAAGCGCCAGCAACATCGATACCAATCCTTCGTCCGGGCCGGTTTACCTGCGCATTACCCGCCTGGCAAACAGTGTCGCCAGCACCACGCTGACGGTCACCCGTACGCCTGCGGTACAACCGGCGCCGCAGCCTGGCACCGCCATCGCCCTCGGTGAGGCGGTCAGCACCCCTGCGCCCGCCTCGGGCAACCTTTCGTACAGCTTCGACGTGGCCCAGGACGGCCTGGTGGCGCTGGAGTGGCAGGGCGGCAGCTGGGGCCAGTGGACCTTGCGCGGTCCGCGCGGCACCGACAGCGTTGCGATTCCTTCCAGCGGCTGGCGCATGCCGATGCAATGGCTGGTCGCCGGCCATTATGAAATGACGCTGTCGGGCGGCACCAGCGCGGCCAGCTTTACGCTGCAGGACATGTCGCATGCGCGTCCGGCGGAAACCGGCACCGCCATTTCCGTCGACCTGGGCGCCAGCGACACCTATGCGCTGTTCGACGTCAACCTGGATGCCGGCCAGTTCGTCGACTTCCACGGCCTGCCTGGCGCGTCCAGCGGCAACACATACCGCCTGTACGACCTGGGCGGCAACCAGATCGCTTCCGGCGACCCTGCCACCACCAGTTATGCGCGCTGGAACGTGCCGCGCAGCGGCCATTATCTGCTGGCCGTGCAGCGCAACGGCGGCAATGCCCTGCGCTTCAATATCACCCAGACTCCGCGCAGCCAGCCGCCGCTCGCCCTGAACGGCACCACCAGCGGCGGCATCATCTACAACGGCCAGGAGTTCTGGTACAGCTTCAGCGTCGACAAGCCAACCACCATGGTGGTAACTGAAGGCGCCGGGCAGGCGATGAATTACTACGTGTACAGCGCCTACGGCAGCAATGTCAATTCCGCCTACGACATCGGCAAGGGCCATGTCTGGACGCTGGCGCCGGGCAGCTACAACCTGCGCGTGTACGGCTACCCGGGCACACCGACTGCTCCGGTGCCGTTCTCCTTCAGCACAGCCCTGACCGACGCCAGCGCACCGCTGCAGGCCGGCGGCAGTGCGACCGTCAGCTTCACCAACGGCTTGCCGGACAAGACCTTGCAACTGTCGATGGAGGCGGGCCGCAGCTACACGGTGCAGCCAACTTCGCTGCCGGGCGGCTGGGGCTATGTGTTCTACCACCTGTTCGATCCGTTGGGACGCGATGTCGCCAGCGGCACCTGGTACAGCACCGGCTATACGCTGCGCTTCGATCCTGCGATCAGCGGCAACTACACGCTGCAGCTGTCCGGCCAGCGCAACTCGACCCTGATCACCGATACCTTGTCGCTGGCCATGCGCGTCGGCACCGACAGCGCCCAGGCCTATGCGCCGGGCAGCGTGGCGGAGGGCTCGCTGAACAACGAAGGCGACCTGACCCGCTACCAGTTCACCGTGGCCGAAACAACCCAGTACTGGGTCAACTTCTCCACGCTGAACTACTACGCCAACCTGTCCCGCACCGATGTGCCGGGTACCGTGTTCAGTGCTGACAACAACTGGTCGGACATCCGCATGGTGACGCTGCAGCCCGGCACCTATGAATTCCGCCTGCGCCCGATGCAGGTGGCGCCGGAACCGTTCCGCTTCCAGATCGATCCGGTGGCATCGCTGCCGACGATCTCGCTGGGCGAGACCGTGACCGCCAGCGCGACCCAGGGCCGATACAAACAGGCCTGGCGTTTCAGCGGCAGCGCCGGCCAGTCCATCCTGCTCGACCCGAGGCTGGTCAGCGGCAATTACAACTATTGGACCCTGTTCGCGCCAAATGGCACTGCGCTGGCCAGCAACTACGGCTACACCAGCCCCAATATCTATAAACTGACCCTGCCGTCCGACGGCGATTATGTCGTGGTGCAGGGCGGCTACGACAGCGAACGCACAGCCTTCAGCGGCACCATGCGCATCCTGCCGACCAGCATCAGCACCAGCGCAGTGGCGCTGGGCAGCCAGGTCAGCGGCGCCATCGCCGCGCCTGGCAATGTCAACCGCTACACCTTCACGCTGGCGGAAGATACCACCATCGTGCTCGATGAAGTCAGCGGCGGCAATGCGCGCCTGCACCTGTATGGCCCGAACTCCGACCTGAGCACCACGCTGAACGCGGGCGACGTCGACTACACGCCGCGCCGCCTGCCAGCGGGCACGTATACCATCGACGTTTATGGCGACCAGCTGGCGACGCCGGCCTATAATTTCCGCCTGCTGCGCCTGCCGCAGGATGCGGTCGAGGAAGGCGACGCCGGCACCTTCAGCGGCACGCTGGCCAACCCGCGCACGCTGGGCATGTACCGCATGCAGCTCACCCCGGGCGCCTACTACAACTTCCAGTTCACCGACGCGCAGGCCTATAGCGATTACACGCGCTACTCGCTGGTCGATAGCTATGGCCGCATCATCGTCGACCAGGCCTGGGCCTTCAGCGCCTCGCCGGCCTTTGTCGCACCGG
>JBCNOP010000339.1:0-3935 GCA_039593775.1 Pseudoduganella sp.
CGGTAGCAGCGAGTGGGAAGCCAATGCGATGTTCCTGCTGTCGCCCGTGCCGGAACCGGCGCAAGGGGCCTTGCTGCTGGCCGGGCTGCTGTTGCTGGGCAGCCTGCGCCTCAGGCCAGGTCGGCGATCAGCCTGACGATTTCGTCGCCGTAGGAGACCAGCTTCTTCTCGCCCACGCCGGAGATGCCGCGCATCTCGTCCAGCGAGGCCGGGCGCACCTTGGCGATTTCGCGCAGGGTGGCGTCGTTGAAGATGACGTAGGCCGGCACGCCGTGCTCGCGCGCCGCGCCCATGCGCCAGGAACGCAGGCGGTCGAAGATGCGCTGTTCGTCGCCGTCCAGGCTGGTTTCCTCGTAGCCTTTCGGTGCCGAGCTGCGTTTCTGCTTGACCGGCTTCTGGTACTGGCGCAGCTGCACTTTCTGGCCGCCCTTCAGCACCGGGCGCGCGGCGTCGGTCAGCTTGAGCGAGCTGAATTGCTCGTGGTCGACGGTCACCAGGCCCAGCGCGATGACCTGGCGCAGGATCGCGCGCCATTCCTGCTCGCTGCGGTCGGCGCCGATGCCGAACACGGACAGCTTGTCGTGGTGCCAGGTCTGGATGCGTTCGGATTCGGCGCCGCGCAGCACGTCGATCACGTGGCCGGCGGCAAAGCGCTGGTCGCAGCGATAGATTGCCGACAGCAGCTTCTGCACCGGCACCGTGCCGTCGAAGGACACCGGCGGGATCAGGCAGGTATCGCAGTTGCCGCAAGGCGTGGCAGGTTCGCCGAAGTACTCCAGCAGGCGCACCCGGCGGCAGCTCAGGGTCTCGCACAGGCCCAGCATGGAATCGAGCTTGGTCGACAGTACGCGCTTGAAATTCTCGTCGGCTTCCGACTCGTCGATCATGCGCCGCTGCAGCACCACGTCCTGCAGGCCGTATGACATCCAGGCGCTGGCGGGCATGCCGTCACGGCCGGCGCGGCCGGTCTCCTGGTAGTAGCCTTCGATCGATTTCGGCAGGTCGAGGTGGCAGACGAAACGCACGTCAGGCTTGTCGATGCCCATGCCGAAGGCGATGGTCGCAACCATCACGATGTTTTCCTCGCGCAGGAAGCGTGCCTGGTTCTCGGCGCGCACCGCGTGCTCCATGCCGGCGTGGTAGGCCATGGCGCGCACGCCATGCTCGTTCAGGAATTCCGCCGTCTCTTCCACCTTTTTGCGCGACAGGCAGTAGACAATGCCGCAGTCGCCAGCGTGCTCGGCGGTGATGAAGTCCAGCAGCTGCTTTCGGCCGTTGGTTTTTTCGACGATCTGGTAGCGGATGTTCGGGCGGTCGAACGAGGAGACGAATTGTGCGGCATCGTTCAGCGCCAGGCGATGGATGATCTCGGCGCGGGTCTGCTGGTCGGCGGTTGCCGTCAGCGCGATGCGCGGCACATTCGGGAACTGCTCGTGAAGCACCGACAGCTTGATGTATTCCGGGCGGAAGTCGTGGCCCCACTGCGAGACGCAGTGCGCTTCGTCGATGGCGAACAGCGCGATCTGCGAATCCTGCAGCAGGTCGAAGCAGCGCTGGGTCAGCAGGCGTTCCGGCGCCACGTACAGCAGGTCGATCTGGTTGGTGCGCACCAGGCGTTCGATGCGTGCCGCCTCTTCGTAGGTCTGCGTAGAGTTCAGGAAGGCGGCGCGCACGCCCACTTCGGCCAGCGCGTCCACCTGGTCCTGCATCAGCGCGATCAGCGGCGACACCACCACGCCCACGCCTTCGCGCAGCATGGCCGGGATCTGGTAGCACAGCGACTTGCCGCCGCCGGTCGGCATCAGCACCAGGGCATCGCCGCCATTGCCGACATGCTCGACGATCTGCCCCTGCTGGCCGCGGAAGGCTGGGTAGCCGAAGACGGTCTGGAGCAGGTGAAGGGCGCGCTGGCTGGTGTCCTGGTCTTGCATTCGTTTATTCAGCCCAGGTGATCATGCCGGAGTAGGCAGTGGCAATCACCACGATGCCGAACACGATGCGGTACCAGGCGAAGACAGTGAAGGTATGGGTGCTGATGTAGCGCAGCAGCCAGCGGATGCAGGCAAAGGCCGAGACGAAGGCCACCACGGCGCCGATGCTGAACAGCGGCAGGTCGGCAGTGGACAGCAGCGCGCGCGCTTTCCACAGCGAGTAGAAGGTGGCGGCGAGCAGGGTCGGGATCGCGAGATAGAAGGAGAATTCGGTAGCGACCTTGCGCGACAGGCCGAACATCATGCCGCCAATAATGGTGGCGCCGGAACGGCTGGTGCCAGGGATCAGGGCAAAGACCTGGGCGATGCCGACTTTCAGCGCATCCAGTGCCGTCATATCGTCGACCGACTGCACGCGCACGGCGACCGGGTTATTCTTGGCGCGGCGCTCGACCCATAGGATGATCAGGCCGCCGATGATGAAGGCCAGCGCCACCGGCAGTGGCGCGAACAGCACGGCTTTGATCTTATGTTCGAACAGGAAGCCCAGCACGGCGGCGGGAATGAAGGCCACCGCTACGTTGATCGCAAAGCGACGCGCCCGCTGTTCCCGAAACATGCCGGACAGGACCTCATAAATCTTCTTGTGGTACTCCCAGATCACGGCAACCATGGCGCCGCCCTGGATGGCGATTTCAAACACTTTGGCTTTCTCGCCGGTGAAATTCAACAAACTGCCCGCCAGGACCAGGTGGCCGGTGGAAGAAATCGGCAGGAATTCGGTAAATCCTTCGACCAGACCCATGATCAGAGCCTTCAGCGCGAGAACGATATCCATTGTGATTTTGTTAAGTGTGTCGGTGGGAGAACGCGGGCGGGATGCTGCGCGGGCACGAAGCTTACCATGAGCGCGGCCGACCAATGCACTTGCGTCAAGGGTAGCCCCGTTGCCCGGGCCCCGGTTTGCGCTATATCAGGAGTGAACCCGCACCAGCCGGCTGCTGGCGGCTACCAGCAACAAGGCGCCGCCGAGGACGGAAAAGGCCAGGTTCAGGCTGGACAAGTGGGCCACGAAACCGATCATGGCCGGTCCGGCCAGGATGCCGGCGTAGCCGATGGTGGTGATGGCGGCAATTGCCAGGCTGGCCGGCATGGCGCGCTGGTTGCCGGCAGCCGTGAACAGGATGGGCACGATGTTCGAGGCGCCCAGGCCGACCAAGACAAAACCGGTCAGCGCCACGGCCGGCGTCTGCGAAACCACGGCCGTGAAGAAGCCGGCGGCGGCGCACAGGCCTCCTGCCAGCAGTACGCGGCGCCCGCCAAAGCGGCCCACGACTCGGTCTCCGGTCAGGCGGCCCACGGTCATGGCGACGGCGAAGGCGGCGTAACCGAGGCCGGCGCGGCCTTCTTCCAGCCCGCGTTCGGCGGTCAGGAACACTGCGCTCCAGTCCAGCATGGCGCCTTCGGCCAGGAAGACGATGAAGCACAGGGCGCCGATGAAGATCACGGCGCCATGCGGCATGACGAAGGTTGGAGTATCGCCGTCGCGCGCCTCCGGTTCGTGCAGCAGGTCAGGGCTGGCGCGCCACAGCAGGAATACGATCAGGGCCACGATGGCCAGGCAGGCACCCAGCGGGCCGCTGCCAAGCCACAGCAGCAGCGCCATGCCACCGGCGCCGGCAAAGCCGCCCAGGCTGAACATGCCGTGGAAGCCGGACATCAAGGCGCCGCCGCTGGCCTTTTCGACGATCACGGCTTGCACGTTCATCGCCACGTCCATCGTCCCCAGCGAGGCGCCGAACACGAACAGCACCAGCCCGAGCAGGATCGGCGTCGGCGCCAGCGCCAGGCCGGGCAGGGCAAGGCAGACCACCAGCGCCGACCACAGCACCACCTTGCGGCAGCCAAAACGCGCCGCGAGCGCGCCGGTCAGCGGCATTGCCAGCAGCGAACCGAGGCCGAGGCAAAGCAGCAGCAGGCCAAGCGGGCCTTCCGCCAGTTGCA
>JBCNOP010000034.1:0-34086 GCA_039593775.1 Pseudoduganella sp.
TACGGCCCAGCAGGTCCAGCGACTGCACGGTGTTGGTGCCTTCGTAAATCAGGTTGATACGCGCGTCGCGCACGTACTGCTCCATGCCCCACTCGGAGATGTAGCCGTGGCCGCCGTACACCTGCATTGCGTCGGAGGTAGCGATCCAAGCGTTGTCGGTGATGAAGGCCTTGATGATCGGGGTCAGCAGGGCCACTTCGTCGCCGGCTTCCTTGCGCACTTCTTCGTCAGGGTGGTGCAGTTCGCGGTCGATCTGCAGCGCCACGTAGGAAGCGAAAGCACGCGCGCCTTCAGCGTAGGCTTTACCGGTCAGCAGCATGCGGCGCACGTCTGGGTGCACGATGATCGGGTCGGCAGGACCTTCCGGATTCTTCACGCCGGACAGCGAGCGCATTTGCAGGCGGTCTTTTGCGTACACCAGCGCGTTCTGGTAAGCCACTTCGGTCAGGCCCAGGGACTGCACTCCCACGCCCAGGCGGGCAGCGTTCATGAACACGAACATCGCCTGCAGGCCCTTGTTCGGCTGGCCGATGATCCAGCCCTTGGCGCCGTCCAGGTTCATCTGGCAGGTCGAGTTGCCGTGGATGCCCATCTTCTCTTCGATCGCGCCGCAGAAGATCGGGTTGCGTTCGCCGATCGAACCGTCGGCGTTAGGGATGAACTTAGGCACCAGGAACAGGGAGATGCCCTTCGAGCCTTCAGGAGCGTCCGGAACGCGTGCCAGCACCAGGTGCAGGATGTTTTCGGACATATCGTGTTCGCCGGCCGAGATGAAGATCTTGGCGCCGGTGATGTTCCAGGAACCGTCGGCGTTAGGGATGGCTTTCGAGCGCAGCATGCCCAGGTCGGTGCCGCAGTGTGGCTCGGTCAGGCACATGGTGCCGGTCCACTCGCCGGAAACCAGCTTAGGCAGGTAGGTGGCTTTCTGTTCCGGGGTGCCGTGGGCCAGCAGGCACTCGTAGGCGCCGTGCGACAGGCCTGGGTACATGGTCCATGCCTGGTTGGCCGAGTTCAGCATCTCGTAGAACGAGTTGTTCAGCACGATAGGCAGGCCCTGGCCGCCGTATTCAGGATCGCAGGCCAGCGCAGCCCAACCGCCTTCAACGTACTGCTTGTACGCTTCCTTGAAGCCTTTTGGAGTGGTCACGGTCTTGGCAGCTGCATCGTGGTGGCAGCCTTCGCGGTCGCCGGAGTGGTTCAGCGGGAACAGCACTTCGGAGGTGAACTTGGCGCCTTCTTCCAGCACCTGGTTGATGATGTCCGCGTCGGTTTCGGCGTGAGGAGGCAGCTCTTTCAGCTTCTCTTCCACCTTCAGCAGCTCGTGCAGGACGAACTGCATATCACGGATTGGCGCGACGTATTGACCCATTTTTTTCTCCAGAAAGCTAAAAGGTTATGTTTGCTCGGCTGCTGCGAAACGCAGCCTTAGGATGGTTGATAGTTTTCGATCAGTCGGTTGAAGCCCACACCAGCCCGGTCCACGCTGCCAGGAGTGCGCATGAAGCGCGCCTCGTGGTGCAGGGCCAGGATCAAGCCATACATTTCGTACACAAGCTGGGAAGCATCGGTATCGGCCCGCAGGTCGCCGTTGTCGATGGCCTGGCGCACGCATCGCAGCAAGGCTGCCTGCCACGCGCCGACCATGGCCAGCAGCTCTTCGCGGATCGGGCCAGGGCGGTCGTCATATTCAACGGCGCCACTGATATAGATGCAACCCGAGGCGATTTCCACGCTCACACGTTTGATCCAGTTGGCAAACATGGCGCGCAGGCGAGGCAGGCCACGGGCCTCCTTCATCGCCGGGTAAAACACTTCCTGCTCGAAGCGATGGTGATACAGCTTCAGGACTTCAATCTGCAAATCTTCCCGCGAACCAAAGTGCGCGAACACACCGGACTTACTCATGTTCATCTTGTCGGCGAGCAAACCAATGGTGAGGCCTTCGAGGCCGTCACGGCTTGCCAGGTCGAGGGCCACATCCAGGATGGCCGCACGGGTCATTTCGCCTTTGCGCATGAATTTCGTTGGTGTATTGACAAGAATTCCACTCACTTTTGAACCCATCCAGATAGAAGGAAAAACCTTATTCTCGCTCTAACAGATCGGCCGCTGGTGAAAAGTTTTGCGAACGTTCGTACTATTATCCAGCAGGGGGCGAAAGTCAAACAGCACGACTAGAAGCGCACCTCTATTGTTGCGTTGCAACATCTACAAGTCTGTCCGGGCCGGCTCAGCGCTCATCCAGGAACAGCCGGGCACGCTGCTCTTGCAAATCTTCGTCCAGCTTCAGTGCCCAAAACCCATTTCCCCGGCAGGCATGCGCCAAATCCTGCACAAACTGCTGTTCAATAAGCAATGTGCCCGGCAATTGCTCTGATGCAAATATATTCAGGCCTGCGGGAACGGCGCGCTCATCGATCACCATTTGCGGCCCCACGCATGCCACCCTCGACAGCACTTTCACGATCCAATACTCCTCCCGGAAAGGAACGCCATCGAAACGCAGCAGTTGCGCCCGCGTGCACTGGAATTCGGCTCCGCTGCGCTGTTCGAGGAATGCCTTCATCCAGGCATCGACCAGGAAGGCATCGCCCAGGTGGTAGAAGTTCGCCGCCGGCTGCCGGATATTGCGCGGCCGGGGCAAGGCAAATGCCGCCTCGCCGGCCTCCGCCAGGCGCGGCTGATAGCCGTCCGGGTCCAGCAGCCTGAATGTGCGGCAGCCAGGCTGGCTCATTCGTCGCCCGTGGCGCGTTCCCATTGGCGGCGGTCGCGCTTGGTCGGCCGACCCTTGTTGTCGGCGAAAGGTTCCGGGAACAGTCTCTTGCGCTCGATCAGGGCGGCACGGCGGGCCAGCGATTCCTCGCTCTCTTCATACAGAAGGCGGGCGATCGGGGCGCCTTCCCGCTTGCCGGAAATGCCGACCACCAGCACATCCCACTCGTCGGCACCGTTATCGATATGCAGCCGCTCGCCCAGCTTGGCATTGCGCGAAGGCTTGATGCGCTCGCCGCTCGACAGTTTCACCTTGCCTTTGTCGATGGCGTCGATGGCCAGCTGGCGCGTTTTGAAGAAGCGCGCTGCCCACAGCCATTTGTCGATCCTTACATCACTCATGTGTACTTTCCTACTGCAAAAATGCGCATCAGCGTGCGGTAGAAGAAGTACGCCACTTCATAACCGATCCGACGGAAGCGCCCGACATGTTCGAAATCCTGCTGGTGGATCACCACGCCATCGGCAATGGCCTCCTCGATCTTGACGCGCAGTGCACGCGCAAACTCGGCGTCCTTGATCACCACATTGGCTTCCTGGTTGAGGAACAGGCTCAACCCGTCCACATTGGAAGAGCCAACAGTTGCCCAGTCATCGTCGATGACCGCCACCTTGGCGTGCAGTTGCGTCTTGCGGTATTCCACCACCTTGACGCCCGCCTCCAGCAGCTTGGGGTAGAAGGAATGCGCCACCGCATCCTGCAGCCAGAATTCGCCGACGCCGATCAGCAGCACCACTTCCACGCCGCGCTGCGCCGTCGCGGCCAGGGCGCGGCGGAACTTGCGGCCCGGCGCGAAGTAGGGATTGGCCAGCAGCACGCTCTTCCTGGCCCGCCCCAGCGCCTGCAAATACGCGCGCTGGATGGTGCGGCGGTTGCGCAGGTTGTCGCGCACCACGAAGCCGGCCTGCATCGTGCTCTGGCGCGCAATCTTGTTCAGCTTGCGTACCTCGTTGAACAGGGTCAGGCGCTTGACGATGTTCATATGGCCCAGGCGCGTCCACTGCGTCTCGGCCTCGCTGTGGATGGATTCGACCAGCGGCCCGCGCACTGCCACAGCAAAATCCCAGCGCGGCGCGGCCAGCGCCTTGCTGTGGTCGTAGTCGGTGAACATATCGTCGTTGATATTGATGCCGCCGACAAAGGCCACCTGGGCATCCACCACGCAAATCTTGCGATGGGTGCGCGTCACGCCGCGCCGGAACCAGGGGTTGAAGATGCGGTGCTCGACGCCTGCCGCCGTGACTTCGGCATGCAGGCGGTAGGCGGGCTTGTGGCCGGTGCCGAACCAGTCGGTAATCATGCGCACGGTCACGCCGCGCTGCGCAGCGGCTTTCAGCGCGGCCGTGACGCGTTTGCCGGTTTCGTCCTCGGCAAAGATGTAGGTTTCGAAATAGATCTCGAACTGCGCGGCCTCGATGGCCTCGACCAGTGCCGGAAAATAATCGGTACCGCAGTGCAGGAGTTTGACTTCGTTATCGGCTAGAAAATCTACGTGACGCATGTGTCAGGAAACCAGTTTCAGGTTCGCCACGATGGGCGCGTGATCCGACAGCTTGGCCCATAGGGGGCCATGCAGGACTTCCGCGGATTCTACCTTGAAGCCCCGCACATAGATGCGGTCCAACCTGAAAAAGGGCAAGGCCGCCGGGAAGGTGCGGGCGGGGCGCTGGGCGGCCTTGCGCCGAGCCAGGGTACGCACCAGGTCACCGACCGGGTTGCCATGCTTGATCTCATCGAAAACTTCGCGCACGCCGAGCGCGCTTTGCAGCTTGTCCGTCAGCGTATTGCGCCAGTCGTTGAAGTCGCCGGCGATGATGACCGGCTCGCCATCGGGCGCCGAGCTGCGCACCGCTTCAATCAGCATGTCGGCCTGGCGCACGCGGCTGCGCTCGAACAGGCCAAGGTGGATCACGTAACAGTGCACCAGCTGGCCCTCCGTTTCCACCACCGAATGCAGAATGCCGCGCGATTCGTAGGCGTGGTCGGAAATGTCGGTATTGGTCCAGCGCGCAATCGGGTATTTGCTCAGCAGCGCATTGCCGTGGTGGCCGTGGTCGTACTGGGCGTTCAGGCCATACACCGACTGGTGCGATTCCCCCGCGAAAAACTCATGCTGGGCTTTTTTTGGCCAGTGCCGATGGCCGGCGCTTTCCTCGCCATAACGCGCCTCGATCCGGTCGTGCTGGCCCTGCACTTCCTGCAGGAATACCAGGTCGGCATGGAAGGCCTCAATCGCATGGCGCAAGGCGTGTACCCGTGGATGGCTGCGGTACGACACGCCCTTGTGGATGTTGTAGGTGGCAACGCGGATCTTCATAAGACCATTCTAACCCCAACTGCCCTGCTTGCTCCCTGTCAAAAGTGTCCGGAATTGCTTTATAGTCATGCACCATGACCGAACGACACACTACTTTCCCCTCCGCGCTGGAAGCCTTCTTCCTTGTCTTATGTCTCTGGGCCATCGATTACCTGGTGACCTGCGCACTGTACGATGCGCACAAGTGGCTGGGCCTGGACGACCCTTACAGCCTGGGCGCGCTGTCCCGTCTTCTGGCAAACGGCATCGTGTTTACCGCGCTGCTGCATTGGAAGAACCTGGACTATCGCGACCTGTTCAATTCCAATCGCTCGGCTACGGCGGCGACCATGGTCCTCATCGTACCCCTGGTATTGCTTGCCACGCCGTGCGTGTTCCTGCTCATGGGCTGCGTGAACTACCTGTTGATCACTGAGTTTCCAATGGACTCAAGCATGGAGAACGGGTTCGCGAACTTGCTCTCGGGCGGGCTGCCACAAGTCTTGCTGGTATGCGTCATTGCGCCAGTCGTGGAAGAAATGCTGTTCCGGGGAATCATCCTGCGCAGCTTCCTGCAGCAATACGAGCGCAGCTATGCCATCCTGGGCTCGGCAGTCGTCTTCGGCTTCTACCACATGAATATCTACCAGCTCGTCGGCGCCACCTTGTTCGGGGTCGCCGCCGGTTGGCTGTATGAGCGGACACGCTCACTGATCCCCGGCATTGCCATGCACGCGGCGATCAATACTTCGATCATGCTCATGGCGGCAAATGCCGGCGCCAACGCTGCAGATAGCGGCCTGGGCCTGGTGTTCTTCCTGCTGCTTCCAGCACTCCCCGCTTGCTATATGCTGCGCCGCGTGCTTTCCGGAACGGCCCGATGACCGCGCGCCACGCCGCCGCGGCACTGCTGGCGCTTTGCGCGGCCAGCTCCAGCGCCAGCACCAGCACAACCGGCAGCACCTGCCATGGAACTGTCAACCGCGGCAGCATCGAACACAGCGTGCAGCTTCCGGCTGAGGGGACAAATTACGCCGCCTACAGCACGCTGGCAATCTCCATGGGCCGCAACCATGTGCACAGCGAAGTGTCGGCCATCATCCTGGACGCCTATGCAAAGCTTGAGCGCGCAGCGCCGGGGGCGCAATACGTGTATGGCGAGTCGGGCAACGAATATGGCGGCCGTTTCCGCCCCCACCGCACGCACCAGAATGGCCTGTCGGTCGACTTCTTCGTGCCGGTGCGCGACAAGGACGGCCGTCCGGCGCGCCTGCCAACGCCGGTCAGCCAGCGCTTCGGCTATGACATTGAGTTCGACAAGGATGCCCGCTACGTCGGCTATAGCATCGACTTTGCCGCAATGGCCGAACACCTCTACCAGCTGGACCAGGCGGCACGAGCGCGAGGCCATGGCATCGCCCAGGTAATCTTCGACACCGCCTACCTGCCGCGCCTGTTCGCAACACCGCGCGGCGCGGAGCTGCAAAAGCTGAACTTCATGAAGGGCAAGCCGTGGATACGGCATGACGAGCATTACCACGTCGACTTCGCCGTCCCTTGCCTCAAGTGACCGGCGACCATGCCATTCCGCCGTAAAAGACGATCCACATCAAGACTTTCAGGCTATACGCCGTCAGGTAGGCGACCACGCCCCAGCGCAGCAGCAATGCCAGGCTTCCGCCATAGACCTTGCGCATCGCCGCAAGAAAGTACAGCGGAATGGCCGCCAGCGTGCCATGCCATGCTGCAGCGCTGAGTGGCTCAAGCGCGATCCCCAGCGTCAGCGCGACCAGCGAGAATGCCAGCAGGTGCATCGCGAACACAAGGTGCTCGCCATAGCGCCATCCATTGCCTAGGTGGGCCAGCTTCAGCCAAAGGGCGATAAATGGGATCAGCAGCAACGCCAGGCTGGGTCCCTTCGTGAGCCAAAGCTTGAAGAACGCCTCGCTCCGCTGCTGGTTTGGCAGCCTCTGGTAATTCTCGAAGTTGGCGGCAAAGGACGCGCTTTCCGACCTGAAAGACTTGACTATCAGCTGCTGCAAAGGGTCCATGGCCTCATGGGAGCGGTCCTTTTGCGCCTCCGCCGACGCAGGGGCCTTCTTCGTGCCGGCCGCCGGCTCGATTGCAGGAATCACCTTCAGGCAAAGGAAGGCGACCAGCGATATTGTCAACAGCAGCCGCAGGGGATCGATATAGCGGCCGCGGCGCCCCTGGATGAATTCACGCGTTAGTTGCCCGGGCCGGAACAGCAGCAAGCCCAGCGTGGCCCACAACTTGCCCTCGGCAGCGACATAATGCCCAATGAAGTGGTGGATGAATTCGTGCGCGCTGGCGACGTGCACATGGCCAGGCTGGCCGCACTGGCCGCAGAACTTCTCGAGCACCGGGGCGTGGCAATTGTGGCACTTGCCGGAATGCTGCGGGCGGACGGTGTTGGCGCGCGGGCCAAGGTGGAGCAGTCTCTTCATTCGCGGCATCTTAGCCAACCGCGAACCAGTTAGTCAATTTACAACATCATTTTCCTCGGCGGCAGGCGCCATCTGTCGCGGCAGGATCACACGGAAGGTGGTCCCGCGCCCGATTTCGCTATCGACTTCGATGCGGCCGCCGTGTTTTTGCACGATGCTGTACGACAGCGACAAGCCCAGCCCCGTCCCCTTCCCTACCGGCTTTGTGGTGAAGAAGGGCTCGAAAATGCGGCCCAGGTTTTCCGCCGCGATGCCGCTGCCGGTATCGCTCACCGACACGGTCACCATCTCGTTTTCGTAACTGGTGCGCACCGTGATGCGGCCGCGGTTCTCGATGGCGTGGGCGGCATTGACCAAGAGGTTCATGAAGACTTGATTCAGTTGCGAGGGGATGCATTCGATTTCCGGCACGCCACCATATTCCTTCACCACCTCCGCCTTGTATTTCAGTTCGTTCCAGACCACATTCAGGGTGCTGTCCAGGCCCGTTTCGAGATTAGCCACCAGCACGTCGCCGCCGCCAGCATGGGAGAAGTCCTTCATGTCCTGAACGATGCGCTTGATGCGGTCCAGGCCATCCATCGATTCGGACAGCAGGCTGCCCAGGTCTTCGCGCAGGTAGTCGGCGTCGATCTCCTTGCGCAAGGCATTCAGTTCACCGCGGTCGCCCTCGGGCAGGTGTTCTTCGCGCGCCTCATAGGCATCGAGCAGGCGCATCAGGGATTGCATATAGCGCTGCAGGCTGCTCAGGTTGGAGTTGACGAAGCCGACCGGGTTGTTGATCTCGTGCGCCACGCCGGCCGCCAGCACACCAATGGACGCCATCTTCTCCGATTGCAGGAGCTGGTTCTGCGCCTCGCCCAGCTTGCGGATCAAGTCGGCCTGGCGCGTCTTCTCGCTCTCCAGCGTGATGTTCGCCATCTGCAGCGCCAGCGTGCGTTCATGCACCCGGCTCTCCAGCTGGTCGCGCGATTCGCGCAACGCCTGCTCGGCATGCACACGCTCCGTATTATCGAGGAAGCCGTACACCCGGCCGATAATGCGCTCGCCGAGGAATTGCGGGCGTGAGCTGCATTCGAACACGCGGCCATCGTGCAGGTGGAACTGGTCCAGTGTTTCGTGCGGATCGCTCACTTGCTGCAGCCGTTCGCGGCACAACTCCTGCTCAACGACGTTCGCGGTAAGGAATTCCAGGATGGCGGAATCGTTGCCGTTCTTGAGGAAGGCATCCGGGATATGCCACATCTCGCTGAACTGGCGGTTCATGCTGGCGATCTTGTTGTGCCAGTCGATCACCAGGATGCCATTGCCGGTTGCTTCCAGCGTGGTGCGCAGCTGCGACAGGGTTGTTTCGAGCACATCCTCCACCTTGCGTTCCTGGCGCGCATCGCGGGCCAGGATCAGGATCAGCCAGCGCTCGTCATGGCGCAGTACGCGCAGCGATTTCATGACCATGATTTGTGTACCGTCGGCGCGCTGATATTCGCCTTCCTGTGCATCGATGTCCTGGAAATGGCCACCGCGCACGTCTTCCCAATAAAACACGTCTTGCAGCGAACTCTCGATATCGGTGATCTGCATCTCGACCAGCTGCGCTCCCGAATAGCCAAGCACTTGCTCAGCCACCTTGTTGGCGACGATGATTTGCAAGTTGGTGGGGTCGACCAGCAACATCATGTGCGGGCTGTGGTCGAGCATCAGCTGGCGAAGTTCGGATATCACCCGGTTGCTCCCTGGCCCGGCTTGGTGGCGTCGAAGTAGTAGCTGACCCGCTTGCGTGGGCTGAGGTAGGCGTAGATTTCTTTCGGTACCTGCGAAGGCTTGACGGCGCGAACGATATTCAGGTCGCTCTCCAGCGCCATGTCCACCATGATGGCATCCTCTCGCGGCACGCCCGCCTCATACACGACGAGTTCCGGCTTGTTCGGTTTTTCGGTATTGATGGTGGCGACCATCCCGGTGGCGCCGTTCGACAGCTGCACGATGGTGCCAGGCGGGTACACACCGAGGCAGCGGATGAAAACCTGCAGCAGCTTGGGGTCGAACTTGCCGCGGTTCTTGGCGAACATCAGCGACAGCGCTTCGTGCGGGGTCAGGCCAGGCGTGCCGTTGACCGGGTTGCACAGGCGGTCGTAATAGTTGGCGATCCCCACGATGCGCGCCAGCACGCCGATCTCCTCCCCCTTCAGATGGCGCGGGTAGCCGCTGCCGTCATACATTTCGTGGTGGTCGCGCACGATGGCCACGGCGGCGGCGGGGAACTTGAGCTGCTGCCCCATTTCCGTCCCGACCGCGCAGTGGGTTTCGTACAGGTTTTGCTCGGAGTGGGTCCACGGCTCGGTCTTGGTCAGCACCTTGTCGGGGATATTGCGCACGCCAAGGTCGTGGAACATGGAGCCGACACCCATCGCACTCGCTACTTCGCGCGGCAGCTTGATGTCGCGCGCAATCATCATCGACAGCATGGTGACATTAAGCGAGTGCAGGTAGATTTCCTCGCCACCGGTGCGGTCGCCCATGACGTGGATGGCCAGGTCCGGCGCGCTCAGGATGGAGTCGGCGATCTTGCCGATCATCTCGCTGGCTTTCTGCAAGCTCTCGGCCGGGCGCGCGAACACGTTCTTTTCCATTTCCTTCATGGCGCGCGCCGTATCGACGAAAGCATGTTCGATGCGCGCCGCATTCTCGCGCTGCTGGCGCATGCGCTCCATCATGGCGCGCTTGGCGGCCAGTTCAGGGGACTCGGGTGCAGGCGCCTTGGGCGCGGCTGCCGGGGCCGGACTGGCCATGGCTTCAGCCGTCAGCGCTGCCGGCTGCACGTCGCTCAATGCGGGGTCGATGCGGATCTTGCTCAGGCCCAGGCTGCGCAACTGGTGGATTTGCTCCTGCGACTTGATCTTGAAATGGCTGAACGCAAAAGGATGCTCAAACCATTTCAGGTCGAGGTGGACATACAAGCCAACCTGCAACTGCTCCAGAAGAATATCCTGAGTCTCCGGCATGGCATGCGCCCCCAGCGTGACAGTCGATGTCCGATTATAGCCAAACGCGCGGCGCTCGCATGACGAGCAAATTGCAAGTTACATGTGCTGCGGTAACTGGAGGATTGCTTCGGCGTTGGATGGGGAGAAGCAGCGGTCGGCAGCTTCGAGGTAAGGCAGCCAGACGTGGGCGGTGTGTTCGCGTGGGCTCAGCATGACGGGCACGTTGCGCGGCACCTGCACGCTGAAGATGTGTTCGAGGTTGTGCGTGACGCCGGGTTCGTAGCGGTGGCGCCAGATGGGATAAATTTCGTAGATGTTCTGCAGGCCCCAGTCGCGCAGCACGATGTCCTTGCCGTCGGCAACGATGCCGGTTTCTTCGAACAGTTCGCGGGTGGCGGTGGTGAGCAGGGGTTCGTCGAGGGCGTCTTTCGAGCCGGTGACGGATTGCCAGTAGCCGGGGTTGCCGGCGCGCTCGATCAGGAGCACTTCCATGTCGGCAGTGTGAATGACCACCAGGACGGATTCTGGGATTTTGTAGGGCTTCATTTGCTTTGAAACCAGTAACCCGGTGTCTGACCCGCAGGGTCAGACACCGACAGCTATACGCATCGGTCGCGGGCAGGGTGTCTGACCCTGCGGGTCAGACACCGGGGTACCGGTTTTTAGCCGGCCACTTTCGGCTCAGCCGAACGCAGGCGAATGTGCAGCTCACGCAGCTGCTTCTCATCGACCGGCGATGGAGCGTGGGTCAGCAGGCACTGTGCGCGCTGGGTTTTCGGGAAGGCGATCACGTCGCGGATCGAATCGGACTTGGTCATCAGGGTCACGATACGATCCAGGCCGAAGGCCAGGCCGCCGTGCGGAGGCGCGCCGTACTGCAGCGCGTCCAGCAGGAAGCCGAACTTCTCGCGGGCTTCTTCAGCACCGATCTTCAGCGCGCGGAACACTTTCGACTGCACTTCTTCGCGGTGGATACGGATCGAGCCGCCGCCCAGTTCCCAGCCGTTCAGCACCATGTCGTAGGCCTTGGCGATACATGCGCCTGGATTGGTTTCCAGCATGTCTTCGTGGCCGTCTTTTGGCGAAGTGAATGGGTGGTGGGTTGCGGTCCAGCGGTCTTCTTCTTCGTCGTATTCGAACATTGGGAAGTCGATCACCCACAGCGGTGCCCACACGTCGTTGAACAGGCCGTTGGCCTTGCCGAACTCGGAGTGGCCGATCTTCACGCGCAGCGCGCCGATCGCATCGTTCACGACCTTCGCCTTGTCGGCGCCGAAGAAGATCAAGTCGCCGTCTTGTGCGCCGGTCAGTTCCAGGATCTTGTTCAGGGCTTCGTCGTGGATGTTCTTCACGATCGGCGACTGCAGGCCGTCACGGCCCTTGGCCTTCTCGTTGACCTTGATGTAGGCCAGGCCCTTGGCGCCGTAGATCGCGACGAACTGGGTGTACGCGTCGATTTCCGAACGCGGCATGTCGGCGCCCTTAGGCACGCGCATGCCGACCACGCGGCCGTTCTTCATGTTGGCGGCGCCGGAGAACACCTTGAACTCGACGTCCTTCATCACGTCGGTCAGTTCGGTGAATTCCAGCTTGACGCGCATGTCAGGCTTGTCCGAACCGTACTTGCCCATGGCTTCGGCGAAGTCCATCACCGGGAACGGGTTTGGCAGTTCCACGTCCATGGTGTTCTTGAACACGTTGCGGATCATGGTTTCGAACAGGTCGCGGATCTCCTGCTCGTTCAGGAACGAGGTTTCGCAGTCGATCTGGGTGAATTCCGGCTGGCGGTCGGCGCGCAGGTCTTCGTCACGGAAGCACTTGGTGATCTGGTAGTAACGGTCGAAGTTGGCGACCATCAGCAGCTGCTTGAACAGCTGCGGCGATTGCGGCAGCGCGAAGAATTCGTGCGCGTTCACGCGCGATGGCACCAGGTAGTCGCGCGCGCCTTCCGGGGTGGACTTGGTCAGCACCGGGGTTTCGATATCGATGAAGCCCAGGGAGTCCAGGTACTTGCGCACTTCCATCGAAACCTTATAGCGCAGGCGCAGGTTGTTCTGCATCTGTGGACGGCGCAGGTCCAGCACGCGGTGGGTCAGGCGGGTGGTTTCGGACAGGTTGTCGTCGTCCAGCTGGAATGGAACAGGCACGGAGGCGTTCAGCACTTCCACCTTGGTGGCGATCACTTCGATCTTGCCGGACTTCAGCTTGGCGTTGACGGTTTCCGGGGTACGTGGCTTGACGGTACCGGTGATGTGCAGGCAGTACTCGTTGCGCACGGATTCAGCGACTTTGAACATATCGGCAAAGTCCGGGTCGCAGACCACTTGCACCAGGCCTTCGCGATCGCGCAGGTCGATGAAGATCAGGCTGCCGTGGTCACGGCGACGATGCACCCAGCCGCACAGGCTGACGGTTTGGCCTACGAGGGCTTCAGTTACGAGGCCGCAGTATTCAGTACGCATGGACATATTGATTCTCAGTTTCAGGTTAAGTTTTATTCAGGGACGACAACGCCCATCGAAACGATGTACTTCAGTGCGGCATCGACGCTCATATCGAGCTCGACTACATCTTTTTTCGGCATCATCAGGAAGAAGCCGGAAGTTGGGTTCGGCGTGGTTGGCACGTAGACGCTGATGTATTCATCGTCCAGGTGCTTCTGCACTTCGGTGGCCGGCGCGCCGGTCAGGAAGGCGATCGTGCGCGACCCGGCGTGCGGATAAGGCACCAGCACGGCTTTGCGGAAAGCATTGCCGGAATCGGAGAACAGCGTATCCGATACCTGCTTCACGCTGCCGTACAGCGAGCTCACCACCGGGATCCGATGCAGCAGCTTTTCCCATTGCCGAACCAGGAAATTACCGACCAGGTTATTGGTCAGCAGGCCGGTGAGGAACACGATGACGACGGTCAGGATGGTGCCCAAGCCTGAAATCCGATATTTCTCGGGCAGCCATTTTTCCGGGATCAGCAGCAGGGACTGGTCCATGGTGGAGATCACCAGGTTCAGCACCCAAGCCGTAATCGCCAGCGGTACCAGGACCAGCAGGCCGGTTATGAAATATTTGCGCATCGTGTTCCTTGTGCGGGGTAAATCAAGCCTCGCTGGTCGACTTGGCCGGGGCAGGCGCCGGGGCGGCTGCCGCCGGAGCTTCAGTCTTGGCCGCGCTGGCAACGCCGGTCGCCGGGGCGGTGCCGCCACGGAAATCGGTTACGTACCAGCCGGTGCCTTTCAGTTGAAAGCCGGCTGCAGTCAGTTGCTTCTTAAAGGTGGACTTGCCGCAGGAAGGGCAATCCGTGAGCTGCGGATCGGAGATCTTTTGCAGCACATCCTTGGCAAAGCCACATTCCTCGCAGCGGTAAGCGTAGATAGGCATCTATTACTCCGCAAAAAACATCAAAACCCTGAATTATAAAGCTTTTTTCCGGCGCCAGGCCATCCAGCGCTCCTTGCCCTGGAATACCGGGATGGAGTCGCTTGCCGGCTCGTCTTGCTCGAGAACAAAGTGAGCGCTCATTAACTGCGTCAGCTGCGCCCTGTCTGCGCCGAAGGGCGGGCCTTTCGGGTTGTCATCGAAGAAGAAATAGCCTAGCAGCAGCCCGCCTTCCGGCAGCAACTGCGCCCAGCGCTGCACGACACGCGGCCACATGTCGCGCGGCATGGCACACAGGAAGGCGCGTTCATAGACCAGGTCCAGCGGCTGCGGCGGGTCGTAAGCGAAGAAGTCGGCTTCGATGACGTGCTCGCGCCAGGGGCCGACGGCTTGTTGCGCCGCAACAACGGCGGAGGGCGAGAAGTCGATGGCGGTGGCGTTCCAGCCAGCTTCGCAGAAGGCTTGCAGCTCGTAGCCGCTGCCGCAGCCGGGGATCAGCACCGAAAACCGGCAACCCGATGTCTGACCCGCAGGGTCAGACACCTCGACACGCGGCTGTCGCTGGTCAAGTGTCTGACCCTGCGGGTCAGACACTGGTTTACCGGTTTGGAGCCAAGTAGAGAGTTGCACCGGCACCCCGCCCCGGTCCCAAGGCGTGAATTCCGCCTCAAACCGCTGGTCCCAAAACCCCGGCGTACGCGGGTCGCGGTTAGTGAAGTCGGACATAAGCAAGGTACGCCACAGCGCCCACCACAAACGATCCTACAAAGAACGCAAAGAACGACAGCAAGCGATTGGTATGCCGCTGCTCGGCCACAAGATGCGCCAGCAAAACCTTGGTCTCCACATCCCGCTCCGCCGCAACGGTAAGCGCCTGGTGTGCCAGCCGCGGCAGCTGCGGGAAGATATGCGAATACCGCGGCGCCTCCGCCTTCAGGCGCTCCACCAGTCCGCGCCAGCCAACCTGCTCCGCCATCCAGCGCTCCAGGTAAGGCTTGGCCGTCTTCCACAAATCCAGGTCAGGATCGAGCTGGCGGCCGAGGCCCTCGATATTCAGCAGCGTCTTCTGCAGCAGCACCAGTTGCGGCTGCACTTCCACATTGAAGCGGCGCGAAGTCTGGAACAAGCGCAGCAGAACCTGGCCGAACGAAATATCCTTCAGCGGACGGTCAAATATCGGCTCGCAGCAGGCGCGCACAGCCGCTTCCAGTTCATCGACACGGGTTTCTTTCGGCGCCCAGCCGGATTCAATGTGCGCTTCCGCCACGCGCTTGTAATCGCGGCG
Organism: Pseudoduganella sp.; assembly: GCA_039593775.1. Lineage (GTDB taxonomy): Bacteria > Pseudomonadota > Gammaproteobacteria > Burkholderiales > Burkholderiaceae_D > Rugamonas. The sequence continues at coordinate 15,181 of JBCNOP010000034.1, forward strand.
GAAGAAAGCCAGGAAGTTCTGCGACAGGTAATCCTTGTCGTAATCGTTCAGCGTGCCGACGATACCGAAGTCCAATGCGATATAGCGGCCAAACGATTCAGGTTCGATCGACACCAGGATATTCCCCGGGTGCATATCGGCGTGGAAGAAGCCATCGCGGAACACCTGCGTGAAGAAGATCTCCACGCCATCCGACGACAGCTTTTTCAGGTCCACGCCAGCCTCGATCAGGCGGTCGATCTGCGACACCGGGATGCCGTGCATGCGCTCCATGACGATTACATTGCTGGAGCAGTAATCCCAGTACATCTCCGGCACCAGCAGCAGCTTGGAATCGGCGAAGTTGCGGCGCAACTGGCTGGCATTGGCGGCTTCGCGCATCAGGTCCAGCTCATCGTGCAGGTACTTGTCGAACTCCTGCACCACTTCCTGGATCTTCAGGCGCTTGGAATCGGCCCACACGCGGTTGATGAAGTTGGCCGCGATATGCATCAGCGCCACGTCTTCATCGATCAGCTTCTTCATGCCAGGACGCAGGACTTTCACCGCCACCTGGGTGCCATCCTTCAGCGCTGCAAAGTGCACCTGGGCGATGGAGGCCGAGGCCACCGGCACGCGCTCAAAGCGCGCAAACAATTCGTCAGGGTGGGCACCCAGCGACTCCTCGATCATCTTGATCGCCAGGTCGGAATCGAAGGGCGGCACGCGGTCCTGCAGCTTGGACAGCTCGGCCACGATGTCGAGCGGGAACAGGTCGCTGCGGGTCGACAGCACCTGCCCGAACTTGACGAAGATCGGACCCAGTTCCTCCAGCGCGCGGCGCAAGCGCACGGCGCGCGGAGTCGACAGGTCGCGCCAGAAGAAAACGGTATCGAGGAACTTGCTGATGCGTGGCTTGTCGAAGCCGGAAATGGCGATTTCATCCAGCCCGTATCGGACGGAGACACGGACGATCTTGAACAGCCGAAGGAATTTGCGGATCATTTAGCCAGTTTTTGTTCGAGTTTTTCCAGCCGCTTGCTGGCGCGTTCCACGTCGTCGCGGAAGCGGGTGACATCGGCCGCAAAGCTTTCCGCCACCACCGGGCGGATCAACAGCGGATTTTCGTCGAGGAAGTACTCCGCGACATTCTCGGCCACTTTGCGCTGGCCGTTGCGCGCGCCCTGCATTACTGCCTTCGCGCCTTGCACCAGGCGCACGGCGGCAATCGGCCCCACCAGTTTTTCCAGGTCGTATTCCGCTTCCCAGCGCAGCGATTGCGCCAGGTGCGAAATGGCATTGGCGAATTCGGCATCGCCTTCGATCTGGACGTATGAGAAGGCGCGCTCGCGGTTTTGCGCGATCAGGGGCAGGTCGCTGAGCTTCAGGCGAATCGTCACCGCCGCTCCCGCCTCGCTGCCAGCCGCCTCCACCATGCCATCCAGCGCCACACGCAGGCGCAGCACAGCAGGGCTGGCGTCGATCACGGCGACCTTGCCGGCGTGTAGCTTGAGCTCAGTGCGCGCCCAAGGCTCCTGCGCCAGCAGGTGGTTGATGGTGGCTGCCGCCGGCATGCTCAGGCCAGGCAGCTTGGGGGGAAATGGAAGCATTGTCGTCGTCTTTTTTATCGCAAAACCGGCAACCCGGTGTCTGACCCAGTGGGTCAGACACCGCTCTACCGGTTTGCAGAAAACAAAACCGCCCCGGAAAGCCAGGGCGGTCTCGATCTTACCAGTTACTGCGCGATGTCACGCAAGCTGCTGGATACCTGCCAGCATCCAGCCGGTTTTGCCGTTATGCGGTTTGCTCAGGTTCCACACTTCCTGGAACGGTTCAGGCAGCGCATCGGCGGCAGGTTTCATCTTGCCCCAGAACTTCACGCTGGCCAGGTAATCATTGCCGTCGTTCTCGATGCCCAGCAGTTCAGCCTCAATTGCCACCACATCGGTGTACTCGGCTTGCGCGCCGCGTTCCTGGATCTGCATGCGCAGCTCAGCAAACACTTCGGGCGTGGTGAAGGTGCGGATATCTTCCACGTCCGCCTTGTCCCATGCCGCCTGCAGGCGGATGTAGTTGGCCTTGGCCGCACGCAGGAAGCCAGCGGTATCGAAGTCTGCCGGCACGCCCCAAGGGGTATGGGCTACGGCTTCCGCCGCGGCAGGCGCCGCCAGGGCTGCGCCGGCAGCAGGCATCACCGGCTCGAAAGCAGTTGGCTGCAGCTGGTGCACATTGCCGCCGTTATAGCCGCCGCTGAACGCTGGCTGGGCTGCCGGCTGCGACTTGCGGCGCAGCATGCGAACGATGAAGAAGATCACGCCGCCGATCAGGGCGATCATCAGGATCGAACTGATGGCCGATGCCATGGCGCCGCCCAGACCGAAGTGCGACAGCAGCGCGCCTAGGCCAAGGCCCAGCAGTGCCCCGCCGAGGATGCCCTTCCACATGCTAGGTTTCTTCGCTACCGGAGCCGGTGCTGCAGGCGCCGGAGCAGCCGCTGGACGGTTGGCAGCCGGCGCTGCGGTCGGAGCAGTCGGAGCAGGTGCTGGAGCAGTCTGCTTCGGCATGCTGCTCACGCTCGACGACTGGCGGCCGAAGGACTTGCCGCCGCCCATCGGGCGTGCGGACAACTCGCTCATCATGCTCACAGCGGACAGCGCAATCATTGCGCCAGCCAGGAATTTCTTCATTTTCATCGTATCCGATATCTCACATTTTGATGCCAGTGTGTAAAGCGGCCACACCCGCCGTCAGGTTGTAGTACTGCACGCGCTCGAGACCCGCAGCCTGCATCATGGTCTTCAGCGTTTCCTGGTCCGGGTGCATGCGGATCGATTCGGCCAGGTAGCGATAGCTCTCCGAATCGTTGGCCACTTTCTGGCCCATCCACGGCAACACCGTGAAGGAATAAAAATCATACGGTTTTTGCAAGAGCGGATCCACTTTCGAGAATTCCAGCACCAGCAATTTGCCGCCCGGCTTCAGCACGCGACGCATTTCAGAAAGAGCAACATCCTTGTGCGTCATATTGCGCAGGCCAAACGCCACGCTGACGCGGTCGAAGTAGTTGTCCGGGAACGGCAGCTTCTCCGCATCGCAAATCAAGGTGGGGGTAACCAGGCCCTTATTCAAGAGACGATCACGGCCGACGCGCAGCATCGACTCGTTGATATCGGTCAGCCAGACTTCGCCGGTCGAGCCTGCCGCCTTGGCAAACGCCTTGGCCAGGTCGCCGGTGCCGCCCGCGATGTCAAGCACCTTCATGCCCGGACGCACGGCAGCGTTAGCAATAGTGAAAGCCTTCCAGATGCGGTGCAGGCCGCCGGACATCAGGTCGTTCATGATGTCGTACTTGGCAGCGACGGAGTGGAAGACCTTGGCGACTTCCTTGACTTTGTCTTCTTCGTTGACGGTTTTATAACCGAAATGGGTGGTATTGGTCATTTTGAGGGTGCCTTGTAATTGCCGCATTATACATTTGTGGGGTGACGCACAGATTTTGATGAAGCTTGTCAACCAGAATGCTCAACGAGCGTTTTATGGCTCAGACGATTTGTCTTACTAGGAGATTTTCAGATGGAGCTTCAGCAAAAATTGCCCGCGGACATTTTTTTCCCGGATATCGACGAAGCCACCAAGCAGTTCATCGATGCCACCCGCGCCCAATCGCGTGCACTGGCGTCCGCTGAGCCGCATCCGATGACCTTTAACGTAGAGGCCATCCGTCGCCTGACTCCGGAAGCCCGCGCCGCGTTCCGCTACATCTGGGAACGCGAGCAACAGCGCTACGAGGAGTTCCAGCGCCGCAAAATGATGGTCAACTAAGCATTCTTTCAATGGCGGCAACATACCGCCATTTCTTGACGTATCCGAAAGCAGGCATTTGGGCCAAGCGTAAGCTGGCCCAATGCCCAGCAAGATTTACCTCGACACTTCCATCCTCTGCGCCCTGGCCGACCCGCCAGCCCGCAGCACCTACGCACGCACCTGCCAGTCGCTCACCCGGCGCTGGTTCCGCACCTTGCCGCATACGCGCAACCTTTGCACCTCGACGTTCGCCCTCAACAAAATCCGGCAAGGCCCGCTCGCTCTGGCGTCCGCCCGCCTTCACGTTGCAGAACAGTTACATCTGCTCAGCACAGAGATAGCTTTTACGGCCCAGGCGGAACTTTTCCTTGCAGGCGGAGGTCTTAAGTCCGACGCGGCAAATCTGGGCTCAGAAATCGCTTGTGCAGCGCATTTCGGAATTGAGCTTTATGTGACGTGGGACTGGCAACAATTGGAGGCACAACGATTGCCCTTCTTGCACCTGATGCTCGAGCAAGCCGGCCTTCCGCAAATGGATTTCATTTCGCCGCTTCAGTTAGTGGAGAACGATTATGAAGCACTACAAACTGCCAAAGGACGTCGACTTTCCTGAGATTGACCCGGTCGACAAGGCGGCAATGGACACTGCGCATGAGGAACTGGAGCGTATCCACGCTGGAATACCGAAAGGCAAGCCGGAAGTGATCTGCTTCACTCCGGACCTCCTACGCAAATTGCCGGCAAAGAACCGCGCAATGTACAAATACGTCTGGCTGCGCCACGTGCGCGAGTATGAGGAATACATGCGCCAGCACCCGGAGCTGGACCGGGACTGACTCAGTGGTGATGGCCGCAGCCGTGGGCTGTGGCGGCAGCGCCAGGCAGCACGGCCCCCGGCTCGCGGCCGGAGTCGCCAGGGAAGCCGGCGGCTTCCAGGCGCCTCAGGTAGTCGGCCCAGTGGTGCTCACTGCGGGCGCCCAGGTCGTACAGGTAATCCCAGGTGTACAGGCCGGAGTTATGGCCATCGTCAAAAGTCGGCTTGACGGCGTAATTGCCGACCGGCTCGAGGTTGGTCATGGCGACGTCGCGCTTGCCGACCTGCAGGACTTCCTGGCCTGGTCCATGGCCTTTCACCTCTGCCGACGGCGAATACACGCGCAGCAGTTCGAAAGGAATGTTGAAGCTCGTGCCATCATCGAAGGAGACTTCGAGGTAGCGAGATTTGCTGTGAACGGTCAGGCCGGTTGGGTTCTTCATTTCAGGTTCAGGATAATCGCCGCGCGCAGGGCCGGCAGCAATGCCGCGCGCGCTGCCACAGCAGCTGGATCGGCTTCACGCTGCTTCGCGCCCCAGGTCGGGTTCGGGAAGTGCGCATCATCAGTGTAGCGCGGGATGATGTGCCAGTGCACGTGCGGCGTCATGTTGCCGAAACTGGCTACATTGACCTTGTGCGGTGCCATGGTTGCGCGCTGCGCCTGTTCGACCGCCCAGACGGTCTGCATGACGTGATCGCGGTCTTCAGGCGGCAGGTCGGTCATCTCGCGTACATGGTCGTGCCACACCACGCGTACGTAGCCAGGGTAGCCCGGCTCATCGACCAGGATCACCGCCAGGCGATCGTCGCGCCAGACCAGCGGGCTCGCCGCGCCAGCAGGAGCCGCATCGAAGCCTGCCAGCAGTTTGCACAGGTCGCAGTTGGTCGTCATACCAGCACCCTTTCGATGCCGCCATCATTGGCGCGGGCAACGTAATCCACCAGCCAGTTCTCGCCCAGCTTGTGCTTGGCGATCTCGATCACGATGTAATCCGCGGTCGTGCCGGAATCATCGTTGTAGCGGGTCAGGCCCTGCATGCAGGATGGGCAGGAGGTCAGGATCTTGACGTCGCCCTTGAAGCCATCCGCGCGCAGCTTGTCTGCACCCGACACCATCTCCTGCTCCTTGCGGAAGCGGACCTGGGTCGAAATATCCGGGCGGGCAGCAGCGAAGGTGCCCGATTCGCCGCAGCAGCGGTCGTTCTTCTCGATCTTCACGTTGTCGATGGTGGATACCAGCGCATTCACCGTCTTGATCGGATCCTGCTGCTTCATCGGGGTGTGGCAAGGATCGTGGTACATGTAGCGGGTACCTTCCACGCCTTCCAGCTTGACGCCCTTCTCCAGCAGGAACTCGTGGATATCCATGATGCGGCAACCTGGGAAGATCTTCTCGAACTCATAGGTCGCCAGCTGGTCGTAGCAGGTACCGCAGGACACCACCACGGTCTTGATATCGAGGTAGTTCAGCGTATTCGCCATGCGGTGGAAGAGGACGCGGTTATCCGTCATCATCTTCTCGGCCTTGTCGTATTCGCCCGCGCCGCGCTGCGGATAGCCGCAGCACAGGTAACCCGGTGGCAGCACCGTCTGCACGCCCACTTCCCACAGCATGGCCTGCGTCGCCAGGCCCACCTGCGAGAACAGGCGCTCCGAACCGCAGCCCGGGAAGTAGAACACCGCTTCCGTATTGGCGTTGGTCTTCTTCGGATCGCGGATGATCGGGATCATCTTGTTGTCTTCGATGTCCAGCAGCGCACGTGCCGTCTTCTTCGGCAGGTTACCCGGCATCTTCTTGTTCACGAAGTGGATCACCTGCTCACGCACGGCCGGCTTGCCGACAGTCGGCGGCGGCGCCTTGGTCTGCTTGCGCGCCACGGCCTTGAACACTTCATGGCCCAGCCGCTGCGCTTTGTAGCCCCAGCCGATCATGGTCTGGCGCGTCGCCTGGATCGTCGCCGGATCGGACGCGTTCAGGAAGAACATCGCCGCCTTCTTGCCCGGATTGAACGAGCGCTTGTTCATCTTGCGCAGCAGGTTACGCATATTCATCGACACGTCGCCGAAGTCGATGTTGACCGGGCACGGCGTGGCGCACTTGTGGCACACGGTGCAGTGGTCGCTGACGTCTTCGAATTCTTCCCAGTGGCGGATCGAGATGCCGCGGCGGGTCTGCTCTTCGTACAGGAAGGCCTCGATCAGCGCCGAGGTGGCGAGGATCTTGTCGCGCGGCGAATACAGCAGGTTCGCGCGCGGCACGTGGGTCGAGCATACCGGCTTGCACTTGCCGCAGCGCAGGCAGTCCTTGACGCTGTTGGCGATGTCGCCGATATCGCTTTGCTGCATGATCAGCGATTCATGGCCCATCAGGCCGAACGAAGGCGTGTAGGCATTCAGCAGCGTCGCTTCCATGCCCGGCAGGTTGAGCAGCTTGCCCTTGTTGAAGCGGCCTTCCGGGTCGACGCGTTTCTTGTACTCGCGGAACTCGCCGATCTCGTCGTCGGTCAGGAATTCCAGCTTGGTGATGCCGATGCCGTGCTCGCCCGAGATCACACCGTTCAGCGAACGGGCCAGCTTCATGATGCGCGCCACGGCTTTATGCGCATCCTGAAGCATTTCGTAATGGTCCGAGTTGACCGGCAGGTTGGTGTGCACGTTGCCGTCGCCCGCATGCATGTGCAGCGCTACGAATACGCGGCCATGCAGCACACGCTTGTGGATCGCCTGCGCTTCGTCGAGGATCTGCTTGTACGCGCCGCCATTGAAGATCTGGCGCAGATGCGCGCGGATTTCCTGCTTCCAGCTGACACGCACGGTGCGGTCCTGCGCCACGTCGAACAGGGTCGCTTGCGGCTGGTGCTGCAGGCGATCGTCCAGGGCGCCGGCCAGGTGCTCCAGGCCCAGCGCCAGCAGGTCGCCGCGCACTTCGGCCAGCGGTTTGTCCAGGTTGGCGAGGATAAAGGTCCAGCGTGCATGCACCTGGTCCACCAGCGCCAGCGCCAGCGCCTGGCGGTCGCCGAGCATTTCCGCGTAGCCAACCTTGTCGTCGGTCGCGTCATCGCTCTTGCCGATCGGGAGCTTGTCGGCGCCGAGGAATTCGCGCAGTTCTTCCGCCAGCTGCAGCTTGTTCTTGATCGACAGCTCGATGTTGATGCGCTCGATGCCGTCGGTGTATTCGCCCATGCGGTTGAGGGGAATCACCACGTCTTCATTGATCTTGAAGGCATTGGTGTGCTTCGCGATTGCCGCGGTGCGGGCGCGGTCCAGCCAGAACTTCTTGCGCGCTTCCGGGCTCACGGCCACGAAGCCTTCGCCGACGCGGGTATTCGCCAGGCGCACCACTTCGGATGCGGCCAGCGCTACGGCGTCTTCATCGTCGCCGACGATGTCGCCGAACAGCGCCATCTTCGGCAGCACGCCGCGCTTGGACTTGGTGGCGTAGCCGACGGCGCGCAGGTAGCGCTCGTCCAGGTGCTCCAGGCCGGCCAGGCGGATGGTCTTGAATTGCTCGCCCTGTGCCGGCAAGCCGTCCAGGTAATCCTTGATTTCCACGATCGACGGAATCGCATCGCGTGCCTGGCCGAAGAATTCCAGGCAGACGGTGCGCGTGTACTTCGGCATCTTGTGCAGGATCCAGCGCGCGGACGTGATCAGGCCATCGGTGCCCTCTTTCTGCACGCCCGGCAGGCCGGCCAGGAACTTGTCGGTAACGTCCTTGCCCAAGCCTTCCTTGCGGAACTTGCGGCCTTCGATTTCCAGGATCTCGGTCTTGAATGGCTCGCCCTTGGCTTCGCCGCGCGAGTTCGGATGCGTCCATTCCAGCTTGAAGCGCGCCAGCGGCGTGTCGTGGATCTTGGACAGGTTGTGGTCCAGGCGCGTGACTTCGAGCCAGTCGCCGTTCGGGTCGACCATGCGCCACGAAGCCAGGTTATCCAGCGCGGTGCCCCACAGCACGGCCTTCTTGCCGCCCGCGTTCATGGCGATATTGCCGCCGATGCAGGATGCGTGGGCCGAGGTCGGGTCAACTGCGAACACGAAGCCCGCCTTCTCGGCCGCTTCGCTGACTTTATTCGTGATGACGCCCGCTTCCGAATGGACGGTCGCGTATTCGCGGTCCAGGCCAGGCAGCACCTTCATTTCCACGGCGCCGAGCTTGAGCAGCTTTTCGGTGTTGATCACGGCCGACAGCGGCGTCAGCGGAATCGCGCCGCCGGTGTAGCCAGTGCCGCCGCCGCGCGGGATGATGGTCAGGCCAAGCTCGATACAGCCTTTCACCAGGCCGGCCATTTCATCTTCGCTGTCCGGGGTCAGCACCACGAACGGGTACTCGACGCGCCAGTCGGTCGCATCGGTGACGTGGGTGATGCGCTTCATGCCGTCGAAGCAGATATTGTGCTTCTCGGTGTATTTGCCCAAGACCTTCAACGTGCGCTTGCGCAGGTCATACATCTGGCGGAACTCTTCGCCGAAGTCGGCGACAGCCTTGCTGGCTGCACGCAGCAGCTTTTCCACGTTGCCGCTGCGCTTCTGCGATTCGGCATCGGCTGCAGTGTCGACCGTGTTGCGGCGCTTGTCCACTTCCGACAGGCGGTGGTGCAGCGCATCGATCAGGGCCTGGCGGCGCTTCGGGTTATCCAGCAGGTCGTCCTGCAGGTAAGGGTTGCGGCGCACGACCCAGATATCGCCCAGCACTTCGTACAGCATGCGCGCGGAACGGCCGGTCTGGCGAGAAGCCCGCAGTTCGTCCAACAACGCCCAGGACTCTTCGCCCAGAAGGCGGATCACGATTTCGCGATCAGAGAAGGAGGTGTAGTTGTACGGAATTTCCCGCAAGCGGGCGTGGGCGTGACCATCGGGCGATTCGGCAAGCAGTGCCTGGATTTGAGCTGGTGCGTTCATATTGCGAGGACGGGGGGCTGACGCTAGGACAGGACATTCTATCTTATTGCGGCGCACAAGACAGGAACAGCCTTAGAGGCCAACAGGGTTCCGTTAACGTCAATTTACCGAACAAAATATTTGCGCCGCCGCAAATTACCGTCTTTAATTCACGCAAAAAGTCCCTTCCTTCGCCGAAATTTTGCATCTGTGCTGCTATGCGGAATGTTTAGCCGCCAAGAGCGTGGGCCACAGAGCGCCAGAAGCCATCCGGCACGTACAGCAGCAAGGAAGTCATGGTCACGTAACGCGCCAGTTTGCCGATCGCCATGTACATGACGGACGGCCAGAATGGCAGCTTCAGCCAGCCGCCCAGTGTACACAGCGGGTCGCCTATGCCGGGCACCCAGGACAGCAGCATGGTCTTGGCTCCATAGTGCGCAAGCCATCCGAACCAGCGGCTCGAACGCTCTTTGGTGAAGGCCTTCTTGGCGTAATAACCGATCCAGTAATCAACGATCCCGCCCAGCGTGTTGCCTACGGTGGCGACCGCAATGGCCGGCCAGAACAGTTCAGGGTTGGCTTTACAGACGGCAAAGACAGCAGGCTCCGAGCCCAAAGGTACCAGCGTGGCCGAGACGAAACTGATGATAAAAACCGAGGTCAGCCCCACTTCTGGCGCCGCGATAAGGTCCAGCAGCCAGCGAATAGCGTTTTCAATCATGGGTCAATTATAATCATCCGTACCAAGCTCAAAGCACGTTAGACATCCTGCCACCCGCATACCCGCATGGCAGGCGTGCACCCCCTTCGGTTACCCGCCGTTGTCAGTCTTTGCACCACACCTTAACTTTTGCAAATCATGACTATCGACTACCTGAAGAAAATCCTGACCTCCCGCGTCTATGACGTGGCCCATGAATCCCCGCTCGAACTGGCACCGATCCTGTCGCAACGAATTGGCAACCAGATTTACTTCAAGCGCGAGGACATGCAGGACGTCTTTAGCTTCAAGGTACGCGGCGCTTACAACAAGATGGCGAATCTGAGCGACGCGCAATTGAAGCGCGGCGTCATTTGCGCCTCGGCCGGCAACCATGCGCAGGGCGTTGCCCTGTCCGCAGCCAGACTCGGTTGCCGCGCACTCATCGTCATGCCTGCCACCACGCCGCTGCTGAAAGTGGAATCCGTGCGTCGCCGCGGCGGCCAGAGTGTGGAAGTGGTGCTGCATGGCGAGTCCTATACGGACGCCTACAACCACGCCCTGCAACTTGAAAAAGAGCAGAAGCTGACCTTCGTGCACCCGTTCGACGATCCGGAAGTGATCGCCGGCCAGGGCACGATTGCCATGGAAATCCTGCGCCAGCATTCCGGCCCGATCCACGCGATCTTCGTGCCGATCGGCGGCGGCGGGCTGATTGCCGGCGTCGCAGCCTATGTGAAGCAGCTGCGCCCGGATATCAAGGTGATCGGCGTGCAAACCATGGATTCGGATGCGATGGGCCGCTCCATCAAGGCCGGTGAACGCGTGACCTTGTCCGACGTAGGCCTGTTCGCCGACGGCACCGCGGTGCGCCTGGTTGGCGAAGAAACCTTCCGCCTGGCGCAGCAGTTTGTCGATGAAGTGATCGTAGTTGATACCGATGCGATCTGCGCGGCGATCAAGGACGTGTTCACTGACACGCGTTCTATCCTGGAGCCGTCCGGTGCGCTCGCGGTCGCCGGCGCCAAGGCCTATGTCGAGCGTGCGGAGATGGGCAAGTACCCGGTACAGGGCGAAACGCTGGTGACCATCTGCAGCGGCGCCAACATGAACTTCGACCGCCTGCGCTTTGTGGCGGAGCGCGCGGAATTGGGTGAGTCGCGCGAAGCGGTGTTTGCGGTGACCATGCCGGAGCAGCGCGGCTCGTTCAAGCGTTTCTGCAGCCTGGTGGGCCCGCGCAATGTGACGGAATTCAACTACCGCATCAGCGACCAGGAACAGGCGCACGTGTTCGTCGGCGTGCAGATAGCCGATCGTGGCGAGTCGTCGGCGATCGCGCGGCGCTTTGAAGAGAACGATTTCAAGACGCTGGACCTGACGCATGATGAATTGGCCAAGTCGCACTTGCGGCACCTGGTGGGCGGCAAGAGCGTGCTGGCGAAGGATGAGTTGCTGTACCGCTTTGAGTTCCCGGAACGTCCGGGTGCGCTGATGCGCTTCCTTGATTCGATGGCGCCGGAGTGGAATATCTCCTTGTGCCATTACCGTTCGCAGGGCGGGGATGTGGGGCGGATCCTGATCGGCTTGCAGGTGCCGGCGCAGGATGCGGATAAGTTTGCGCAGTTCCTGGCGACGCTGGGGTATCGCTATTGGGATGAGTCGCAGAATCCGGTTTACAAGCTGTTCCTTTAAACCCGGTAAACCGGGGTCTGACCCGCAGGGTCAGACCCCGTCTGCGCCACGGCCGTTGGTGTTGGTTGTGCGCCGTTGATCTTCATCGAAAGTCAAAGACCTAAAACCCACCCCGCGGCTTCGAGACCGTGCGGTGTCTGACCCTGCGGGTCAGACACCGAATTACCGGTTTTTGGTAAACTGGCAGACTGTCCCAGCAAAAAGAAGTCCGCCATGTCCAACCTCCCAGAACATTCCCCCCTCGGCAAAACCTCCGCCTATCGCACCGACTACGCGCCGGAACTGCTGTTCCCGATCCCGCGCCAGGGCAAGCGTGACGAGTTAGGCCTGAAAGGCACCCTGCCCTTCTTCGGCGTGGATATCTGGAACGGCTACGAGCTGTCCTGGCTGAACATGCGCGGCAAGCCGCAAGTAGCAGTGGCCCGCTTCACCATCCCTGCCGACTCGCCGAACTTGATCGAATCGAAATCTTTCAAGCTTTACCTCAATTCCTTCAACCAGACCAAGCTGGCCGGCCCCGACGCGCTGAAAATCCTGCTGCAGCAAGACCTGTCCTCCGCCGCCGGCGCGAGCGTGCACGTCACCCTGACCATGCAGGAAGACTTCGAAAAGCTGGAAATGGGCGAACTGGAAGGCCAGTTGCTGGACCGTCTCGACATCGACGTCGACAACTACTCCCCGCAGCCCGAAACGCTGAAAGCCAATTTCGACGAACAGCCAGTAGAGGAGACCTTCGTCTCGCATCTGTTGAAATCTAACTGCCTGGTCACCGGCCAGCCCGACTGGGGCAGCGTGCAGATCAGCTACTACGGCCCGCAAATCGACCAGGAAAGCCTGCTCAAATACCTGATCGGCTTCCGCGAGCATAATGAGTTCCACGAGCAATGCGTCGAGCGCATCTTCACGGACATCCTGCGCCAATGCAAACCTCAGCATTTGACGGTGTATGCGCGCTATACCCGCCGCGGTGGCCTTGATATCAACCCTTGGCGCACCAACTTTAGTAGTGCACAGCGGCCGTCCAATTTGCGCAACGCCCGCCAGTAAGAGCTTTTTCCACATGGAAACATTGCGTGAAATTCGAGTTACACGGCTGAGAAACAGGCCTATAATGCGCTCGCAAAGCACATCAATGTCGCGTCATGAATAACCTGAGCAAAATCCTTTCGCTAGAGAACGTCCAGCTCGATCTGGAAGTCTCCAGCAAAAAGCGCGCTTTCGAGCAAGCCGGCCTGATCTTCGAGAACAACTGCGGCATCGCTCGCTCCACTGTATCGGACAACCTGTTCGCGCGTGAACGCCTGGGCTCCACCGGCCTCGGCCACGGCGTGGCGGTACCGCACGGGCGCATCAAGGGTTCCAAGAGCCTGAAGGCGCCGCTGGCCGCCTTCGTCCGCCTGGCCGAGCCGATTCCTTTCGAATCGCCGGACGGCAAGCCTGTAAACCTGCTGTTCTTCCTGCTCATTCCAGACCACGTGACGCAGCAGCACCTCGAAATCCTGTCCGAGATCGCAGAAATGTTCTCCGACGACACCTTCCGCCAGGCGCTGACGGAAGACCCGGACCCGAAATCGGTCTACAGCCGTATCGTCAACTGGCAGCCTAGCCTGCAAGCGGCAGGTTGAACATGCTGCAAACGCCGCTGACGATCCAGAGACTGTACGACGACAATCGCGAAACCCTGCAACTGGGCTGGTTCGCCGGCTTTCCCGGCGGCGAGCGCCTGATTTCCGGCGACGTCGCTTCGGCGGCCGACCAGGTTGGCCACTTGAATACGATTCACCCTGGACGTATCCAGGTGTTCGGCCACCAGGAAATCAATTACTACCAGCGCCTCAAATCGCTCACGCGCGCGCACGTGATCGGGGAACTGATTGCAGGCGGCCCGCCGGCGCTGATCATCGCGCAAGGCCTCGAGACCCCGCCAGACATCCTGGCGATCTGCGACGAAAAGAATATCCCGCTGTTCTCCACGCCGCTGCCGGCAGCACAGGTGATCGACTTCCTGCGCGTCTACCTGTCGAAGAAGCTGGCGCAGCGCATCATCATGCACGGCGTGTTCATGGACGTGCTGGGCGTGGGGGTGCTGATCACCGGCGACTCCGGCCTCGGCAAATCCGAGCTGGGCCTCGAATTGATTTCACGTTCGCACGGCCTGGTGGCCGATGATGCGGTGGAGTTCGCGCGCATCGCGCCCAACATGATCGAAGGCCGCTGCCCGCCGCTGCTGCAAAACCTGCTGGAAGTGCGCGGCCTGGGCCTGCTCGACATCAAGGCGATCTTCGGCGAGACCGCCGTGCGCCGCAAAATGCGCCTGAAGCTGATCGTGCACCTGGTGCGCCGCTCCGCGCTGGAAGAAGAAGTGGAACGCCTGCCGTTCCAGTTCCCCACTGAAGACGTGCTTGGGCTTCCGATCCGCAAGGTCGTGATCCCGGTTGCAGCCGGCCGCAACATCGCGGTCCTGCTGGAAGCCGCGGTACGCAACACCATCCTGCAGCTGCGCGGCATCGACACGCTGCAGGAATTCATGGAGCGGCAGCGTCAAGCCATGTCCGGCGACTGATACGGACTAATGGTACTATCGCTCACATGCGAATCGTCCTACTCACCGGCATTTCCGGCTCCGGCAAATCCGTCGCGCTGAATGTTCTTGAAGACATCGGCTACTACTGCGTCGACAACCTGCCGCCAGCGCTGCTGCCAGACCTGATCAACCGCCTCTCCATCGAGGGAACGGATGCATTGGCCGTCGCGGTCGATGCACGCAGTGCCTCCAGCCTTGCCAGCCTGCCTGGCGAGTATCGCAAGCTCAAGGAAGACGGCCACGAAGTCAAGGTAATCTTCCTCACCGCGAACACGCATTCGCTGGTAGCGCGCTTCTCCGAAACACGACGCAGCCATCCGCTGTCGCACGAACTGGCTCCCGGCCAGAATCCCGCGGCACGCCGCACACTGATCGAATGCATCGCCGAAGAACGCGAACGCCTGTCTGCCATTCAGCAGCTTGGCCACGTGATCGACACTTCGGAGATGAACGCCAACAAGCTGCGCGCCTGGGTCAAGGACCTGGTGCACAGCGAGAACGCACCCCTGACGCTGTTCTTCGAGTCCTTCGCCTTCAAAGTCGGCGTGCCACTCGATGCCGACTTCGTATTCGACGTGCGCGCGATTCCCAATCCGTATTACGACCTCGCACTGCGTCCATTGAACGGCCGCGATGCACCGGTGATCGCCTTCCTCGATGCGCAGGAAAGTGCTGAAGAGATGTTTCAGGACATTAAAGGCTTCGTCGCCAAATGGCTGCCGCACTTCAAGCGCGACAACCGTTCTTACCTGACGGTGGCTGTCGGCTGCACCGGCGGCCAGCACCGCTCAGTCTATATGGCCGAACGCTTGGCGCGCCATTTCGCGCCTACCGAGACGGTCGTGCTTCGGCACCGCGAGCAAAGCTGATCGCTTACTCCAGCCTTAGCTGCCAGTAGCCGACGTCGATCCAGCGGCCGAATTTGCGCCCGACCTCCTTGAAGGCGCCGACCGGCTGGAAGCCCATCTTCTCGTGCAGGCCAACACTGGCTTCATTGGGTAGCGCTACGCCGCCGATCACCAGGTGCACGCCGCTCTGGCGCAGCAGGTCGAAAAGATGCTGGTACAGCTTGCGCGCAAAGCCTTTGCCGCGCACTTCCTGGTGCAGGTAGATCGAGCTCTCGACCGAGAAGCGATAGGCGGAACGCTCCTTCCATTTGCTGGCATAAGCGTAGCCGAGGATCTTGCCGTCCTGCTCCAGCACCAGCCAGGGCAGCTTGGAAGAAATCACTTTCGTGATGCGGTTGGCCATGTCGTCGATGGCGACTTCGGCCTCCTCGAACGTGATCGTGGTGGTCGAAACATAATGGTTGTAGATCGCCGCGATGGCGGCAGCGTCGGCCGGGTGGGCTGAGCGGATAGTAGTCATTAGCGCTTGGATAAAGTGGATGACCCAAGCGATACAGCAAAATGCGGGCCAGCCGCCGGCCGGCCCCGTGCACCAAATTAATCCAGCCAGTGCACCACTTCGATCGTATGCTGGTCCGGATCGGTGATCATCGTCCCAAAATAGCGCTCGTTGACATCGGGGCGCAGGCCGGGCTTGCGCAGCGAAGCCGCACCTTGCGCCATGGCGTTGGCATGGAAGGCATGCGTTGCCAGTTGCGATGGCGACTTGATCGCGATGTGGCCGCGCTGGCCGACCAGCGGCGCATCGCCTTGCGCCGGATAGATGGCGAAGGCCCAGTGGCCGTTAGCGCCAAAGATGGCCTGTCCTTCGTCTTGGTGCTGCACGCTGTAGCCAAGCGGCTCCAGGCAGGCTTTGTAAAATTCCACAGCGCGTGGCAAGTCGCGGGTGGCGATGGATACGTGGTCAATCATGATGCTCTCCTTTCAAACAGCGAGCGCTCATCTTAGGCAGTCCGCGCGAAACGATTTCCCGATTTCGCGCAAGGCGGCGGGAAAATTTCCCACGCCGTGTTAGCATTTCGCCATGAAACTCCTGGCCCTACTCGCTATCGCACCGCTGCTGGCGCTTCAGCCGGCAAACGCCGCAGGCCAGCACTCCAGGTTCGAGCTGGATTGGAACCGTAAGGGAGAAGTGCTGACCTACCAGTCCTGCGGCTGCGCAGACTCTTGCTGGGTCGCGGAACTCAGGAAGGGAAAAAAGCTCAAGGCCCGGCTGCGATGCGATTGCGAGAAGCTCTACTTCGCCAAAGAGCTCGGGCGAGAGCAAAAAGTCGCGGACAACTGCGACGCATTCAACGCTGAAGGCAAGATGGAACTTATCTCGCAACGCATGCAGGAGCTGGAGGATAAATGAGCTTACTCGCACTGCTGGCAGCAGCCGCAACGGGGGCCATCGCCGCTGATCCGGATCCGGCCTGGACCTGCACCGCAAAACATTATTCCTCCTTCGTTTCCCCTTCCGGCACGACCGCCAAATGGCCCGTGTTAAAGGCCCTGCCGGCCCATTTGCGCAGCAAGAAAGCCATGCTGCTCAACACACCAGGCGCGTTTGCCGGCGGGCACGCGCATGTCATGTACGTCGATACCAAAGCTGGCCAGGCCTATATCGAGCAGTCCGCCGGTACGGTGGACTCCGTGGTGATCTTCGGCCCGCTGCCAAAAGTCGCGTGCGCTGATCCTGCCGCTACCGACATCCTCGACCTCGCGCACTTCTTCATGGACAGGTATGCGGAGGACGTTTGTGCTGGCGACCGCAAGGCCCTGGCCAATCGCTATTCCCGCCGCGGTACGATTTTCATTGGAGGTGAATGGAAGGAAGAGCTTACGTTCGACAAGCTGTCCAGCGAATACGCCACAAAATGGAAACCGCCCGTCACGTTCCGCTGGCAAGGCCTGGCATTCGAAAAGCTGGGTGACCAAGCGGTAATGGTCACAGGCGGTATCGCACGCAACGACAAACCTGGGGCAGAGGCGACTTCGCATTCCTATGCTGCCTTGCTGGTCAAGGAGGACGGCGTGCTGCGGATCCGAATGGAAAGTGGTGCATCGCCTGTCAGGCCGCAACTCAGCATCCAATAGCGATGAAATTTGATATGGCACCCTATTTTTGATCTATCATCAGCTTATGGCGATCTCATTACTGCTTGCAGCGGCGCTGGGCGCTGCACCTCCTGAGCCGGAACCAATCTGGCGCTGCACGGCTGCGCATTACGCCGGCTTCGTCTCGCCCTCCGGCACCCGCGAAAAATGGCCTACCGTGCCGAAGCTGCCGGAGAATTTGCGCGACACGCGACACATGACGCTGAATTCGCCCGGCATGCTGCCAGGCGGCCGTGCACACATGATGTACGTCGATACTGCAGCCAAAGTCGTCTACATCCTGCAGACTTCAGGCCCGGCCGATTCCGAAGTCGTGTTCGGCCCTTTGCCCCCAGTCGACTGCCCTAAAGAGTAATGGCGAAATTGAGCCCTCTCGGGTCGTTCGGGCTCGCGGTCCTGTTTGCGCTTGCGTGGTTCGCGGGAGTCATGATTACTCTGAACGGCCGCGAACCATCGCCCCTCTTTCACATCTTTATCTTGTTAGTGCCGCTCGCAGGATGCGGAGCCATCCAATTCCTGCTTGGCCGAAAAGTGCCACAGACGCCGCTACGGCGGCTGATTCAAATCGCCTGCGCCGCCGTACTGGCGCCCGTGCTATCAACAGCAATGATTTGGTTGCTCTGGGTAGTCGTGCTCGGGCACGGCGAATAAAAACTCCTTCTCATCATGCCCACCATCCTCACCCATCCAGCAATTCCGCTGGCACTCGGCGTCGTACTTGGCCCAACCCGCATCTCGCGCAGGCTGCTATTAGCGGGCATGGTTGCGGCAATCGTGCCCGACATGGACGTCATCGCTTTCAAGCTCGGCATCGAATACGCGAACCAGCTCGGCCACCGAGGCGCATCGCACTCAATTGCCTTCGCGCTCGCTTTAGGAATGCTGGCGGCGCTTGCGGCGCCGTGGCTGCACGCGAAACGCTGGGTGGCAATGGCGTTCGTGTCGATCGCCTGCGTTTCGCATCCCTTGCTCGACATGCTGACGACCGGGGGCCTCGGTGCAGCGATCTGGTGGCCTTTCTCTGACCAGCGGCATTTCTTCCCGGTTCAGTTCATCCGCGTATCGCCATTAACGATGGGGCGCTTCCTCGGTCCCGCCGGCCTGACGGTAATCAAGTCTGAACTGATATGGGTCTGGCTGCCCTGCATAACTCTGATGCTGACAGCATTTGCTACTCGCCGGAAGGCTCCAGAATGAGCACCATAGGATTCGCAATCTGCTTCATCCAGCTTCAAACTTGGGCTCACAGTTAGAATGATGGTTCAGGCGCAAATGTGTCCGGCAGCCCCGAACCTCGATAAAAACGATCGACTTCAACTTTCGGATATTGCGAGAAGCGCGCTGATTGAAGCTGAGGACAACGCAGCAATTCGCTCAATGACTTACCAGGTGGACAAACACCGAATAGCTCTAGCTGTCTTAGTTTGGGTAAATTCGTTATCGG
>JBCNOP010000340.1:0-3905 GCA_039593775.1 Pseudoduganella sp.
GTGAACAGCGCGATGCGGTCCTGGCGGATCGGCAGGATCTGCCCATCCGCCTCGTAGCTGGTCTTGAATTGTCCTGCTTCGCGGTAGAACATCGCTCAAATCCTCCGGATGATTTTTTCGCCGAACAGCCCTTCCGGGCGCACCAGCAGGAACAACAGGGCCAGCACATAAGGGAACCAGCCTTCAATGCCGCCGCCCACATGCGGGCCGATATAGACTTCCGCCAGTTTTTCGGAAGCGCCGATAATCAGGCCGCCGACAATTGCGCCCGGCACCGAGGTGAAGCCGCCCAGGATCAGCACCGGCAGCGCCTTCAGCGCGATGAAGGTCAGTGCGAACTGCACGCCATTGCGCGCGCCCCAGAGCATGCCGGCCACCAGCGCGACCATGCCTGCCACTGCCCACAGGATGCCCCAGATGCGTTGCAGCGGGATGCCGACTGCCTGCGCGGCCTGGTGGTCGTCCGCCACCGCACGCAGCGCGCGGCCAACTTTGGTCTTGGCGAACATGAGTGCCAGCGCCGCCACCATCACGCCGCAGATGGCTGCAGCAGTCAGGTCGAACTTGGAAACGATGATATTGAACTTATCCATCAGGAACTCGCTCGGTACGTCCTCGATAGGAATGTCCAGCTTGTGGACTTGCGAGCCCCAGATCAGTTGCGCCAGGCCCTCGATGAAGAATGCCAGGCCGATGGTGGCCATGAAAAGCGTGATCTCGGGCTGGTTGACCAGCGGCCGCAACACCACCCGCTCGATGGCAAGTCCCAGAATGATCATCGCCAGCACCGTGGCAGGAATGGCCAGCCATAGCGACAGCCCGAACTTGTCCATGAAGCCGACGCAGGTCAGCGCGGCGAAGAACACCATCGCGCCCTGCGCAAAGTTGAACACCCCGGAAGCCTTGTAGATCAGTACAAAGCCAATCGCCACCAAAGCGTACATCACGCCGGATAGCAGGCCGCCGATCAGCACTTCGGCAAAGAAATTGATATCCATCAGTGGGCCACTCCGAGGTAAGCGTCGATCACGTCCTGGTTAGTGCGGACTTCATCCGGCGTGCCATCGCCGATCTTCTTGCCGTAATCCAGCACCACCACGCGGTCCGAGATATCCATCACCACGCCCATATCGTGCTCGATCAGCACAATGGTGGTGCCAAACTGCTCGTTCACGTCGAGGATGAAGCGGCACATGTCCTGCTTCTCTTCCACGTTCATGCCGGCCATTGGTTCGTCCAGCAGCAGGATCTGCGGCTCGGCCGCCAGCGCGCGGCCCAACTCTACGCGCTTCTGCAGGCCATAGGGCAACCGGCCGACTGGCGTCTTGCGGATATGCTGGATCTCGAGGAAGTCGATCACCTCCTCGCATTTGCGGCGATGCTCGATCTCTTCGCGCCGCGCAGGTCCCCAGTACAGCGCCTGCAGCAGGAAGTTCGATTTCATCTTCAGGTTACGGCCGGTCATGATGTTGTCGAGCACAGTCATGCCCTTGAACAGCGCGATGTTTTGGAACGTGCGCGCAATGCCCGACTTGGCAGCGGCATAGCAATCCATATTCTTGCGATGCTGGCCGCGGTAGATGATCTCGCCCTGCTGCGGGCGATACACGCCGTTGATCACGTTCAGCATCGAGCTCTTGCCCGCGCCGTTCGGGCCGATGATGGCGCGGATTTCGTGCTCCCGCACGTCGAAGGAAATATTGGTCAGCGCCTTCACCCCGCCAAACGACAGCGAGATATTGCGCAAATCCAGGATCACGTCGCCGATCTTTCGGCCAGCCGTGATGGCTTCCGGTTCATTCATTTGCATGGTGGCTTCCCCGCTTATGCTGCCTTGAGGTCCATGATCCGCAGGTCAGCCGCCACCGTGCCGGTGCGACCGTCCTCGAATTTGACCTGGGTTTCGATGTATTGCGAAGCCTTGCCGCCGTACAGTGCCTCGATCAGCACTGCATATTTCTCGGCAATGAACTTGCGGCGCACCTTGCGGGTGCGGGTCAGTTCATCATCGTCAGGGTCGAGCTCCTTATGCAGCACCAGGAACCGGTGGACTTGGGTGTCCGCCATCAATGCCTCCTGTGCCAGGTCGGCATTGACCTTTTCCACGCATTCCTTGACCAGCGCGTAAGTCTGTTCATGCGCGGCCAGGTCGGTGTAGCCGGAGTAGGCAATGCCGCGCCGCTCGGCCCAGTTGCCCACAGCCTCCATGTCGATGTTGATGAAGGCGGTTACCTTGTCGCGCTCATGGCCGAAAGCCACCGCCTCCTTGATGAAGGGGAAGAACTTGAGTTTGTTTTCGATGTAGTTTGGCGCGAAGATCGCGCCGTTGTTCATTTTGCCCACGTCGGCCGCGCGGTCGATGATGCGCAAGTGCCCGTCATTGTCGAAGATTCCGGCGTCGCCGGTATGGAAGTAGCCTTCGCCGTCGATGGCTTCTGCCGTTGCATCGGGGCGCTTGTAATAGCAGTGCATCAAGGTCGGCGACTTGACCAGCACTTCGCCGTTCTGCGCCAGCTTCACTTCCACGCCAGGCGCCGGCTTGCCGACCGAATCAAACTTGATTTCGCCATCCGGTTGCAGGCAGATGTAGGCGCAGGTTTCGGTCGAACCATAAAACTGTTTCAGGTTGACGCCAATCGAGCGGTAGAAGCGGAACAGGTCAGGCCCGATCGCGGCGCCGGCGGTATAAGCAACGCGGATGCGCGACATGCCCAGCACATTGCGCAGCGGTCCATACACCAGCACATTGCCGATGGCGTAGCTGATACGGTCGCCCAGCGGAACCGGCTTGCCGTCCAGGATGTCCGAGCCCACGCGGCGCGCCACGTCCATAAAGTGGTGGAACATCTTGCGCTTGATCGCGCCAGCATCCTCCATGCGGATCATCACTTGAGTCAGCATGTTTTCAAAGATGCGGGGCGGCGCAAAGTAATATGAAGGACCGATTTCGCGCAGGTCGGTGGTGACGGTATCCGACGATTCCGGACAGTTGACGGTAAAGCCTGCAGTCAATGCCTGCGCAAAGGAGAACAGGCAGTCGCCCACCCATGCCATCGGCAAGTAGGACAGCACATTCTCTTCGTCAGTCAATTTGTCGAAGCCGATGCCGCCAATGGCCGCCGACAGCAAGGCTTTGTGGGTCTGGCACACGCCTTTCGGCTTGCCGGTGGTGCCGGAGGTGTAGAGAATGATCGCGTTATCGCTCTCCTTGCCCTCGGCGATCGACGCTTCGTAGAAGCCGGGGTGCGCCTTGTCATACTCTCGCCCCAACTCCTGCAAGCGGGCATACGACATCAATTGCTGGTGCGTGTAATTGCGCATGCCGCGCTCGTCTTCGTAAGCAATGTGCTTGATGTTCGGGCATTGGTCGCACAGGTCGAGCAGCTTGTCGACCTGTTCCTGGTCTTCCACGATGGCATACTGGATTTCTGCGTTTTCCAGCACGAAGGACATGTCGGCTGCCGGCGCATCCTGGTACATCGGCACCGGCACGCCGCCCAGGCACTGCGCCGCCAGCATCGACCAGTACAGGCGCGGGCGATTGTCGCCGATGATGGCCAGGTTCATGCCGCGCTGGAAGCCGATTGCGGCCAGCCCGCAGGCCAGCGCGCGCACTTCGGCATTCACTTGCTGCCAGTCCCAGGTCTGCCAGATGCCCAGGTCCTTTTCGCGGAACGCAGGCTTGTGCGGCCGCTCCTTGCCATGCTGAAGCAGCCTGCGAGGGAAGGTCGTCAGATTATCCTGCACGGTGTCTCCTTGGTTTTTAGCCGCGCTTTTTTAGTTGTCATGCGCATTTTGTGTGATGATATTAGCGTGAGCTATGTCGCAAAGTTGTCATTTCAAAGACAATTCGACGACTTTTGATGGTGCGACGCAACAACGATGAAAACTGAACCCAGCCTGAT
>JBCNOP010000341.1:0-3891 GCA_039593775.1 Pseudoduganella sp.
GGCATTTACGGCGTGAGCTTCTTCAAACCCGGAGACGACCATGGCGCCGGTGGCGTCGGCCCGGCGGTGCTGTATTACGACGGCATCGATGGACGGCTGCTCGGCGATCGGCAGCCATGGAAAGGGACAGCTGCCGATATTTTCGTGCAGGCGCAATTCCCATTGCATTCCGGCCGTATCCTTGGCCTGCCGGGGCGCATCCTGATTTCCGCAATGGGGATCGTGGTGGCGATGTTGAGCGTCACCGGGGTAGTTATCTGGTGGCGGAAACGCTCGTCTAGGGTGAGGGCGGCTGCAGCCCAAAGTGCGACACAGGCTGCCCTGTAACGCTCAGCGCTGACGGACTCGGCGGCGCATGCTTGCCAGTGCCAACAGGCCAAGCGCGAACACTACGATACTGGCTGGTTCCGGAACTACTTGTACTGCGCCACCCGTTGCTCCGACCAGGTAGTCCAGGTAGCTGTGCAGGACGATGCCGCCGAAGTAAGTGCCGAAAGCGCCCGAAATGATACCGTCCGGTGTGCCGCCGAAGGTATTGGTTGCGATCAGCAACAGCTCGCCGGATTGCTCGATGAAGGACGGTCCGCCGGAGTCCCCGCCGCCGATGCCCGACTCGCGGTCGTTCGGCAGTTGCGCCGAGCATGCGAGCCCCCATTCGCAAAAGGTGTCATGTCCATTGCCGTCGAAGTCGGCGTACCAGACTTCGTTCGGGCCATTGAAGCCCTGTTCATCGTCAGCATCGAATAGATCGACGACGTTCTGCCCGGTGCGCTTGACGCGGAAATCCGGGCTGATCGTATAGCCCTTGATCCCATCGCCGGACGTTCCGTAGCCGGCCATGATGATGCGGGTGTTGGCCTGCAGCTGCTGGCCCGCGAGCTTGTATATCTTGGCCGAAGCAGGAGCATCCTGGCCCAAGGTGATGACTGCCAGGTCGTCGTTGACGCAAAAACCCGAAACTCCGGCCGGGCAGTTGCCGAAGCCGGCGTAGTTCGGGTTCATCTGCACTTTGCTGGCGGTGACGACCGCACGGCCTGGATCTCCAGGCGTGGAGGAAGCGTTGAATACAACGCGCACATCGTTCCCCGGTTTGTTGAGGTCGATCAAACTGCCTTTGCCGTTGGTATCCACGCAGTGTCCGGCAGACACCACCTGGCGTTTGCCTACCAGTGCGCCGGAACAGATATAGCTCAGGCCGTCATAGCGGATATTGATGCTGACTACGCCTGAGAAGGGGGAGGCCGCGTTGTTGGGGTCTACATGGGCTGCAGGAGTATCGGGCAGCGCGCCGGAGGTGATCAAGGGTGCAGTCGTGCGGTTTGGAACCGCTTGCGCGGCACCACTGATGGCCGCCATCGCCAGCATCAGACCTAGCAACTTTTTCGTCATGTGTTTTCGCACGTCATTTCCTCCCGAGAATATTGCTCAGTGAATGATTACGTCGGGAAAACGTTCAGCAATATTCGCGCCCGGAACAGGAGCTTCTTTAGTATCAGTTACTTGCCGATGGGGTAAGGGAGCGCGCTTGAAAAAATGTAAAGCTTTCCGACATTGCATTGCAATTTGATACAGGAGGGTCACTGACGTGCTGCAAGCCGGCGGCGGGCAGCAACCAAGGTGTCGGTAATCGAGCCAATGCTAAAGGGTTTTACGATGAAGCCCAAGGCGCCGCGCGAGACTGCTCCCCGGACTACTTCCTGGTCGTTATTGCCGGATACGACGATGACGAAGACGTCGGGCGACCGTGACTTGAGTTCAGAAAGCAGTTCGAGGCCATCTCCATCTGGCAGGCCCAGGTCCAGCAGGACGATGTCGGGCGAAAGTTGCAGGCAGCGCGCAAGCCCGGCCTGTGCTGTTCCGGCCTCGCCAAGAACCGCGAGTTCGGCTTCGTTTGCACCAAGGCGCAACATCGACCGCATCATGGCGTTGTCGTCGATGATGAAGACGGTCTTCGGCTGCTGCTTATTGAACGGAGCGATGGTAGCGGAATGCATGGCGCGCCCTGTGTGCCAGCTGTTAGCACCGGCAGGCTAACACCATGCTGCACCGGGTGGCGCGCGACTGCTTCGTTCAGAAGCGGTAGCCCACATTCAACCATGCCATCGGCTGGCTATGGTGCGGTTCCGAGCGCGGCTCGCCACCGCGGGTGCGCCATGCCGCAATCAGTGAGGCGTTAAAAGCGCGGTTGTCATAACGCAGGCCCACTCCTGCACCAGCCAAGGTGCGATGATTGCTGTCGCTGGTCCAGGGTTCCCGGTTGGTGGTGATGCGGCCGATGTCGTAGAACAGGTAGGGCATCAGTGCGCCGGATGCATAGCGCAGTTCGAGCTGCAGCAGGGCGCCGGAATCGCCGTAACCTTCGCCACCGGGATAGGCGCGCACGCCGTTGCGGCCGCCGAGACCGAATTTCTGGGATGAGTCCAGGTTCTTGCTGGCCCATTGCGCCGAAACCCTTCCATAGACATCGATATGTTCGGCCACCGACTGGATGCGTGCGAGGTCAAGGTTCAGCTTGGAGAAATGGCCGGCGCTGCGTGCAGTCGTTGCATCGGACTCCAGCAAGGCGCCATCGAGGCTGAGGCGGCCTGGAGTCCAGGAGACTGCACCGTAGGTGACCCCGCCGCGCAGCAGGTTGTCGCGCACGTCGAAGTTCACGGCAATCGGCACGCTGTTGCTCGACTTGTCACTGCTGCTGTCGGTGGCGCCCTGCTGGTCGCGCAGGCGCTTGTGTTCGAACGTTGCCGACAGGGTGATGTTGCGGCGCTGCGAACGCACCAGCGGGTAACTCAGGCCCGCGCTGCTGACGTTCGCGGTACCGGTTGCGTTCAGGGCGGCGAAACTGTCGGCAAGCGCGTAATAGGACCGGCTGTAGCCGATGCGGCCGCGCAGGCCTGTAGCACCCAGCGGTATGGCGTATCCGGCGGATCCGAACCACATCTGCTCATTGGTGTACATCCCTTGCAGGGAGATCTGGTCGCCGAGCGTAAACGGGCTGTCGATATCCAGGTTGGCATGAGCGCGGGTGCGGCCAGTGTAGCGGGTACCGTTGTTATCAATGCCGATCTCGCCGGTGTAGCGGTGATCGCGCTGCACTTCAATGGCGAGGTCGCCAGTGCCGACTTCTTTTCCGGGACGAACCACCGGAACGCTGCGCACGCCCGGCTGGTCGTCCAGGATCAGGGTCACACGTTCGAGTTCGTGGCTTTCGATGACGCTGCCTGGCTTGAGAGGCGACAGGAAGCGCTGGGCGCCTGGACTCAGTGACTTATCGCCGTTGGCGGTAATACTGCCGTAGCGTCCTTCGAGCACTTCAATACGCAGCGTCCCTTGCTGCAGGTCCTGCTGCGGCAGGTAGGCGCGTGCAAATGGATAGCCCGCAGCGCGATAGTAAGCGGATAGCTTGTCGGCCAAGGCGCTTAAGCCGGCGAAATCGAATGTCTTGCCAACCACAGGGCCAAGTTCACGCAGGAGGTCGTCCTGCGGGATGAGGGAATTCCCGGTGACTGTCACTTGCTTCAGGGTGACTGTCAATCCGCCAGGTGGAATGGTAACGGGAGGTGGAGGAGGCGGCAGCGGGAGGGGCGCTGCAGGAGTGGGTTCCCGCAGCGCCCGCTGCCCGTTTTCCTGTAAGGATTGTGCACCTTGCTGTGCAAGGGCCGCCTCGGCGAAGGCGTAAAAGATGGCGAAGGTCAGAATGGTGTTAGCTGGTCTCATGTCGGCTTTCAACGCTGTCTGATTGGCAACACCATTCTATCGTTACTTCTGGTCGTTTGTCGCGGTTCCTTGGCTGGTAACTTCGGCGGATGGCATCTGGATGCCGCCTGAGACCACGAACACGCTCAGGAACTTGACGTCGCGGCCTGCGGTCAGGCTTTGCGTCGCCGGCATGTT
>JBCNOP010000342.1:0-3863 GCA_039593775.1 Pseudoduganella sp.
CCACGGAGGCCTGCGATCCCCAGTTCGAGGTCCTGCTGCTGCGCTACGCCGGCCGCCTCGTAGTGGAGATCGCGCCGCTGTCGGCGGTCATTGCAGGCTATTGGCTGAGCCTCGGCAAGATGGATGCGGTCCAGCTCTGGAGCGAAGCCGCCCGCTTGCCGCTCGAGGAAGCACTGGCGCCCGGACGGGAGGCGGAATACCTCGTGCAGGCGCGCTTTTTCATCCATGCCGAACGGCGCTGCCAGGCGCTCGACCTGCTGGAGCGCTTGTGGTATCCGGCTTCGGAAGGCAAGCGCCTGGCGGTGATGACCGAGATCCTGGTGCTCAAGGCGATCTGCCTGCAAAAGGATGGCCGCAGCGACGACGCGATGACGGCGTTGCAACAGGCTGTCAGCCTGGCCGAACACACGCATCTGCTGCGCGTATTCATCAATGAGGGGGAAGCACTGTCCGGAATGCTTAAAAAGCTGGCGCGCGGTGCTGATTACAAATCCTATGTCCATACCTTGCTCGGACATATGGGCGCGGATGCCGCCCAGGACTCAACGCAGGCCTTTGATCGCCTGCCGCAGTTGTTCAGCAAGAAAGAGAAGCTCGTCGTCAGTCATATTGCGCGGGGTGCGACGAACCATGAAATCGCCGAGAGCCTGTTTATCTCCTTGAACACGCTGAATTCGCACGTGAAAAAGATCTACGTGAAACTGGGGGTGAACAGCCGGTTGCAGGCAGCCGAACGCCTGCGCCAGCTTGGGCTTGCCGAGTAGCAGCCTTGGGCGAGAATTAGCGCCGGTGTTTGCTGAAAAAGTCGATCATCATGCGGCTGGAATCAGGACCGGTTTTCGAGGTGAACCGCTCAGAAGAGTCGCCGCCGCTCCAAGCGTGCCCAAGACCCCCAATCCGGACGATGCGCAAGATCGGCTTGCGGTCAAGCAGGTACTCTTGGATCTCGTGAGAACTGCGGCTGCTGCCACGGCCATGTGGCTTGACCGTGACGCTGTCTGCCACTGCGGCGTGCGGCATTCCGTTCAGCTTCAGCCACTGCTGTGCAAGCTGTTGCTGATTCACCGATGCCACGACGTGGTCGTCGTGCCCATGGATCAGCAGGGCAGGCATTGGTGGCAATGGTCTGATCTCCGGGCGCAGCGTTGCGCGACGCTCTAAGACCCGGTCGATGGCGGAGTGGGCGGCAATCACCGAACCCTGGCGCATGACACGAAGTCCTTCGACAGCATTGCGGCCGGCTCCGAAGACGGGACCGGAATGCAGGCCCACGGCCGCAATCAACTCGGGGTGATTCAGTGCCAGGATGGCAGCCATGCCAGCACCGGCGGAAATGCCGCAAGCGTATATGCGCCGGCGGTCTATGAATTGCTGGGTGCATATCATGTCTATCAATTGCGCCAGTGCTGCGGTTTCGCCGCCGCCATGTTGCACAGTTGGGTTATACCAACGCCAACACCGCTGCGCCTGCACGCTCAGCGATTGCTGCGGGTACAGCACGGCGTAGCCTTTGCGCTCGGCGTGATGGTTCATGCGGGTTCCCCTGGCGAACTGGGTGGCGCTCTGGTGGCAACCGTGCAGCATCACCAGGAGCGGCAAACCGTGGCCTGTAGCGGTGGCAGGGACATGTTCTGGCAAATAAAGCCAGTAGTTCATGCGCGTGACGTGACCCTCATACGGCTCAGGAACGCAGGTAAACTGGCCAGTACTCCACTTGCCTGGCGCGGGGGTAACATCCGGCCTGCTGTGTTGTCGGATGGCGAGAGCAAGCTTCGCTTTGGAGGAGGCACGTTTCGCAGGCTTGGGCGCCGATTTGGCGGCAAGCTTGGCCGCGAGCCTTTGTTGCGCTTTGCCGGCGCGCGCCAGGCTGCGCAGCAAGCGCGTTACAGTGTTTGCTTTCGCCATCGAAGCTCCGAATGGTTATGCTGCACTGCAGTAGAGTACCTTTTCTTCAATGATCAGCGCGTTCGCAAGCGAGCGCGGTAGCCTGCCACCAATAGATGATGCGGAACCTGCTACCTGAAATAATTGCCTTGCCGTTGCTGCCGGTATTGATCTGGCAGGGGCGGCGAACCCGTGCCCGCACGCCCCGGCTGCCGGAAGCCAGCGGCGAACGCAATGGCGTTCATCCTGGAACGGGCGAACCGTTGGTACTGCTGGCGGTCGGGGAATCACCGGTGGCGGGCGTCGGCGTCCAGGTGCAGGAGGAGGCAATCACTGCCCAACTTGCAGTCTGTCTTGCCAATGCGACGGGCCGCGCTGTCCACTGGAATGCTTGCGGGCGCAACGGCGCCACCGTACGCGATGCACTGCGTGAGCTGGCGGAGAAGGTGCCGGCGCAGCCTGTCGATGTGCTGTTGCTTGCTTTCGGCGTCAATGATGCCGTCGCCTTCCGGCCAGTGCGCGCCTGGCGGCGCGACGTGCTGGCGCTGGTGGCCGCTTTGCGGGTGCGCTGCGCGCCTAAAATGGTGTTGTTGTCAGGCGTGCCGCCGATGGGGAAATTCCCCGCCTTGCCGCAACCGTTACGCTGGGTGCTGGGCCTGAAGGCGGCCACGCTGGATCGTGCGTTGCGGCAGTTGGCGGCCGAGGGAGCAGGGCTGCATGTGCGGCTTAACCTTGGCCAGTCCAACGATGCCTCGTTGGCAGCTGAGGATGGCTACCATCCATCGGCCAAGGGCTGCCTTGTGTGGGCTGCTATGTTGGCCGATGCCTGTCGAGACATGGCAAATGCGTCAATGGACTTTGTGGCGGCGGAAGAGCGCCAGTGAAACCAAGCCGATTGCGAGCAACGGCAGCGAGCCTGGAACTGGTACTTTCGAAGTTTCTTCCGGCATGGCGGTCACGATAGTGTTCAGGTTCAGTTGAATGTTTTTACCTGCCATGAAGATGCCGCCAAGCTTATTCCCTTGGTCGAAGTGCATATTGCTGCCGGCGCCGGATGCGAACAAGGTGCCGAACCATTCGCCCCACGCACCTTGGGTCCAGTTGCCTTTGGTTTCGGTGTAGATGTCGTTGGCGGTGCCGTTCAGCATTTCGAAATCGAACTGGGACCCGATGTTCACATTGTTTTTGATGAAGAGGTTGATGGCGCCTTTGGACAGGTCGAAGATGAACGAGCTCTCTGCACCCACAGTCAGCGAATCGAAGTAGTACGTGCCTGCGCTGAGCCTTAGGGTGGAATCGTATTCAAGGTTGACGTTGCCGTATGAGCCAGTCGCCATTTCGGCAGTTGCGCCGGACTTCAGGCCATACGCCTTTCCGCCTGCCTTGAAGTCGGTAGCAGCGGGCAGGGTGTTCAACGACGGCGAGTTCGTTTTGCCGGTGACTTTGCCAGTGACGTCGGCTTGATATTTCACATCCACCTTGTTGCCGGCAGTCGCATTGCCTTGGATCTTCGACTTTTGCTCGAGGGTGACGTTGCCGCCAGCCGTGACGTTGCCGGTAACCTGTGATTCGTATTTGGCCGTGATGTTGCCTTTGGCGCCAACGTCACCGGTCACTTTGCTGCCTTGTTCCAGGTCGATATTGCCGCCGGCGAGGAGTGTGAACGGGGTGGCGTTAGCAAAAACCGGGGCGGCGAGAATGGCTGCGGCAGCGAGGGCTTTGAATTTCATGATTGGCATCTAAAATTTGCTATAAGTAATTAATGATAACTGTAAGCAAGTTTTAGGCCATGCATTTATAAATCGTTGATTTGTAAAGGAAGTGCTGAGCCCTGGCGCTCCGAAAGGGTGCCAAATGTAAAGTTTTTCGACATTAAAAATCCAACAAAGATTGCTGTTTTTCCAATGCCGGCTTTTTCTTTGCCGATGGGCGCGGGTCTTCCCACGCTTGCATCAACTCGTGGGGATAGGGATTGAGGA
>JBCNOP010000343.1:0-3845 GCA_039593775.1 Pseudoduganella sp.
GTGCGGCTGAGCCAAGCCGCATCAGCGTGCAGACGCTGGCGGCGGGCAAGGAAGTCGCACGCATCATGCTGCCCATCGGCCAGCAGCATACGGTGCAGGTGGAGGCGAACCAGGTCGAGCAGGACAACCGCGGCACGACGCATGCGCGCGGCAATGTGCGCGTGACCATCCGTACCGGCGGCAATGGCGGCCCTGCCACCATCATCGTCGGCGAGGAAATCATCATCAAGCGCAAAGTGCTCGACACCCGCGAGCTGGCCGCCATCCGCGCACTGGAAGCAATGGGCGCTCCCGGCAAGCGCGATGCGGCGCGCGACCGCAAGGAACTGGCGCGGCTGAAAACCATCGTCGCCTCCCATGGCTGGCCCGGCGTGCGCTTCGCTGGACCGGAACTGTCGCAGAACGCGTTCACGGTCCTGATGCGCATGCCCGAGAAAGAACTGGAAGTGCTGCTGCCCGCCCTGCGTGAGGCGCAGGCGCAGAACGACGTGCCGGGATCGCAACTGGCGCAGGCCGAAGACAGGCTGCGCGTCGCCAAGGGCCTGCCGCAGCGCTATGGCACACAGCTCGCCAGCGGCAAGCCGGTGGTCATTGAAGATGAAAACGCGCTCAATATCCGCCGAAAGATGATGGGGTTGCCGCCAATGCCTGTCACTTCCGGGCAATAGTTATTCCGAAACGTAGAAGACTTCTCCGCGCGGGGTGAATGGCAGGCGCCGTCCGTCGGCCAGCAGGTAGGCGTGGTCCATGCGCGTTTCTAGTTTGTCCTCGCACCAGCCGTCAGTCACGACCAGCACGGGTCCGTGCGCCGGCATCTCGCCTTTGTGCGCCAGGTCGCGCAGGTGGTCGAAGCCTGGCTGCAGCACGGTTCCACCGCGGCCGCGCAGGGTGAAGCGGTCCAGCAGGTTTTCTGGCTCGACCCAGCCGCAGTCATAAGCCATGGCATCGCAGCACACCAGGCGCACAGCGATCACGTCGCGCGCCAGGGCATAGCTGGCGATCGCGCCTAGCGCCTTGCCCAGCATGGCTGGCTCCATCGAGCCCGAAGTGTCGAGCAGCACACCGAAGACGCGGCTTTTGCGCTCCTCATCAGGAGGCTTGCACAGCGAAGGCCGTGGAATATTGGGCGTGGCGCCCTGCCGGCGCGAAGGCCGCGCATAGCTGCGCCGCATTTCCAGCGGCGGGAAGCGCTCATCGAACCAGTGTGCCAGCCGCGCGTCCCATGGAATGGGCGGCTGCGCCAGGCTGCGGATTTCTTCCAGCAGGCCGGCAGGCATGGTGCCGCGGCGTCCATCGTATTCCCAGCGGTCCATGCCTTGCGCAAGCGCTCGGCGGCAATACTCCTCCGCGTCGGTGAACTGGGTGCCGCTGTCCTCGCCCAGCAAGTCAGGCTGACCGGTACCGCGCAGCGTGGCCAGCTTGCGGGCGCGACGGATATCGCGTGCCAGGCCGTCGTAGATTTCGTCGGCGGATTGCCCTGCCAGTGCAGCGTCATGCAGCATGCCGATGGCTGGTGGCGCGCCGACCTGCATCTCAAGCAGCCAGCCGTTGATCGCGAAGTCGCAAGCGACATTCCACAGCACGGGGTCGCGGCCACGACGGCGCGAAGCATGATTGAGGCCAGCGTGCAGCAATTCGTGGGCAAGCACGAACAGCGTTTCGTCATCGTTCAGGCCCGCCGCGGGATTGATCCAGATCCGGCGGGCGCCGACATCGATGGCTGCGACGCGAATGTCGTACTGCTGGCAGATGCGGATATCGTTCTCCAGGTCGAAGCTTGCCGCCAATGCACCCAGCAAGGGATAGCAGTCCATCATGCGGCGGCGCGCACGGTGTTCGCGGCTATGCGGTTTAGCGGCTTGCTCCACAGGCGCACCACCGGCAATGGCAAGCGCCCTGCCAACGCCACGAGCAATGCCATCGGCCAGCAATTCGCGCCAGGGCGTAGGCGTCTGGCGTCGCCAGGCAACCGGTTTCTCGTCGAGCGCCACGAAGAGCGATGCACCGCCGGCGATATCGGCGTGCCACGCCAGCAGCGGCGCGGGACAGCTGTCGGTGCAAAAACGCTGCAACAAGGATTCCACGCTGGCGTCTTCGCATTCCGGCAAGCGCCATTCTTCCGGCAACTCCCCCAGCTTGAGTTCAGCGCAGAAGCGCGAGGCCGACACCAGTGCAGCGACCTCCCACAGCGCCGCTGGCTCACGGCGCCGCACCATGCCAAGCCCAAGGCAGGAAAGCGCAATCCCGATGACGCGCGCCCATTGCTCCGGATGCGCACGCCGTTTCGGGTGGAGCCACACCGTGCCGCCAGGCGATACAGCGAGCCACCCTTTGGCAGGAACCATCTGCTGCGAGGCTTCGGCGCGAAAATTGACGTGCCCCGCAATTGCGCCGAGCACGGGATGCGCCAGCACCCGGGCAATCCCGGCCTTGCGCGCCTCCGCCGCAGGATCGGGTTTCTTGTCTTTGCTCATGCGGTTTCCTTCTGGCTGCGGCCCGCCAGTCGTGGCAGGTCGCGTGCTACTTCAACCAGGAACCACGCCGGCAGGCGCCGTCCTTGCGCATCTTCCCCGAGCAGCGATTGCGCAATTTCGACGCTGATGCGGGCCAGGTCGCGCAGCATGTCCTTGGCGCGGATCGACAAGGCATGGTGCGCGCTGCGTACGGCCGATTCCTCCTCGGGCAACTCCTTCAGCAGGTGGGCGCGGAAGGATTGCGCGAGGAAGTACAGCACATCGCGGTCCGCCGGCGCATCGGGCCAGTGCTGTTCGCCTTTGATGATGGCATGCAGGCCATGCTTGTGGCGTAACTGCTTGAGGAAACCTTTGAAGTTGCCAGCATGGTTTGGCGACAGCAAGCCGTAGGCCAATGCATCCAGCATATCCTCACCCGCATCCTCGCCAAAGGAATGCAGCGCATCGGACAGCATGTGCCAGCTGCGCGGTGTGGAGAACGGCTCCTCATGCTTCGGCGGCTCGCTCCACAGGTGGTCGGGGCGCAACTGGATGTACTCCAGCACCCATGGATGGATGCCACCCTCACCGCTTGCCCACTCCAGCCATTGGCGGTGGTCGGAGCGCAGGTGGATGTGCGCCATACGGTTCACCAGTGCGGACGGCATCGGCTTGACGATAGCTGCGTCCTTGGCACGGTTGCCTGCGCCGATCACGATGGTTCCTTTCGGCAGCTCGTATTCGCCGATGCGCTGGTCCAGGATCAGCGAATAGAACGCCTTCTGGATTTCGTGTGACGATGCATTCAGCTCGTCCAGGAACAGCACGAACGGCTCATCGCGCACGATGTTCGCCGGCGGGAAGAAGCGCGAGCACTTGCCGTCGATCTGCGGGATGCCCAGCAGGTCTTCCGGCGCGAGCTGGCTGCCGAGCAGGGAGACGCACTCCATGCCCACGGCTTCCGCGAAGCGGCGCACCAGCGCGCTCTTGCCGATGCCCGGCGGCCCCCACATGAAGACCGGGCGGGTAATCGCAACGTGCAGCAGGAAGTCGATTGCCTGCTGCTGGTTCAACATGATTGCCGATTGCATGGACTCACTCCTCCGGCTGCGCCAACTGGCGGCGCAGTTGCTGCTTCAATGCGCGGCGCGATTGTTGTTCGTCGCGCTGGTGGCTGCCGGCCTTGCGCTGGCGTGCCAGCACGGCCAGCGGATTGCGCGGCTTGGGTAGTTTGATCGTTACCTTCATTGCTTATCCTTTCACGCACACGACCTGCTTCAGCGTGTGCACGATTTCGACGAGGTCGGACTGGTGTGCCATGACCTGGTCAATGTCTTTGTAGGCGGCGGGGATTTCATCCACCACGCCACCATCCTTGCGGCATTCGATGCC
>JBCNOP010000344.1:0-3776 GCA_039593775.1 Pseudoduganella sp.
GGCATGGGTTTGCCCAAGCCGCCTTACGTCATGGAGTCAGGCACCGCGGGACTGGACTATGACATCGCCAGGCAAGCCTTGGCTTCCGGCGGTTACAAGCTGGTGGGACACATGCTGCCGCAAACCCGGGCGCTGGCGATGCTGCGCGCCGGCCAGCTCGATGGGCTGTTGTCGATCAGTGAAGGGATTGGCGGCCAGGATTACTTCACGGACAACTACATCGTCTACCAGAACGTCGCCACCACGCTCACCCGCCGCAACCTGAAGATTCAGCAGATCGAGGACCTGGCCAACTACTCAGTGGCGGCGTTCCAGAATGCCAGCATGGTGCTGGGCGACCGTTTTAGCATGGTGACCAGCGGCCACTCGGACTACAGGGAAGTGCCTGCCCAGATCACGCAGAACAAACTTCTTTTCACGGGCAGGGTAGACGTAGTGGTGGGGGACCGCCTGATCTTCCGCTATTTCACCGAAAAACTGGAGCCTCAAATTAACGCCAGCCAGGCGGTGACCTTCCACAGGATTTTCCCCGAAAGCCCGCGCAGGGCAGTGTTTCGCGATGCCCGCGTGCGCGATGCCTTCAACACTGGCCTGAAGAACATCCATGCCAATGGTGTTTACGATGCGCTCATGAAGCAGTACCTTGGCCCGCGGCCCTGACCCTAGCGAGCATGTGGCCAAGGATTTGTCCGGGTGTTGCGGTCCTGGCGGCGGCCTTCCTCGTTTGGGAAGACAAAATACGAGCGGAGAATCAGGCTAAGTGTCCAGCTGGCCACTTCCCGCGATTTCTGGGCGGGCAGCCGGTACGCTTTTTCGTAATACTCGGCCAGTGATTTTTCTGCATCTGGATAAGTTTTCCTTATTTCGTCATACAGCCGGCGGCGCGCTCGATTTGCATTAGCCCACTGTTCAAGGCCTTTATCGACTTCACTACGGGAGTTATATGCATCGGTGTCGGCGAGCGCCCATGGGCGAAGCGCCGCGTTGGCCAAGAGGTGTTGGGCCGCAATTCTTATGCCGGCCGTTGGTTGCAGCGTACCTTCATTATTGCCGGGGCCGAGGACCTCATCCAATCTTCGGGTAAATGCCAGCAACTGCTTGGGCAACAAATCAGCAGGATTTTCGGCGCCAGGGTGAAAGGAGATCGTGCAGACTGGACGTCCCTCTTTAGCTGTGTATACGTTCCAGTCTCCAAGGGCGATAGCAGGATGGCCAACGTCAATGAACCATTTCGTGCCTTGTTTGTCGCGCTGGAAGACCAGCGGTGGACGCCATGCCTGTGCGATGATTGGTTTTTCCAGGGAACTTGCCTTCTGCGCGGCGGGATCGAGGAGGTAGAGGTCGTAGGTATTTCCCTGCCAGCTCATAGGCATGTCTTGCACGACAATTCGATGTCCTTCGCTTGGCTTGGCAGCCCAGTAGATGGCGCCTGAACCGCGCGGCAGCTTTTCAAATTCGGGCGAATTGGTAAGGGCATCACCGCCGGAGATATCGAGGTCAAATGCGCCAAGGATCAAGCGGCTCTCCATTCCTTTCGGGACCGACAAAGGTGCGTAGAGGCGCGGCGCTGTGGACTCATACATCGCCTTGCCAAGCCGCATGGCGTCGATACACTCTGGACGCGAAGGATCACCCGTGGCAACCGGAGAGGAAGCAAAGGCCGATGCAGCTTGCAGCAGAAGCCATGTAGAAATAGCCGCTCGCATAGTCATCTTCCTAGCGCAGGAAACCGTTCCGCCGGGCCATGCGCACCAGTGACGGCGGCGCACTGAGCCAAGTGGTGAACTTGGCGGCCAGTGCCAGCAAGGGCGCGCTTTCCAGGTGCGCCTGCATGGCGGCGGCATCGGAATAACGCTCGAACACGATGATACGGTTTTCGTTTTCAAGGTCCGTGAGCACCTCATATTGCAGCGTTCCGGGCTCGGTGCGCGAACAGGCCACCATGTGATCCAGCGCAGCAAGCAGGTCTGGGCGGAATTGAGGATGGGCGTCAAGCGTGGCAAGCAGGTACATGGATGCTCCGTGAGTGGATCGAGCCCGTAGCTTACGCGATCGGCCTTGACGGCGGATTGTAGAAATGGGACTTTTCACGCATCCCCGTGACAATCGTATGCGGTGTGCTGCCTGTCAATGTGCGCACTTCGTGGATGAAGTGCGGCTGGTCGAAATAGCCCATGCGCAAAGCGGCATCGAGCGCAGGCAGGTCCGGCGAGAGCGCCAGCAGGCGCAACGTATGGCCGAGGCGTGCGATGCGGGCAAATTGCTTGGGCCCTAGCCCATAGGTATCGGTGAACTTGCGCTGGAAGTGGCGGCGTGTCCAGCCCGATTGCCCGGCCAGGGCGTCAATGCTGGTGCCCGGCGCGTAATACAGTTGGTCGAGCAGGGCGTCCAGCCCGCGTCCGCTGCGATCCTCATGCTGCCCCAGGCGCGCGAGGAAGAATTGATCGAGCGCAGCGGCTCGCGCGGCCGGGCCGTTGGCCTGTGCGAGCTGGTCGGACAGGCGTTCGGCGCTGTCGCCCCACACAGCGTGCGCAGGCAACTGCTGGTCGTGGAAGTGGGCCAGCGGCCGGCCGCAGAAATGCCGCAGGCTACCTCCGCGAAAACGCACGGCGACGAACCCGAGCGGCCCATTTCCATCGATCGCGATGGCGCGTGTGCGCAGGCAAAGGAGGACCGCCCGCGGCGAAACCTGGCCATCAATAAGATAGGGCGAGCGGTAATGGAAGACGCATTCCGAACCAGTTCCTGGCGGAAGCCGGGGCGGGAGCGGATGATCGCCCTCCCAGCCCCAATAGCGGTCGATATAGGCACGCAGTTGCGTTGTCGGGCGAAGATGCCAGCTTTGTCGGTGCATGCAGGCGATGTTACCCGATTCCTGCCGACTGCTTAGCTTCCGATGGTCAGCGTCAAAGCAGTGGCGCTGTAATTTGGCGTGACGTTCGCAAAGCCATCTACCGTGATGGTACTGAACTTGCCCTTCAGGCTGGCGGCTGTGATTACGGTCAGCACGTCGCCGGCTTTAGGCTTGTAGCCGTTGGCGAACTTCACGCGTAGCGTGCCGCCGGCAATGGTGGCAGTGGATGCCACCGAGAGGCTGCCCTGGCTGCCGGCAGAAGCGCCGCCGATGCCCAGTTCGAGCGTGGTGCTGCCGCTTAGCTGGGTATATTTGCCGGCCAGCTTCAGCGCGGTTGGTGCATTGGCCACCAGTGTGCCTCTGCTCACGTAAACATCACCGGTGCCGAAGGCAGAGGCGGAGTCGCCTTGCAGCGTGCCTGCGGTCAGCTCCGTGCCGCCGCTCCAGGTGTTTGCCCCGGCCAGCTTCAGCGCGCCACTGCCCTGTTTGACCAGCTTGCCGTTGCCGCTGATGTCATTGCGCCAGCGGTCCGCCGCATTGAAGCCGCCTTTGCTGGCATCCATCACGATGACCACGTTGCCGTTGAATGCGCCGTAGCCGTCGGCCGCGGCAAACAGGTTGATCCGGCCCCAGCCCTCCGCATCATCCATCACCGGATAACCCGAGGGCAGGGCAGTCGTTCTCAGGACGACGCGGCGCTGCGCGTCGCTCAGGTAAGGCTGGCGCGTCTCCAGCAACACTTCGGCGCCTTTCGGCACAGGTGCTGCTGCATTGGTCGCTGCGATTGGTGCGAAGCCGTAGGTGAGGCGGCGCAGGTAGTTGGCCTTGTTGGCCGTGTAGTCGGCGAAGCGGTCATTGGCCAGGGTGCCGGACTGCGCGAACGCCGCGAAGGTGTCGGCGTTGGTGCCGGTGGCCGCCATCA
>JBCNOP010000345.1:0-3760 GCA_039593775.1 Pseudoduganella sp.
TGTATCAAGTGGTGCTGCGGCCCTGGGACTGGCGTTTCGCCGACGTGGAGCAGATCGCGCTGTCAGAGCTGAATGCGATCGTGTACCGTGCGAAAGCTGCAGGACGCCCGCTCGACACGCGGGGTATGGATTCACGACTGCTGCGCAACCTGCCGGTTGACCTGCGCGTGGTGTTGACCTGGGATGCGGATAACACCGACATTGACCTGCATGTGATCGATCCGGACGGCGAGCGTGCCTACTATGGCCATCAGCTGACCTACCAGGGTGGGCGCATGTCGCGCGACTTCACTGGGGGGTATGGTCCGGAGGAATTCATGCTGCGCAACGCCAAGCCAGGTGTTTATCGCGTCGAGGTCAATTACTTTGGCAGCGCGCAGCAGATTGTCACTGGTGCGACCACGCTGCAGCTTCACTTTACGACGGGCTTTGGCACGCAGAAGGCGGACGACAAGATGGTGACATTGCGACTGAAGGAGCAGGGCAGTTCCATCCTGGTCGGCGAGTTCGAGGTGAAGCCGAAGTAGCTTATTCCAGCGCTTTCAAGCGGCCTGCCAGGGTATCCGGCACCGGATAGTCCGGGTGGGCTTTGCGGAAGCGCTTCCACTGCGCCGCTGCCGAATTGGTGTCGCCATCGTCCAGCATGCGCTCAATGGATTGCAGCCAGTCTTTTGGGTTTTCAGGTTCAATCGCACCGGCGGCCGCTTTGCGCGGCGGATCAAGTTCATCCACTTCCTTTGACGGTGCAGGTGGCGCGGCAGCCGGCGCTGGCGCTGGCACCGGCACAGGAGGAGGCGCGGCAACAACCGCTTCCGGCGCTTGTGCTGGCATCTCCAGCTGCGGCATGGGCGGTGCCGGCTTGGCTGGAGCGATCGCGGACTCCCGTTTCTTGTCCGCAGGGGCAGCGGCTTCGTCGTTGATGATCGCCGGAGCCGGCAGGGGGGCTGGCGCTTCCACGATTTTCGTTTCGACGGGATAGATTCCCAGCGGTTGGTTGCTGCGCCAGACTGGCAGCAGGATAGCAATGCCCGCCAGGCTGGCGGCAAAGGCCAGCGGTGCGCGGTAGCGGCGCAGCAGGCTTGGGCGCGGCGGCGCGGTGGCCGGGTCGTTGGCGGCGGCTGGACCGGGCGCAAGGTCTTTCTGGATCTGGGCGAAGATGGCCGCGTCGAGCTCCGCCGACGGCTCGGGCTGTTGCAGGGCGGCCAGGCGGCGCGCCAGCTCAGCGTCTTCGAAATCGTCTTTGTCGACAGGCGTCATGCCGTCTCCTCCTGCTTGAATTGCTCGCGTAGCTTGCGCATGGCGTAGCGCAGGCGGCTCTTCACAGTTTCCGCCGGCGCCGCGACTACCTGCGCAATCTCATCGATGCTCAAGCCGCTGAAGTGCTGCAGCACCAGTGCCTCCTTTTGTTCGAACGGCAGCAGGCGGATGGCGGCGTGAAGAGCGAGGTTCTGCTGGCGGTCCAGCGCAGTCGCTTCCGCCGAATCCTGCACCAATTCCCAATCGCCGCAATCGTCGATATCGGGCTGGCGCTGCATGTCGGCCAGGCGATTGCGGCCGATCTGGAACAGGTAGCTGCGGAAGCTGCCTTGCGCAGCATAGCGCGCCCGGGCGTGATGCACCGCCAGCCAGGTCTCCTGCGCTACCTCATCAGCCCATTCCGTGCGTCCGCTGCGCCAGGCAAGGAAGCGGTACAAGCCGCGGCTATGGCGGCGATACAGCTCCTGGAAAGCCGACAGCTCGCCATCGCGGTAACGCAGCATCAATTCGTCGTCGGATTGATCGAGGGGCATGCAGGGCGGGCGGCTTCGAAGTAAGCGAAATCAAGGCGCCCACTTTAGTCAATTCATTGATTTTGCGCAAGCCAGCCAAATTCGGGGTCAGGTCTGTCATTTGGACACGCACGCCAGATCTTTGATAAATCTCAATACGGGAAAATGGTCGATTTGGCGTATTGAGATTTATCAAAAGGTCGGTTCGGATGTCCAAATGACAGACCTGACCCCGAATTTTCAGCAACAAAAAAGCCGCCCGGAGGCGGCTTTTGCTTTGCTGGGCAGCGAGGATTATTCGTAATCGCTCGAGTTCAGGCCCATCACGTGCGAGAAGCCGCCGTCGACGTACATGATGTCGCCGGTGATGCCGGACGACAGGTCCGACAGCAGGAAGGCAGCGGCGTTACCCACTTCTTCGATCGTCACGTTGCGGCGCAGCGGGGCGTGGCCGGCGGCGAAGCCGAGCAGCTTGCCGAAGTCCTTGATACCGGATGCAGCCAGGGTCTTGATTGGGCCGGCGGAAATGCCGTTCGAGCGGATGCCGTGCTGGCCCAGGTTCTCTGCCAGGTAGCGCACGGAAGCTTCCAGCGATGCCTTGGCCAGGCCCATGGTGTTGTAGTAAGGGATCGCACGAACCGCACCCAGGTAGGACAGGGTCAGCACGGAGGAGCCTGGCTTCAGCAGCGGCAGGGCGGCTTTCACCATCGCTGGGAAGCTGTAAGCCGAAATGTCGTGGGCCACGCGGAAGTTTTCGCGGGTCAGGCCGTCCAGGAATTCGCCGGCAATCGCTTCGCGTGGGGCGAAGCCGATGGCGTGCACGAAACCGTCCAGGCGGTCCCAGCTCTTGGCCAGGTCGGTGAACAGGTTGGCGATTTGTTCGTCGCTGGTTACGTCGCAGTCGAAGACCAGCTTGCTGCCGAATTCGGCAGCGAATTCAGTGATGCGGTCTTTGAAGCGCTCGCCAACGTAGGTGAAAGCCAGTTCGGCGCCTTCGCGGTGGGCAGCCTTAGCAATGCCGTAAGCGATGGAACGGTTGGACAGGACGCCAGTAATCAGGATTTTTTTGCCTTGCAAGAAAGCCATATCTACTCCAATGGGGTTATACCGCAAGAACGGGATTGTAAACGTGCCGACGCTACCCCTGCAAGTTTGGCAAGGGGTAGCGTGTTGGCAATACGTTCAATTGCTGCGGCGGGACTTCGATTTGCCGGCTTCGTCGCGCTTCACGCGCGCTTTGACCATGCTGACGGCGGGTTTGGATTCGCCGTGGGATGAGGAAGCTTGGCGGTAGTTGCTGCGTTTTGGGCCCGGACGCTCGTTTTCCACGGCCATGACGGCGTTTTCAATCACGTCGGTGGAAATGTCGGTACCGGCTGCCGAGGCGGAGATATTCGGCACCAGGATGGTCGAGCCAGCTTTCAGGACCGACTTCTGCGGAATATTGTTGGCCTGGCGGATGGCATCCGGAGTGGTGCCAAAGCGGCGTGCCAGGGAAGCGATGCTTTCACGGGCGCTGGAAATCTTGTGGGTGGTCCAGCTCGACAGTGCATGGGTCCAGGAGGCCAGGTTGGCGGCGAACTTGGCGGCATTCTCGGTCGGCAGCAGGATCTTGGTCTGCTCGTTGCCGGTGATGACGGGCTTCTTGAACTGCGGGTTCAGGGCTTTGAACTCGTCGACCGAGATTTCGGCCAGCTTGGCAGCCAGGGCCAGGTCGATATCGCGGGTCTTGTCGATCGCGGTGAAATACGGTTCGTTGTCGATCACCGGCAGGTGCACGGCGTATTGCGACGGGTTGGCGACGATGTTTTTCACCGCCTGCAGCTTCGGCACGTAGTTGCGGGTCTCGGCTGGCATCAGCTCCGACAGGCTCTCGAAATCGGTCGGCTTGCCGGCGGCGCGGTTGCGCTGGACGGCTTTCTGCACATTGCCTTCGCCCCAGTTGTAGGCGGCCAGGGCCAGGTGCCAGTCGCCGAACATGGTGTACAGGC
>JBCNOP010000346.1:0-3743 GCA_039593775.1 Pseudoduganella sp.
ACGCGCTGGACTTCGTGATCGTCTCCACCATCGACATCACGGAGCGCAAGCGCCTGAACGAAGAACTGGTGCAGCTTGCCACCACCGACTTCCTGACCGGCTTGCCGAACCGGCGCGAGTTCATGACGCGGCTGGAAGACGAACAAGCCCGCCTGCAGCGCGATATCGGCCACAGGGCCGCCGTGCTGATGCTGGACATCGATTACTTCAAGAACATCAACGACGCGCACGGCCACGATTGGGGCGACGCCGTGCTGCGCCACCTGGCTGGCCTGATGCGCGATTCGCAGCGCAAGATCGACATGCTGGGCCGCGTCGGCGGCGAAGAATTTGCCATCCTGCTGCCGGGCGCCGACCTGGAAGCGGCACGCGCCTTCGGCGAACGCCTGCGCCAGCGCATTGCCGACACCCCGCTGCGGCGCGAAGGCAGCACCATCGCGATCACGGTCAGCATCGGCATCGCCAGCATGGCGCCGGGCGACCGCAGCGGCGACGCGGCGCTGGTGCGGGCCGACCACGCGCTGTACCGCGCCAAGCGCGCCGGGCGCAACCGCGTGGAAGGCTGATCAGTCGGGGCGCATGCGCAGCTGCTCGACCTTGTCGCCCTTGCCCAGGCTCAGGTCGACCAGCATGGCGCCGCTGGCGTAGTTCAGGCGATAGCTGTACTTGCGCACCTCGCCATCGGTGCTGCGCGCCAGCGCTTCAACCTTGCGCAGCGGGCCCCAGTCGCGCAAGTCTTCCGACACCATGTCGAGGAAGTCCTGCGGCAGGTTGCCGGCCACATTTTCGCTCAAGCCATCCGGCAGTTTGCGCTCGGCGATGCTGGCAAACATGGCGCGCACCCGTTCGGCCACGGCCGGTTCGGTTTCCGCAATCGCCGCCTTCGGCTTGACGGCCAGCGCCGGCAGGTAATGCGCGGCGACGATGTCGCCCAGCTTGCCCGGGCGCGCGGTGGTGGAATTGGCCAGCACCACCACCGACAGTTTGTCGTCGACGAAGCGGTACAGCTGGGAGCGGAAGCCTTGCCATGCGCCGCCGTGGGCAATGGTGCGGTGGCCGTTGCGCTGGAACAGTTGCCAGCCGTAGCCATATTCGGTGGCCGTGCCGTCGTTCAGTTTGGCCGGCGTCCAGCTGGCCTGGCGCACGCTGGCCGGCAAGACCTTGTCGCCGTACAGCGCCAGGTCCCACTTCGCCAGGTCGCGCGCCGTCAGGTACAGGCTGCCGTCTGCGGTGGTGTTCAGGCGCGGCGCCACCCAGGACTGGTTCACCAGCTTGCCGCCCTTGCGCTCGTAGCCGCGCGCACGGTGCGGGATGATGTCGGCTTCGCTGATGATGCGCGTGCCCATGTCCAGCGGCGCGAAGATGCGCTCGCGCAGCTGGTCGCCGTAGAATTTGCCGCCCGCCTTGTTGCAGATGAAGCCGAGCAGGTGATAGCCCATGTTCGAGTACGACCATTTCTCGCCCGGTGCAAACAGCACGGGAATCTCCGCCTCGAGCGCGATCAGTTCTTCTTCCGTGTAATCCTTGGTCAGGTCGATCTTGCCATAGGGATCGCCCAGGCCCGAGGTGTGCGACAGCAGGTGGCGGATGGTGATGCCTTCCCACGACTTGGGCGTGTTGGGCAAATGTCTGGCAATCGGATCGTCGAGCGACAGCTTGCCGTCTTGCGCCAGCAGCATCACCAGCGCGGCGGTAAAGGTCTTGCCGATCGAGCCGGACTGGAAGACGGTGGCGGGCGTGACCTTGACGTTGTTCTCGATGTCGGCCAGGCCGTAGCCCTGCTCGCGAATGATTTTGCCGTCTTTCACAACAGCGATGGAGACGCCGGGAATATGGCTGCGTTTCATTTCCGCCAGGATGGCGTCGTCGAGTTTGTCAGCGAAGGCGGGGGCAGCAAAGGCGAGGGAGAGCAGCAAGCAGGTCGGGCGCATGGATGCAATCTTGTGAGTTATCAAAATTGCATTCTAGCACCCGACCCGGGCGATCAGGCAGGAGAGTGTTCGAGCGCCGGTGCGGCAGGTGCGGCAGGCTTGCGGTGGCGGCGCTTCACCAGCCAATAGATGAAGAACGGGATCATCAGCGGCAGCAGCAGCGGCGATACGGCAGCCATGGTCACCACGGCAGCCAGCGCCAGGGACAGGATCACGATCACACCGACGCCGGCCATCACCACGGCCACG
The DNA here is from genome assembly GCA_039593775.1 of Pseudoduganella sp. Taxonomy (GTDB): domain Bacteria; phylum Pseudomonadota; class Gammaproteobacteria; order Burkholderiales; family Burkholderiaceae_D; genus Rugamonas. The sequence goes on from JBCNOP010000346.1 coordinate 2,181, forward strand.
ACGGCTGCCACGAAAACCATCACGACTGCCACCACGGCAAACACGCCGCCGGCCAGCACGGTGCCGAACAAAGTGCCCAGCGGCCCGTCGTAGTCCGTGTCGCCGACCGTGACGACGAGGTCGTTGGTGTCGAAGGAGATCCACGCTGCAAGCATGCAGAAGAACAGCAGGACCAGGGACAGGGCAAATACCTTTTTCATGATGGGCCTCTTGGCGTTGAACATGGTGTCACTGTAGGCCCGCTGCCCCTTGCCAGCCATCGGATTGCGACGAACGGTGGAATTTCGATGATGAACGGAAAAAGTCCCGCGCCAGGCCAAATCGCTGCTTGAAATCATTAACTGTTTGCCTATACTGAATATCCGATCTCTGAGATGGAGGGGAATATGGCTTGGCTAGTAAGAGACGGGAGCCAATCGTTGCTCCTGGGAATCGACAGCGAACCGCGCCAGCGCAGCGCAATTTCATGGTTCGGCGGCGGCCCCAAAGGCCCGCCATCCGCACCACCGACGATTCCTCCAATCATCATCAATCCCTTCAAATACCAGACGCCCGACCCGGCCATCGATCCGCGCATCACGCCGATCGGCCCGCCGGTCCTGCCGCCGCGACGGCCTGCCATGTCACTGCATTGACATAGCACAAAGCGATACAGCCCGCGCACCACGCGGGCTTTGTTTTCACTGGCTAGCGTGGACGCCTCCTGCTATATTTCCCAGACGCATCTAACCTTGGGAATACGATGGAAAGCCGATTGCGCCGCCTGGAGGCCGTCCAGGAAATCCTGCTGGAAATTGGCAAGCTGTCCAATAGTTGTACCGACATCACGGTCTTCCTGCAGTCCGTGCATGCGGCGCTGGGGCGCATCATGTACGCCTCGAATTTCTATGTGGCCCTGAGCGACCGCGACGCACCCGGCAACGCCGTGCGCTTCGTCTATTTCGTCGATGAAGTCGACGACCATCCCTACAAGGACCAGCTGGTGCAGCTGGCCACGCCCGACCAGTCGCCCACCGCCTGGGTGATCCTGAACAAGCAGCGCCTGGTGATGACCGGCGACGAGCATCGCGCCCGCGAGGAAAACGAGGTATTCGGCGTGGGCACGATTGCGGAGCACTGGGTTGGCTGTCCGCTGCTGGACCAGAACCATGACGTGATCGGCGCCATGGTGATCCAGAGTTACGATAAAGAGCATACCTATAGCGAAGAAGACCAGGCCCTGTTCGCACAGATCGCCAACCACGTCTCGAGCGCCCTGCAAGGCTTGCAGAGCATGGACCGGCTGGAACGCGCCGTGCGCGAGCGCACGCTGGAACTGGAGCGCGAAGTGGCCGAGCGCAGCAAGGCCGAACGCCTGCAGCGCGCGCTGTACGAGATCGCCAGCCTGTCCGCTTCCGCCTCGGCCGAATCGGACGCCAGTGTGCTGTATGCCCGCCTGCACGAGATTGTCGGCAGCCTGATCACCGCCCGCAATTTCCTGATCGCGCTCTACCACCCCAAGCGCGACGAAATCTCGATTCCATACTTCGTCGACGAGAAAGATGTGGAAGCGCCGGTCAAGCG
>JBCNOP010000347.1:0-3736 GCA_039593775.1 Pseudoduganella sp.
CCCTTGATGGCGGCGACCAGCAGGTCGTCCGGGCGGGTCTTGCTGAACATGCCGCGCGGTGCTTTACCGATCGGGGTGCGGGTTGCGGCGACGATGTATGCGTCTTGCAGTTGTTTGCTCATTTTAAGCTTTCCAGTATCTGTGTTCGTTAGCGTTTGGCGGAGAGGTACCAGTCCACCTGTACTTGTGCTGCCAGCGTGCCGTGTTCGTCGAAGATGTCGACGTTGACCGGGAACGCGATTTTTCCTTCATCCTTCAGCTGCGCTTTCAGAGCGGCGATGTCGCCCGGCACCTTGCCCGAGGCGCGCGTCGCGCCCTTGGCCACTTTCTGGTACTCGATGCGCGACTGCTTGGCGACCGGGCGCATGTCCATGATCAGGTCGGCAAAGCCGCCTGCCATGGCTGCGCCGGAGGCCGTTTCCGCCAGCGTGAAGATCGCACCTGCATGCGGCGTGCCGAGGTGGTTGTGCAGCTTGCCGTCGTCCGGCATCGACACTTCGGCCGTTCCCGGGCCGATGCTGTCGATGCGGATGCCGAGCAGGCGCACGAACGGCAGCGACTCCGTCATGTGCTTCTTGATTTGCTCATAGACCATGCTTGGTTTCACTCGCAACAGGATTTTGAAGGCCAGCGACAGGATGGACATTTGCTCTTAGTTGCGAACCGGTTTGCCGGTCTGCAGCATGCCCATGATTCGCTCTTGCGACTTAGGATGGTTCAGCAATTCCAGGAAGGCCTTGCGTTCCATATCCAGCAGCCACTGCTCGCTCACCACGCTGCCCTGGTCGATGTCGCCACCGGACACGATCTCGGCGATCATGTCGCCCAGCTTGTAGTCGTGGGCGGAGATGAAGCCACCATCGCGCATGTTGACCAGCTGGCCGCGGATGGTGCCCCAGCCGTAACGGCCGGTCACTGGCACTGGACGCTGGATCGGCGCGCGGTAGCCGGAATCGGCCATCGCACGAGCGGTGGTCTTGGCCACGTGCAGCAGCTCGTAGGCGTTGAACACGATCACGTCGTCTTCCTTCAGGTAGCCCATGGCCTTCGCTTCCAGCGCGGACTTCGAAACGTTCGCGGTTGCAGCATTGGTGAAGCCGGTCTTCAGGAATTGCAGGATGTCGTTGCCTTTGGCTTCGCGGGCAGCACGGACAGCCGCTTCTTTCAGGCCGCCGCCGCCAGGGATCAGGCCCACGCCCACTTCCACCAGGCCGATGTACGATTCCAGGGCCGCTACGCGCTTGGATGCGTGCAGCATCATTTCGCAGCCGCCGCCCAGGGCGATACCGGCAACAGCCGCCACCACCGGCACGTTGGAATACTTCATCTTCATGAAGGTGTCTTGCAGTTCCTTGATGATCGGGTCGACTGCTTTCGCACCGCCGGCCATGAAGGCTGGCAGGGCTTCCTGCAGGTCGGCGCCGGCCGAGAAGGCGCCGCCTTCGGCTGCGTCGGTGTTCCAGATCACCAGGCCCTTGAAGTTCTTCTCAGCTTCGGCCAGGCCGCGCTGGATGCCGCCGATCACGCCTTTGCCGATCACGTGCATCTTGGTCTTCAGCGACAGGATCAGGACGTCGTCGCCGGTGTGCCACAGGCGCACGGATTCGTCTTCGTGCACGGTCACGCCGGCAGTCTTAGGATCGGCGCCGCCGCCGCCCACGACTGGAGCGCGGAATTCCTGGCGCTTGTACACGGCCAGGTCGGAACGCGGGGTGTAGGACTTGGTCGCTGGCGAGAACGAGCCTTCAGGAGTATGCACGCCCTGCTCGCCCACTTTGCCTTCGAACACCCATGCTGGCAGCGGTGCATTGCACAGCGCCTTGCCGGCTTCGATGTCTTCCTTGACCCACTGTGCAACCTGGCCCCAGCCGGCTGCCTGCCAGGTTTCGAACGGGCCGACGTTCCAGCCGAAGCCCCAGCGCATGGCGAAGTCGATGTCGCGTGCGTTGTCGGCGATCGATTCCAGGTGGATCGCGATGTAGTGGAAAGCGTCGCGGAAGATCGCCCACAGGAACTGGCCTTGCGGGTTGGTCGAATCGCGCAGTGCCTTCATCTTCTTGACCGGATCCTTTTCTTTCAAGATGCGGGCGATGATGTCGTCTGCCTTCTTGCCGCCGGCGACGTATTCACCGGTCGCTGCGTCCAGGCGCAGGATGTCCTTGCCGACCTTCTTGTAGAAGCCGGCGCCGGATTTCTGGCCCAGGGCGCCCTTGGCGACCAGTGCCGACAGCACGGCAGGAGTCTTGTACAGCGCTGCGAACGGGTCGTTCGGCAGGTTGTCTTCCATGGTCTTAATCACGTGGCCCATGGTGTCCAGGCCAACCACGTCGGCGGTACGGAAGGTACCGGACTTGGCGCGGCCCAGCTTGGCGCCGGTCAGGTCGTCGACCACGTCGACGGACAGGCCGAACTTCTCGGCTTCGTGAATGATGGCCAGGATGCCGAACACGCCAACGCGGTTGGCGATGAAGTTCGGGGTGTCCTTGGCACGTACCACGCCCTTGCCCAGGGTCGAGGTCATGAAGGTTTCCAGCTGGTCCAGGATTTCCGGCTTGGTGTCGGTGGTCGGGATCAGTTCCACCAGGTGCATGTAGCGCGGTGGGTTGAAGAAGTGCACGCCGCAGAAGCGCGCCTTCAGGTCGGCGTCGAAGCCTTCGGCCAGCTTGTTGATCGACAGGCCGGAGGTGTTCGAGGCGAAGATCGCGTTCTGGGCGATGTGCGGAGCGACCTTCTTGTACAGGTCATGCTTCCAGTCCATGCGCTCGGCGATCGCTTCGATGATCAGGTCGCAGCCGGCCAGCAGGTCCAGGTTGTCTTCGTAGTTGGCGATCTGCACCAGTTCCGCGTCGGCCTTGTCGCCGAAAGGAGCCGGGGACAGTTTTTTCAGGCCTTCGATGGCCTTGATGCCGATGCCGTTCTTGTTGCCTTCCTTGGCTGGCAGGTCAAACAGGACGACTGGTACTTTAGCGTTGACGCAGTGGGCAGCGATCTGCGCGCCCATCACGCCGGCGCCCAGCACCGCTACTTTTTTCACGTTGAAGTTGCTCATATATATCCTTTAGTTGGTGTATCTGTCGCTTTGCTTGGGTGCCGGCTTTCTTAGCTAAAACCGGCAAACCGGTGTCAGACCCATTGGGTCTGACACCTGCCCTACCGGTTTGTGCGCGAATGGCCAGCGCCATCAACTTCAGAACAGGTCAGCGTCCAGTGCCATCAGGTTGGCGGCGCCGGAACGAGCCTGGCGGATCAGGGTTGCGGTTTCTGGGTACAGGCGGCCGAAGTAGAAGCGGATGGTTGCCAGCTTCGAGGTGTAGAACTTGTCGCCCGATGCTTCTTTTTCCAGTGCGATCTTGGCCATCTGTGCGAAGAAGTAGGAGTACACCAGGTGGCCGGCTACGCGCAGGTAAGGCACGGCAGCGGCGCCAACTTCGTCCTGGTTCTGGAAGGCCTTCATGCCGATTTCCATGGTCAGCTTGGTTAGCTTCTCGCCCAGGTCGCCCAGCGGGGTGATGAACTCGGACATCGCTTCGTCGGTGCCGTTTTCTTCCACGAAGGCGCGCACTTTCTCGCCGAACTTGCGCAGCTTGGCGCCGTTGTCCATCAGGATCTTACGGCCCAGCAGGTCCAGCGACTGCACGGTGTTGGTGCCTTCGTAAATCAGGTTGATACGCGCGTCGCGCACGTACTGCTCCATGCCCCACTCGGAGATGTAGCCGTGGCCGCCGTACACCTGCAT
>JBCNOP010000348.1:0-3723 GCA_039593775.1 Pseudoduganella sp.
TCCTCATCGCGGCCGGAGGCTTTGCCCCCGCCGCGCGTTTGCCGTGGTGTGGTCGCCATAGCGACTCCTTACTTCTTGTTGAAGTCCACCGTTGGAGCGGTTGAAATGGATTTCTCGTTCTCGACGGTGAAGCTGGGCTTCACCTCATAGCCGAACATCTTGGCCGTCAGGTTGGTCGGGAAGCGCCGCGCCAGGGTATTGAATTCCTGTACCGAGGCGATATAGCGCTGGCGCGCCACCGTAATGCGGTTCTCTGTGCCTTCCAGCTGCGATTGCAGGTCGCGGAAGCTGGCATCCGCCTTCAGGTCCGGATATTTTTCGGCCACCACCATCAGCCGCGACAAGGCATTGGTCAGCTCACCCTGCGCCTGCTGGAACTTCTGCAGCGCGCCTGGATTATTCAGCACCTCCGGCGTCACCTGAACGCTGGTGGCCGAAGCACGCGCCCTGGTCACCGCCTCCAGGGTTTCGCGCTCATGCGAGGCATAACCCTTGACCGTATTGACCAGGTTCGGAATCAAATCGGCCCGCCGCTGGTACTGGTTGACCACCTCGCCCCACTGGGCCTTGACCGCTTCGTCCTTGGCCTGGAACTCGTTGTAACCGCAGCCGGACAAGAGAACCGTTGCCAGCACACCCATTGCCAGAAAGTTTCGCATTATTCGCTCCTTGGAACGTATTATCGAAATATACACGCAATTGGCTGGCGGGCCATGTGCGGCAGTGCACACACCCGCCCCGTTATAATGTAGGGTTTGCAACGCAAAGAATAAAGAGGCCCGCTGTGACATTTATCGAAAAATTATCCGCTGCCTGGGCAGCCAACGATTCCCTGCTGTGCGTTGGCCTGGACCCGGATATGGCGCGCCTGCCTGCGCAGTTCCAGAACAACCCGCAAGGCATTTACCAGTTCTGCACCGAGATCATCGACGCCACTGCCGACCTGGCGTGCTCGTTCAAGCCGCAGATCGCCTATTTCGCGGCCCTGGGCGCCGAAGACCAGCTTGAGAAAATCTGCGCCTACGCCAAGGAAAACTATCCGCACATTCCGATGATCCTGGACGCCAAGCGCGGCGACATCGGCGCCACCGCCAAACAGTATGCGCGGGAAGCCTTCGACCGCTATGGTGCCGATGCGGTGACCGTGAACCCCTACATGGGTTCAGACTCCGTTGAGCCATACATGGAGTGGAGCGACCGCGGCGTGATCATCCTGTGCCGCACCTCGAATGCCGGCGGCTCGGACCTGCAATTCCTGAAGGTCGATGGCAAGCCGCTGTACCAGCACGTCGCCAAGCTGGTGGCGGAGAAGTGGAATGCCAACGGCCAGTGCGCGCTGGTGGTAGGTGCAACCTTCCCTGAGGAGCTGGCGCAGGTGCGCGGGATCGTCGGTGACATGCCGCTGCTGGTTCCGGGCGTTGGTGCGCAGGGCGGGGATATCGAAGCGACTGTCAAGGCCGGCCGTACTTACAATGGTACCGGCATGATGATCAATTCTTCGCGCGCGATCCTGTACGCGGCGCCGCAAGGTGGGGAAGATTTCGCCGCCGCCGCACGACGCGTGGCGCAAGAGACGCGCGATGCGATCAACGCGCATCGCGCTTAAAACCGGTAAATCTGGGTCAGACCCAAGGGTCTGACCCGCTAATTCGAAGCCGTTGGCTTTGGCAAGTCAGTTTCAGTAGCGCTCCGGCACAATCATCTCAACATAGTCATACAGGGCAGCCAGCACCTCCTGCCCCCGTTCATCAGCCTCCGCCCCCAGGCGATCGAGCTCCGAGAACAATTCATCGACCGTCCGCGCCCCGCCAGCGCCTTCAAACAAGCGCGCAGCACGATGCTGCTCCCAATGCTCATGCTCTTCCTCGGACAAGGTCTGCGGGAAATTACGCGCGCGGTAGCGGAAGAACAGCTCCCCCAAGCGGTCATCCTGGAAATGCGGTGACGCCGACGCCAGCTTGGCAGGATGCTCGCGCCGCAGCGATTCCAGCAAGCGCTTATCGCCATTGCCGACAAAGCCGCCATACAAATCCTCATCCACATCCGCCGGCTCGCCGGCCGGACGCCAGAACACCTGCTCCCAGACCGCCGCCATATCCGGCCCCGCCGCCGCGCGCGCCGCATGGGCACGCGCCGTCTCCAGGTCCAGCCCCCAGCGCTCGGCCAGTTCCGGCCGCAGCGTCTTCAGGTTCGACACCAGCATCGGCGACTTGTTCAGGTGAATGCTCTTGATCGGCAAGCGCGTCATCCCCTCCGGCATGGCGTCAGCGCGGGTGAACATGCGGATGCGGATCGTCTCCGCATCCAGCGCAAACAGCTCCTGCGGGTCGTACGAGCAATCCCACACCAGCAGCTCATTCTTGTTGGACGGATGCGGCGCCAGAGGCCACACCAGCGCCAGGCAGCCACGCTCCGCCGGGAACATGCCCGACACGTGCAGGAAAGGCTGGCGCAACTCGCGCGCCAGATGCAGGCCGATCTCCTCCGCCACGCGATCCTTCTTGTGCAAGGCCAGGCAGAAATCGAACAGCTTCGGCTGCTTCTGGCGGATCAGGCGGGCCAGGGCGATGGTCGCGCGCACGTCGGACAGCGCATCGTGCGCCGCCTCATGCACCAGGCCATTGGCCTTCGTTAAATGCTCAAGCTTGAAGCTCGGTTTGCCGCTATCATTAAGGGGCCACTCAATACCCTCGGGGCGCAACGCATAGGTCATCCGCACCACATCCAGCAAATCCCAGCGACCGCACTGGTTTTGCCACTCGCGCGCATAAGGATCGATCAGGTTACGCCAGAACAAGAAGCGCGTCACTTCATCGTCAAAGCGGATAGTGTTGTAGCCTACACCTATGGTGCCAGGCTCCGAAAAGGCCTTCTCGACCGTTGCCGCGAACTTGTGCTCCGGCACACCCTGCTGCAAAGCTTGCTGCGGGGTAATGCCGGTAATCAGGCAGGCGACCGGATCAGGCAGGTAATCGTTGGCTGGCTGGCAGAACAGCATGATCGGCTCGCCGATTTCGTTCAGCTCTGCGTCGGTGCGGATAGCGGCAAACTGGGCGGGGCGATCACGGCGTGGCACGGCGCCGAAAGTTTCGTAGTCATGCCACAGGAAGGTATGGTTACTCATGGTGCAAATGTTGGTTCTCGTTATCGAATGCTGAGGCAAGGAGGACTGTTGTGTCAAATCCCATTTCCGTCAACACCCGTGCCACGCCCGCCACGGCGAGCAGCGACACGGCCATTTCGGCGTCCACGCGCGCCAAGATGCAGCTAAACGTGTCGATCCTGCAGGAATCGGCCTCAGTTTCGCTGAATTCCGAGAATGACCCGCTGGCGCTGGTCTACAAATCGGCAATCACCTCGATCAACGAGCAGCTGGAGGCCGACTTCGGCCCGGATGCGATCCAGAACGCCGCCGGGCAGGACAACTCGCCCGAAGGCACGGCCGGCCGCATTGTATCGCTCTCGACCGCCTTCTTCAGCGCTTTCCAGCAACAGCATTCCGAGCTCGAGGGCGACGAATCGCTGAACCGCTTCATGGACACGATCAAGGGCGGCATAGAAAAAGGCTTCAAGGAAGCGCGCGATATCCTGCAGGGCTTGAAGGTGCTGGGCGGCGACATTGCTGCCAATATCGACAAGACTTACGAACTGGTCCAGAAGGGCCTGGATGACTTTGTCTCCAAACAAAGCCGCCAATCTTCAACGGATGAAGCCGCCACCGGC
>JBCNOP010000349.1:0-3667 GCA_039593775.1 Pseudoduganella sp.
GGCGCTGGAAATCTTCCTCCACCAGGTCAGCCACCATCAGCGCAGGCGTGTCCTCCCGGTCTTCCAGCCAGGCGGAAAACTGCTGTATGCCGTCGGGCGTGTGGTCAAAGCACGGGCCCGTTCCAAGGCCGCCTCGTTCCCAAAGCCAGCAGCACATCCGTTCGCCGGTCAGGTGCAGGAGTAGTTTGCGGGTCATGGCTCAAATCCTGATTGAACTGATCGTGTCGTAAATCGGCCCGAGCACGGAAAGCATGATCCAACCAAGCACGATGCCAAGGATTACAGTCATCGCCGGCTCGATCATGGACTGCATGCGCTCGATCCTCTCGCGCACTTCCCGGTTGTAGAAGTAGGCAACGTTGCGTAGCGTTGCATCGAGTGCGCCAGTCGATTCGCCGACCCGCAGCATGCGCACCACGAGTGGCGGAAACAATTCGGCTTGCCTGAATGCCGCGGCAACGGTATGGCCTTCCGATATCAGTTCGCGCGCGCGGCGCATCGCGGCGGCCACCACGCGGTTGCCGGCAATGCCTTCCGACAGCCGGATGCACTCGAGCACCGGAATCCCCGCGGCATACATCAGCGCGAAATACGTCGCAAAACGGGCCATGATCAGCTTATGCACGACCGGAACCGCTCGCAGCAGCAGGCGGTCGAACGCAAAAGCCGTGCGCTCGTTGTGCCGCAATTGCCAGCGCAGGACCTGCCACGCCACCACCGGGGCCGCCAGCAACAGGTACCAGTAATGGATGAAAATGCCCGACACTGCAATGAGGGCGCGCGTATGCAGCGGCAGTTCCTGCCCCATGTTCCTGATGAACGCTGTCAGTTGCGGCACCAGGTAAATCATCAGGAAGAACATCACGCCGCTGACGATCACCAGCACGAAGGCAGGATAAGTAATCGCCTTGCGCGCCTGCGCTGCCAGTTCGTCCTGCCACTTGAGGTTTTCTGCCAGGTCGCGGAAGACCTCATTGACTTTGCCGCTTTGCTCGCCTGCGCGTACCAGGCTGGTAAAACTCTGGTCGAATACCTCCGGATAGGACGCCAGGGCGCTGGAGAGCTGCAAGCCGCCTTCGATCTTTTCCACCAGGTCGGTGATGATCTCCCGCAGCCTCAGGTTGTCGGCGCCATCGCGCAGGTCGCGCAAGCCGTCCAGCATCGGCACGCCGGCGCTGCTCATTTGCTCCAGGTGGAAGCAGAAATTGATCAAGTCGCGCCGCGTGATGCGCTGGCCGCCGATGCGCAGCTTGCGCTGGCGTGTTTCGCGGTAGTCGATCAGGTCAAGCGCCATGCGCTGCAGGCGCAGCTCGAGGTCGGGCACGTTATGCGCGTCCATATTCCCCGGCACGATGCTGCCGTTGGCGTCCATGGCGCGGTATATGAACTGTGGCATGTCAGCTCAACCTGTCAGTGAGGTCGACCACGCGCGACACCTCGTCCAGCGTGGTCAGGCCTTCCATCACGCGGCGCATGCCGTCATCGACCAGTGAGCGCAGGCCCGCCGCCTGGGCGGCTTTGCGCAGCTCCCGTGCCGGGGCACGGCGTGCCACCATCTCGTCGAGTTCACCGGTCATGCGCAGCAGCTCCATGATTGCCATACGGCCTTTATAGCCCTGGTGGGCGCAGCGGTCGCAGGCGCCGGCACGGTAAATGGTGGCCGCAGGGTGGTCGGCCGCGAGTCCGAGCAGCCGCCGTTCCAGCTCGTCTGCTTCGACAGGCTGGCGGCAGTGGGGACAAAGCTTTCGGACCAGGCGCTGGGCGATGATGCCAATGATATTCCCGGCCAGGACGTCGGCCACGACGCCAAGGTCCAGCAGGCGCGGGATGGCGCCAACTGCGGAGTTGGTGTGCAGGGTGGAATAGACCTGGTGGCCGGTCATGGCTGCGGCCAGGGCCATGTCGGCGGTCTCCTTGTCGCGGATCTCGCCGACCAGGATCACGTCGGGGTCCTGGCGCATCATGGAGCGGATGCCGTCCGCAAATCCCAGCTTGGCGGATTCGTTGACGGAGGTCTGGCGGATCTGGTGCATCGGGTATTCGACCGGGTCCTCCATGGTCATGATGTTCACGGACTCGGTGTTGATGTGGTTCAGGATGGAATACAGGGTGGTCGTCTTGCCGCTGCCGGTGGGGCCGGTAACGAGGATCAGGCCATCGGGGCGGGCAATCATCAGTTTCAACACGTCCAATTCGTGCTCGGCCAGGCCAAGCCGGTCCAGCGGGACAATGCCTTTCTGGCGGTCCAGCACACGCAGCACGATGTTCTCGCCGTGCGTGGTGGGCTGGCTGCTGGCGCGGAAGTCGATCTGCCGGCCGGAGAACTGGATCGAAATGCGGCCGTCCTGCGGCGCGCGCGTCTCGGCGATGTTCATGTGGCTGATCACTTTGAGCCGCACCGCCATGGCGGGCCAGTATGAGCGGTGCAGGCTGCGGATCTGGCGCAGGATGCCGTCGATGCGGTAGCGGACGCGCAGGAAGCTGTGCTCCGGCTCGAAGTGGATGTCGGATGCGCTGTTCTGCACCGCGTCCGCCAGCAGGGCATCGATCAGCCGCACCATGGGCTGGCTGTATTCGTCCGACGAAGCATCCAGGGTCACTTCGCCGGTTTCGATTTCGTGCAGGATGCCGTCGATCGACAGTTCGAAGCCATAGTAATGGTCGATCGCATGCGCAATGTCCGAATCGTTGACCAGCAGCGGCACCAGCGTGATGCCCTTGACCAGCATGGCGCTGATCTGGTCCAGCGCGACGATATTGGTGGTGTCGGACATTGCCAGCACCAGTTCATCGGTCGCCCGTTCGTACACGATCGGGAAGACGCGGTAGCGTTTGGCCACTTCCTTGGGGATCAGTTTGAGCGCGACCGCGTCCACCACCAGGCTTTTCAGGTCGGCCGAACGGGTGTTGAGCTTTTCGCTGAGCGCCTCGCGCATCGTCGCTTCCGTCACGAAGCCGAGCGCGATCAGCAACTTGCCCAGGGGCTCGTTGTTGCGTGTTTGCTCGGTCAGTGCGATCCGGAGCTGGTCTTGGCTGATGACGCCTTTCTGGATCAGCAGTTTGCCGAGCGGGATTTTCTGCGTGTCGGCCATTGTGCTTTATTGCGGCGGCGTTTCGAGGACTTGTAATCGTTTGCGGACGGCGTCGATATTGAAGCTCGGGGGACTGGCCTGCGCCAGTTCCAGCGCGCGCCGGTAATAGGTTTGCGCCAAACGTGGCTGGTTCATGCGGTCAAGGCCGACACCAAGGTTGAAGGCGTAGTCGGCGTTCTCCGGCATGGCGTTGAAGGCGCGGAAGTAGCTTTGCTGTGCTTCCGGCCAGCGGCCCTGGCGTGCAAACAGGTTGCCGAGGGCGAATTGCACGGGGCCCGAGCCGGGATGCTGGCGGGCCAGGCCGCGCAGCTTGATTTCGTTCTCCTGCAGGTCGCCTGGGCGCAGTTCGGCCAGGCCGGCCAGGGCTTCGGGGTCGTTCGGGTCGAGTTCGAGCAGGCGCAGGTAGTTGCTGGAGGCTTGCCTGCCGTCGTGTTCGCGCAAGGCCACGGCGGCGGCGCCGAGCAGGGCATCGCGGTTGTTGGGATCTTGCAGCAGGGCGAGGTCGTATTGCTGGTGCGCCGTCGCCAGGTCGCCGGATTTCAGGGCGGCGTAGCCATTCTGGACAGCCGGCGCAA
>JBCNOP010000035.1:0-33213 GCA_039593775.1 Pseudoduganella sp.
TCACCGCTGAATATCGCCGTCAGGAAGCGATCAAAGTGGCGGATCGTGACACCTACGACTGGGACAACCGTGACTGGCGCCTGCGCGGCGGTAACAACATTAGCCTGGGCGCACCGGTCGCACGTATCAACCCCGTGACCGGCAAACCAGTCAGCATCAACAGCTTCCTGACTGCAGCTAGCACCCCGTTCCTGTACACCCCAGGCACTGGCGGGGTGAACAATGCGGCTAACTTCCAGTTCCTGGATGCGAACTGCAACTACAATAAATACATGTCCAATGGATGCACCGTTCGCGATACCGCGGGTAACATCCAGCCGCGTACTCAGAACATCAACGTGATGGCTGGCTTCACCAAGAAGCTGGGCAGCGATTGGGAACTGGGCCTCAAAGCTTCGCTGTTCCGTCGCGACAGTATCAACAATCGTGGCATGGGCGCGGTCTTTTCGCCAACCACCTTCGCTGGTAATACGACCCTGAACAATGGTGTCTTGACCAGTGCCGTGAACCGCATTCCGAGTACCCTGTTCGACGCCGGTGCAAAAGTCGGCGGTGGCGGCGTCACCAACAACCTCGGCGCCCCAGCCCGCCTGTACGGCTATATCCCTGGCGTTGACCCAACCAACACGCTGGACAACACTGCCAAGACCACCCGTTTTGCTGCCGACATCAAAGGTACGGCTGCCGGCTGGGATATCAACGGCGGCGCCGGTGTCACCGAAGTCAAGACCGACATCAAGTACAGCGGCTACATCGACCGTCCTGCACTGTACGCGGCTCTGAAAAGCGGCGCATTCAACGTCCTGGGCGGCAACGATCCGTCGGTGATGGCAAGCGTTTCGCCACACTTCACCAATGAGCTGACCTCCAAGCTGAACTACATCGACCTGATCGGTTCCCGCGAACTGATGCAGTTGGGGCAAGGTCCGCTGGCTCTGGCAGTCGGTGCCCACTGGCACAAGCGTGAGCAGAATTCGCCACCAGCCGGCCCAACCGTGACCGGTCAGGTTGCCAACACCACGGCCTTCGTGATTGGTGACGAAACCAACTCGGCGGTATTCGCTGAGCTGCAAGCCAACCCGATCAAGACCCTGGAAGCGCACTTATCGGCTCGTTACGACAAATACGACAGCTACGGTCACTCGTTCACTCCGGCAGCCAACTTCAAGTGGGCTCCGATGAAGCAACTGGGCTTCCGCGGTGGCATCGCTAAAGGTTTCCGTGCACCTAACCCGGCTGAAGTGGGTAATGCAGGTTCGTTCTTCACCTTCAACGCGATTGCTGACCCGATCCTGTGCGCGGACGGCAACAAGGCGACGGCCGGTAACGTGCCTGCCGCTTGCGATATCAATCCACCGTACGTCCAGCTCACCAACAAGGATTTGGCTCCTGAGAAGTCGACCTCGTACAACCTGGGTATCATCCTGGAGCCGGTCAAGGACCTGAACGCAACCTTCGATTACTACAACATCGAAGTGAAGAACCAGATCGTGACCGCAGCCGGCAACGTGCCTGGCTTCGTGCCAGTCTTCGTGCGTACTCCAGCGACCCCGGTGGATATCGCGGACGGCAACGGCGGTACTTTCGTCGGTACGCCTAGCGTCGGTCCTGTAGCTTATGCGCTGTCGCCGTACGTCAACAGCGGCAAGACCAAGACCAGCGGTATTGAAGCTGACATCAGCTACAAATGGCGCCTGGGCGATATGGGTACCCTGCGCGCAAACCTGAGCGCAGCCCACACCATTGCGTACAAGCAGATCGCTGCTGACGGTACTGTGTACTCGCTGGCTGGCACCCAAGGTCCATCCGTAGTTGGCGGCGCAACCGGTAACCCGAAAGACCGCGCACAGTTCACCCTGGGCTATGTCCGTGGTCCGCTGGATATCAGCGCAACCATGAACTACACCAGCTCGTTCTCGACCCTGGATCCATCGGTGCACGGTACCGACTGCGCATCGACCGGTCTTGACGTTGGTGGCCGTACCTACTTCTCTGGCCTTGACCAGCCTGCAGAGTACTGCCGCGTGTCCTCGTTCACCACCACCAACCTGAACGTGGTGTACAAGATCACCAAGGATCTGTCGATCCGCGGTGCGATCCTGAACGTGTTCGACAAGCAGCCTCCGATCGACGTTGGCACCTACGGCAATGCAACTGCACAGACCTCGTACAACGCTTCGTTGCACCAGGCTGGCGCTGTTGGCCGCTTCTTCTCGCTCGGCCTGACCTATCAGTTCTAATCCGAGCTAGCTAGCAAGCCCCAAAAAACGGATACCTTCGGGTATCCGTTTTTTTTTTGCCTTTTCTTGCGCTTGTCGTAAAAACGACAGGTAGCTTGTTGATTCGAAGCCGGATTCCTATCGACTCCTGCACAATCTGCTTATTTCATTTTTCCTTGATGAATTGACATGCTCTGATAAGCAAGCCGCAACCGCGGCGAGTACAAAAAACAGAGAGTCAAAGAGGAAACGATGATGAAAGAAACCATCCTGTCGCGTTCAGTGCGACTGATGTTCATGGCCGGCCTGGGCGTTGCTGCCTTGCCGGTGATGGCTGAGGAGAGCATCCAGCGGGTCGAAATCACCGGCTCGGCAATCAAGCGCGTTGCAGTAGAAGGCGCACTGCCGGTGCAGACCCTGTCCAAGGCGCAGATCGAACAGACCGGCGCCACCACGGTAGCCGACCTGGTCGCCACGCTGCCTTCAATGCAGGGCTTTGTCACTTCGTCTGCGTCGATCAACGGCGGCGGTGGCGGCGTGCAGACCGCCTCGGTGCACGCAATTGGCACCGGCTACACGCTGGTGCTGCTGAATGGGCGCCGCATCGCGCCTTACAGTTCGGGCTCCGCGGTCAACCTGGCTTCGATTCCGCTGTCGGCGGTCGAACGGGTAGAGATCCTGACTGACGGCGCTTCCGCGCTGTATGGCTCTGACGCCATTGCCGGCGTGGTCAACTTCATCCTGAAGAAAAACCAGACCGATGCCAACATCGAACTGACTTACAACCGTCCCACCAAAGGCAGCGAAGGATCCACCTCGAACGTTGCCATTTCCAAGGGCTTTGGCGAACTGGAAACCGATGGCTTCAATGTGCTGCTGGCTTTCAGCCACGACACGCAGAAAGAGCTGAGCGCCAGCGACCGCCGCTTCTCTGCACCAGGTGGTGTGCATGAATTCAGCGAAGGCGGCAAGCGCTACTCGCTGTACCAGGTATCTGCCAATTCGATCCCGGGCAACGTCAATGCCCGCACCAGCAACGGCAACGTGCTGTTCAACCCGAGCCTGATCAACACCGGCGCATGCGGCGCCCCGAACACCTTCAAGGTAGGCGACCGCTGCATGTTCAACTATGGCTCGGTGGTCGAACTGCTGCCGGAGCTGAAGCGCGATGGCTTGTTCGCTTCCACCAACATCAAGCTCAATGCCGACTGGACCTTGTTTGCTGAAGGACTGTATTCCAAATTCACCAGTACGGCGCGCTATGCGCCGCCGGCCCAGCCGCTGTCGCTGGACATTAACTCCGCGCTGTACAAGGCCAATGTGGTGCCGGCGCTCGTCAAGCTGGGCGTGGATCCGGCGACCGTGAATTCCGCCACCATGAGCCTGCGCCTGGTCGATGCCGGCGGCCGCACCGACGACTGGAAGACCGAAGCCAGGCACCTGGCCTTCGGCGTTGAAGGGCGCCTGGCAGGCTGGGACCTGAATGCCTCTTACACTCATTCCGAAACGACGGCGGAAGACCATGCCGTGTCCGGCTACACCAGCAGCGACAAGCTGGATGCCTTGATGGCCTCGGGCGCCTACAATCCGTTCATCGTGCCGACCGCGGAAACACGCGCGGCACTGGCATCGGCCGTGCTGCACCAGAAGCTGGATGAGACCACGTCCAAGATCGATGTCGTGAACCTGCGCGGCTCGCGTGCGGTGTTTGATGCACCGGGCGGTTCGGCCATGCTGGCGCTGGGGGGCGACTTCCTGCGCCAGAAATATGTCTACGAGCCGAGCGCGATCACGATGGGCGCCAATAGCCTGCAGCCGAACTTCACGGATAGCCCGATCGGCGGCATTTCGGGTGCGCTGCCGACCGATGCTTCGCGCAAGAACTGGGGCGCGTTCGCCGAACTGGTGGTGCCGGTGGCGAAAGGGCTGGAGCTGACCGGTGATGTGCGTTACGACAGCTACGATGCCGTGAAAGACAAGATGAACTTCGACAGTGCCGGCAAGCTGGTAGCGCCGGCCACCAAGGGCAACGACGCGAGCAAGACCACTTACAAGCTGGCCGCCGCCTGGCGTCCTGCTGAAAGCGTGCTGGTACGCGGATCTTATGGCACCGGGTTCAAGGCGCCGGTAATGACCGACATTACCAATCCGCTGCAAGGCGGCGGTTCCTCCAATGCGCATCCATGCCCGATCACGTCCGGACCGCTGCTGCCGCTGTGTAACGGCACCTCCGAGTACAACCTGCTCAGTGGCGGCAACCCTTATTCCGGCGCGTCTGGCCTGAAGCCGGAAACGTCGAAGCAGGCTTCCATCGGTTTGCGCGTCGAACCTATGCGCGAGTTGTCCATTGGTTTCGACTTCTGGGATGTGAAAATCAAGGACCAGATTTCCAAGCTGCCTGAGAACGAGGTATTCAACAATCCGGCCAAGTATATGGGCTTGTTCGTGTCTTACTACGACCCGATCCAGAAACAGAATACATTGGCCGCTTCGCTGACGCCGTTCAACCTGGCGCAGTCGCACTACCAGGGCATCGATTGGGACCACACGTACAAGCTGGGCAAGGTGTCGTTCAACTGGACCGGTACTTATATGAAGAAGGCCGATTTCCAGACGCTGGCCACCGATCCGGTCGAGAACAGCGTCGGGCGCTTCGATTCGTATAACTCGGTGACTTTCCGCTGGATCAGCAAGGTAGTGGCAAGCTGGAAGCAGTCGGATGTGCTGACGCATTCGCTGACCGGGGTGTACAAGTCCGGCTACCATGACATGCCGATCAGTGCCGGCAGCGTGGCGGTGCGCGACGAGGCGGGCAACTTCGTATCGCTCAACCGCAAGGTAGACGATTACCTGGTGTGGGATTGGCAGACGCGCTACCGTTTCAATCCGAACCTCGTGCTGACTGGCGGGATCAAGAACCTGTTTGACCGGGAGCCGCCGTTCTCGCAGCGGATTGCCGGTGGGGGCAACCAGATGGGGTTTGATGCGCGGTATACCGATCCGCTGGGGCGGCAGGTTTATCTGGTGGGTACTTATAAGTTCTAAACCCGGTAAGGCGGGGTCAGACCCGCAGGGTCTGACCCCCAACGGTCTCGCAGCCTGGGGTTGGGTCCGGGGGCAGGTGAGCAGACAGGGTCCGACACTACGGGTCAGACCCAGGTTTACCGGGTTTTAGATGCCGCCCCAGGCCGCCGACAGGATTGACACCGCCGCCAACGCCGCAGTCTCGGTGCGCAGTACGCGCGGCCCGATCGACAAGGGCAGGGCGCCATGCCGCAAGGCCTCAGCCTCCTCCTCATCGGAAAAGCCGCCTTCCGGCCCGACCATGATGCTGAGCGCCTGCGCCGGCTGGTGCCTTGCCCAATCCGCCAGCGATTCGGTCGCGCGCGGCGTCAGGATCACGCGCTTGTGCAAATCCTGGTGGGAAATCCAATCGCGAAACTCCAGCGGCGCCGCCACCGATGCCAGCCGGTTGCGCCCGCACTGTTCCGACGCCGACACCACGATCCCATTCCAATGTTCCAGCTTCTTCTCCGCCCGCTCGGCCGACAGCCGCACGACGCAACGCCGCGCCGCCAGCGGCTGGATGCCGGCCACGCCCAGCTCCACCGCCTTCTCGATAATCCAGTCCATCTTCGACCCTTCCGGCAAAGCCTGGGCCAGGGTCACGGCAAACGGCAGCTCCGCCTCGCGCGGATCAAAGACCTTGATCTCCGCCCAGGCCTTTTTCTTTTGCACTTCTGTCAACACTGCCGTATACTCGCCGCCATCGCCGTTGAACAGGGTGAGCGTGTCGCCCGGCTCCATGCGCACCACATTGATGTGGTGGGCAACGTCGGCTGGCAGCTCCAGTTGCTGGCCTGCGGCAAGGGGCTGTGGCACGTGGAAACGGGGCATAAAGTCACTTCGGAAAGGTTGAAATGCACCAATTTTAAGGCTTTGGTGTCACGCTCTGGTAAAATATTGGGTTCCTAAGGCGGCGCCTGCCGCAGTGCACCAAATACTCAACCTTCCTCGATATACGATGAAAACTTCGCTCCCCTTCACCAAAATGGCCAACGCGATCCGTGCGCTGGCAATGGACGCTGTGCAGAAGGCCAATTCCGGCCACCCAGGCATGCCAATGGGCATGGCTGAGATTGCGGTAGCACTGTGGAGCGGTCATCACCGCCACAACCCGACCAACCCAGCCTGGGTCAACCGCGACCGCTTCCTGCTGTCCAACGGCCACGGCTCGATGCTGCACTACGCGCTGCTGCACCTGTCGGGTTACGACCTGCCGATGGAAGAGATCAAGAACTTCCGCCAGCTGCATTCCAAGACCCCGGGCCACCCTGAAGTTGGCTACACCCCAGGCGTGGAAACCACTACCGGCCCGCTGGGCCAGGGCATCGCCAACGCGGTCGGCATGGCGCTGGCTGAATGGCTACTGGCTTCCGAATTCAACAAGCCTGGCTTCGACGTGGTCGACCACTACACCTACGCCTTCATCGGCGACGGCTGCCTGATGGAAGGCATCTCGCACGAAGTATGCTCGCTGGCCGGTACCCTGGGCCTGAAGAAACTGATCGCCCTGTACGACGACAACGGCATCTCCATCGACGGCAAGGTTGAAGGCTGGTTCACCGACGACACTCCTAAGCGCTTCGAATCCTACGGCTGGAACGTGATCAAGAATGTGGACGGCCACGACGTTGCCGCGCTGTCCGCCGCCATCGAACAAGCCAAGAAGTCCGACAAGCCAACCCTGGTCTGCTGCAAGACCATCATCGGCAAGGGCTCGCCGAACCTGCAGGGCGGCGACAAGGTGCACGGCGCGCCGCTGGGCGAGAAGGAAATCGCCGCAGTGCGCGAGTACATCTCCTGGGGCGCTGAACCGTTCGACATTCCGCACGACGTCAAGGAAGCGTGGGACTTCAAGGAAGAGGGCGCGAAATTCGAAGCGAGCTGGAACGAGATGTTCGCCAAGTACTCGGCCCAGTACCCGGCCGAAGCTGCTGAACTGACCCGCCGCATGAAGGGCGAACTGCCAGGCAACTTCCAGGCAACCCTGGACGCTGCGATCGCCGCCTGCGTCGAGAAGAAAGAAACCATCGCCACCCGCAAGGCATCGCAGAACGCGATCCAGGCCCTGGCACCGATCCTGCCTGAATTCCTGGGCGGCTCGGCCGACCTGACCGGCTCCAACCTGACCAACTGGAAGGAATGCGTCGCCGTTCGTTCCGGCGTGCCGGGCAACCACATCAACTACGGCGTGCGCGAGTTCGGCATGTCCGCCATCATGAACGGCGTTGCACTGCACGGCGGCTACATCCCGTTCGGCGCCACCTTCCTGACCTTCGCCGACTACAGCCGCAACGCGCTGCGCATGGCTGCGCTGATGAAGCAGCGTTCGCTGTTCGTGTTCACCCACGACTCGATCGGCCTGGGCGAAGACGGCCCGACCCACCAGTCCGTGGAACACGTGTCCTCGCTGCGCCTGATTCCTAACCTGGATAACTGGCGCCCGGCCGACACCGTCGAATCGATGGTGGCATGGGGCGAATCGATCAAGCGCAAAGATGGTCCATCGACCCTGATCTTCTCGCGCCAGAACCTGCCGTTCATCGAGCGTTCGGCCGACAAGATCGCCAACATCGCCAAGGGCGGCTATGTGCTGTCCGACGAAGCCGGCGCCAAGGCCATCCTGATCGCCACCGGTTCCGAAGTGGAACTGGCCATGAAAGCCGCCGCCGAGCTGAAGGCAGCCGGCATCCCGGTACGCGTGGTATCCATGCCGTCGACCGACGTGTTCGACCGCCAGGAAGCAGCCTACAAGGCATCCGTGCTGACCATGGGCGTGCCACGCGTAGCGATCGAAGCAGGCGTCACCGCTTTCTGGTACAAGTACGTTGGCCTGGAAGGCGCAGTGGTTGGCATCGACACCTTCGGCGAATCGGCGCCGGCTGGCGTGCTGTTCAAGCACTTCGGCTTCACCGTCGACAATGTCGTGGCAAAAGTCAAAGCAGTCATCTAATTTCTATCATCAGGAGTAAACAGCATGACGATCAAAGTAGCAATCAACGGTTATGGCCGTATCGGCCGCAATGTCCTGCGCGCTTTCTACGAAGGCGGCAAGAAGCAGGACATCCAGATCGTGGCGATTAACGACCTGGGCAACGCCGAGTCGAACGCCCACCTGACCCGCTACGACACCGCCCACGGCAAGTTCCCTGGCACCGTGACGGTGGAAGGCGACAACATGATCGTGAACGGCGACAAGATCCGCGTGTTCGCACAGCGCAACCCGGCTGAAATCCCATGGGGCGAGCTGGGCGTGGACGTGGTGCTGGAGTGCACCGGCTTCTTCACCACCAAGGAAAAAGCTTCGGCCCACCTGAAAGGCGGCGCCAAGAAGGTGATCATCTCCGCTCCAGGCGGCAAGGACGTTGACGCGACCGTCGTGTACGGCGTGAACCACGGCGTGCTGAAGGCTTCGGACACCGTGATCTCGAACGCATCCTGCACCACCAACTGCCTGGCCCCGCTGGTCAAGCCGCTGAACGACGCCATCGGCCTGGAAACCGGCCTGATGACCACCGTGCACGCCTACACCAACGACCAGGTGCTGACCGACGTGATGCACGAAGACCTGCGCCGCGCCCGTTCCGCTACCCAGTCCATGATCCCGACCAAGACCGGCGCTGCTGCCGCGGTGGGCCTGGTGCTGCCGGAACTGAACGGCAAGCTGGACGGCTACGCCATCCGCGTGCCGACCATCAACGTGTCGATCGTCGACCTGTCCTTCATCGCCAAGCGCGACACCACCGTTGAAGAAATCAACAAGATCATGAAGGAAGCTTCGGAAGGCGCACTGAAAGGCGTGCTGACCTACAACACCGAGCCGCTGGTCTCCGTCGACTTCAACCACAACCCAGCTTCGTCGAACTTCGACGCTACCCTGACCAAGGTGTCGGGCAAGCTGGTCAAGGTATCGTCCTGGTACGACAACGAGTGGGGCTTCAGCAACCGCATGCTGGACACCACCGTGGCACTGATGAACGCCAAGTAATTCCTGGCTTCCGGCCACACGAAAGCGCCCACCCGGGCGCTTTTTTTATTGGACCAGAGGGCGCCTGCGGGCGCCCTTTTTCTTGTCGTTAAAACGTAAGTTTCTGTATCAACTATCTTTCACCACGCTAAACTTTCGTTGTCATTTGCCAACAATTTCACACAATATTGCTTTTGTAGTAAACGTTTTCTTTTAAAAACGATAATCCGATGGCAGACTCCCCCGGTGCCATTTCAAAAGAATAGGCACACATAAACAAACATCTAGGGAGAATGTGTTGAACAAGCAATTTGTATTGAAGCGCAGCGTAGTCGCAGTCGCGCTTACCCTGGCCGGTTCGCAGGTCGCGTTTGCGCAGACCGAAACATCGATCCAGCCAGCGGTCCAGAAAGTTATCGTGACCGGCTCGAACATCAAGCGCGGCATCAATGAGCAGACCGCATCCCCGGTGCAGGTGCTCGGCCGCGACGAGATCAAGCAGATCGGCGCTTCCACCGTCAAGGAAATCGTTGACAGCATCACCTCGAATACCGGCGCCCTGACCGACCTGACGAGTGGCAACTCGTTCTCTTCCGGCGCCACCGGCCTGTCCCTGCGCAACCTGGGCAAAGGCTCCACCCTGACCCTGCTGAACGGCCGTCGCCTGCCGAACTTCGGCACCGCTGACGGTGGCCGTGTTACCTTCACCAATATCGACTCGATCCCGGTCGAAGTGATCGAACGCGTTGAAGTCCTGCTGGACGGCGCATCGGCAATTTACGGCTCGGATGCCGTGGCCGGCGTGGTCAACATCATCACCAAGCGTGATTACAATGGCCTGGTTCTCAAGGCCGGCGCACGCCAGTCGCTGGTCAAGCGTGAACTGGACCGTGACCAGACCGCGTCCATTACCGGCGGCATCGGCGATTTCAATGCCGACGGCTGGAATGTCTACGGCAACCTGGAGTTCTACCACCGCAATCCGTACACCGACCGTGCCATCGAAAGCCGCGTACCCCAATGGTACAGGGACTACGTGAACCCATCCTTCGGCGTGCGTTCGACCTACTCCACGCCAGGCAACTACATCGGCACCTATCCAAATCCTTACCCTGCCAACCCAGCGCTGGCCGGCAAAGCGATTGCCCAGCCAGCACCAGGCTGCAAGCCTGAAAACCTGGAAGGCGGCCTGTGCCGCTTTGACCAGTGGGATCGCGTCGGCATCCACGCCGAAGCTGACCGTGTCAACTTCATGTCGGCTGGCCGCCTGAAGATCGACGACAACCTGACCGCCTTCGCTGAAGTCACGCTGTCGGAAAACACCACCACCTTCTACAACGCGCCGGCCATCATGCAATACACCGGCACGCCAAGCCGCTGGTACAACGCAACCGCGCGCCGCCTCGAGTTCTTCACCGAGCCGAAGCTGCCGGTGGGCCACCCATACAACCCATACAGCTTCCCGATCCAGCTGCGCTACCGCTACGCTGACGACCTGGAAATGTACAAGAACGAAGCGCACTCCAAGCAGTACCGCGTGATGGCCGGCTTCGAAGGCAACCACTTCGGCTGGGACTGGAACAGCGCGGTCGGCGTCATGGCTAACCGTTCCGACACCAAAGGCCGCGGTCAGAAGCACGCCGCGAACTACCTGGACGCAGTCCTGAGCGGCGCCTATAAGTTCGGCCAGGTGAACGATCCGGCGCTGCTGCTGAAGATGTTCCCTGAAAACGGCTTCCTGGGCGAGTCCAAGCAATCCTTCATCGACCTGCGCGCTTCGCGTGAACTGATGCAACTGCAAGGCGGCCCGATGCAGCTGGCCGTTGGCGCGGAATACCGCCGCGACAGCTTCGAGTCGTGGGTCACCGACAACATCAAGAACGCGGAACTGGTTGGCTACGGTTCGATCAACGTCACTGGCGCGCGCAACATCTACTCGGCCTATACCGAGGTGGCGGCACCTGTCCTGAAGGGTCTGGAACTGAACGGCGCAGTGCGCTTCGACAAGGTCGGCAAGACCGATGCCTCGTTCGTGCCTAAGTTCAGCGTCCTGTACGAACTGCATCCAACCCTGAAGGTTCGCGGTACTGTGTCGGAAGGCTTCCGCGCCCCGAACAATGCGGAAACCGGCAAAGTGTCGCTGTCTGCGTTCAACAACAACATCCAGGATCCTAAGCGTTGCGCCATCGCTACCCAGCTGTACAACGAACTGAAGAACGGCAATACCCTCGACAAGGCTGATGCAACCCGTGCCCGTGATGCAGGCTGCGCCGAAAGCGCGGCAGTGGATATCGCCGGCAACCCTGGCCTGGAACCGGAAAAGTCGCGCTCCTACAACGCTGGCCTGGTATGGCAGCCGACCCAGGACCTGTTCATGAGCATGGACTACTACCGCATCGAGCGCCGTAACGAAATCGGTACGCGCGACGTGTCGCAGATCCTGGCCGTCGAAGACGAAGAACCAGGTTCGGTCAACCGCATGGCAGTTACCGAAGATGACCGCCACATGTCGGACCGCGTGTTCGAGCTGACCGGCAAGCGCATTTCGCACACCGTGGGTCCAATCGCCTCGATTTCGAAAGCCTACCGTAACCTGAACCGCACCCGCGTTTCGGGCCTGGACTTCGAAGTCAAGCATGGCATCAACCTGGGTTCGAACGGCAAGCTGACCAACACCCTGCGCGCCAACTACCAGCTGGATTACCGCAGCTGGGACACCGTCACCGACACCTACACCGAGAACCTGGTCGGCAACTACCAGAACTACCGTTACAACCTGCGCGCATCTTCGCAGTGGAGCAATGGTCCATGGAAGGTGGGCGGCACTGTGACCTACCTGCCAAGCACCACCCTGTACGACGACAAGTACGACGAGAACAACAAGCCTGAAGGTTGCGTGGATCGCGATATCCCATCCGAGTACTGCCGCCTGAAGCGCGACGTGCTGGTTAACGTGAACGCCGCCTACACCTTGCTGAAGAACACCACGCTGTACGTCAACGTGGACAACCTGTTCAACCGTCAGCCGGTGGCCGACATCCGCGCCAGCGACCCGCCGCTGCGCGGCCGTACCCTGCGCGCGCAGCTGGAATACAAGTTCTGATTCCATTAGGCTGTCCGTGATGAATCCCCGCTCTCGAGCGGGGATTTTTTCTTCTATCCCCCTGAAAGATCAAATGAAACGATTTCTCTTGCCCGGCGTGGCGGCATTGGCCGTGGCGCTGGCCGGCGCCGCTGCCGCGGAAAACGCTGCCGTGGTCGTGCTCAAGCCGCCGGCGGCCAAACTGCCGGTGTCGGCCTTCTTCGAGCATCCTGCCTTCAGCGATGCCGGCCTGGCGCCGGATGGCCGCTCGGTGGCAATGCGCTATGCGCCGAAAGGCAGCCGCGTGCGCCTGGCCGTAATGGACGTAAAAACGCACAAGATCGATGTGATCGCTGCACTCAGCGATGCCGACATCGTGAGCTTTAACTGGGTCAACGACAACCGGCTGGTGTTCAGCGTCGGCGACCGCACTATCGGCCAGGGCGACATGCGCATGGGGCCTGGCTTGTTTGCGGTCAACCGTGACGGCAGCGAACTGCGCCAGCTCATCAGCCGCAAGGAACTCTCGAACGAGTCGAACAAGAACCTGCTGCCGCCGGAGACCAGCTTCTTTGCCGTGAGCGGCAAACGAGACAGCGACGAGGTGTACGTGCAGCAGGCCAGTTTCCGCAACGATGACCTGGAATCGCTCAACTTGCTGCGCCTGAATACGCGCACGGGCCGCGCGGTCAGCATCCACCGCCCGCAGCGTGTCATGGGCTGGCTGCTGGGCAATGACGGCGAACCGCGCATCGCCATCAGCCAGGAAGGCAAGGCGTCGGTGTTGCATTACCTGGACCCGGCCAGCGGCAAATGGCGCGCACTGGCCAACTTCGATAGCTGGACCGGATCGTCGGGCATCCAGCCGGTGGCTTTCGGTCCCGATGGCACGCTGTACGTGAGCAGCGAAAATGGGCAGGACAAGAGCGCGCTGTACACGTTTGACCTGAAGGCTGGCAAGCTGTCGGCGGAACCGGTACTGGTGTTGCCCGACAATGACTTCACCGGCGAGGTGATTGCCAGCGACGACAAACTGCTGGGCATTTCCACCGAAACCGACATGCCGGTGGCCCATTGGTTCGACGCCCAAATGAAGGCAGCCCAGGCCGACATCGACGCCAAGCTGCCCGATACCTTCAACGCGCTGCGCCCGGCCAGGCATTCCAAGGAAGGCGTGATCCTGGTGTATTCGTATTCGGACGTGATGCCTGGCGCCATGTACCTGTACGACCTGCAAAGCAAGGAGCTGGTCCTGTTCGGAAAGACCGCGCCGCACATCGATCCGGCCCGCATGGCCTTCAAGCATCCGCTGCGCTATACGGCCCGGGATGGTTTGTCGATTCCTGCTTACCTGACACTGCCCAATGGCGTGCCGCCGAAAAACCTGCCGTTGGTGGTGATGGTGCATGGCGGCCCGTCCGTACGCGGTGGGCACTGGAACTTCAACCGTGAAGCGCAGTTCCTGGCTTCGCGCGGCTATGCCGTGCTGGAGCCGGACTTCCGCGGCAGCCTCGGTTACGGCCGCAAGCATGAAATGGCCGGCTGGCGCCAGTGGGGCCTGGGCATGCAGAACGACGTGGCCGACGGCGCCAAGTGGGCCATCGCCAAGGGCTTTGCCGATCCGAAGCGCATCTGCGTTGCCGGCGCCAGCTACGGCGGTTATGCCACGCTCATGGGACTGGTCAACGATCCCGATATCTTCCGCTGCGGCATCAGCTGGGTCGGCGTGACCGACATCAACCTGCTGTATTCGGTGACCTGGGGCGATATGTCGGAAGAGGCGCGCAAGTACCAGCTGCCTTTATGGATCGGCGACCGCGAAAAGGACGCCGCCCAACTGTCAGCCACCTCGCCGATCGTGCAGGCCGCGCGCATCAAGCAGCCGCTGATCCTGGCTTATGGCGGCGCCGACAACCGGGTCCCGATCGTGCACGGCACCAGGTTCTATTCGGCGGTGAAAGCGCATAACCCGAATGTCGAGTGGATCGAGTACGTTAACGAAGGGCATGGCTGGCGCAGCATGCAGTCCAATATCGATTTCTGGACCAAGGTGGAAGCTTTCCTGGACAGGAACATCGGCACGGCGCAGTAAATACTCAGCAAGCGAGCCGCGCCAGGCGGCGCGCTTCTTCGCGCACGGCGTCGCGCAACTGTTCCGGGCCTTCGATGGTGAAGTCGCAATTGAGGGAGGCCAGCAGGCGCGCGAACCAGCTGTAGCTGGTGGTGGTCGTCTTCAGGCGCACACCGCCTTCCACTTCGGCGAGCGGGCCGATGTAACGTCCCACTTCGCGCGCTGCGCTGGCCAGGTCGGTGTGCAGCAGCACCTGCACCGGCAAGGGTCGCGGCAGCGTTGCCATGGCGTGCTGCAACTGGGCGGCAGCGTCAAAGCTGTCGGGCTTGTCGAACACGGCCCCGGTTTCCGCCACCTCCGCAATCCGGTCCAGCCGGAATGATCGGATCGCCAACCGCAGCCGGCACATTCCCACCACATACCAGCGTGTGTGGCTGAACACCAGCCCGTAGGGATCGAATTCGCGCTGCATTGTTTCGCCATCCTGTGGAGTGTAGCGGAAGCGCACCCGGTGCTGCGTCTGCGCTGCCAGCGCCAGCGCCGTCAGCTCCCCGGTCAGGGCCGGGCGCGCCGTACCGGAATGGCTCCAGCGCTGCTCCGGCGTGTCGAGCACGGCGGTCTCGCGCAGCGCTTGCACGCTGCCCTGCAAGGCGGGCGGCATCACCCGTTCCAGCTTGGCCTGTGCGCTGGCCACCGACGGCGCCGTATCGGCCAGGCGCAGCGAACGCACCGCCATCAGCCCCAGCGCCACGGCGGACGCTTCGTCATTGGTAAACATCAGCGGCGGCAGCTTGAAACCGGGCACCAGCATATAGCCGCCATAGCGGCCGCGCTCGGCCGTGATCGGAATGCCCAGTTCTTCCAGCATGGCGATGTAGCGGCGCAAAGTGCGGCGGTCGATGCCGAGGCGTTCCGACATGTCGGCGCCGGAAATCTGCCGTTGGCTTTGCAGCAGTTCGAGGATGGAGAGGGCTTTGATGGCGGGTTTCGACATGATGATGCAATCATTGCACGAAATGAGGGCGGATATTGTCCTATATTGGTCGGACAATGCCTCATCCCGCAACAAGAATAATGAGGCAAGCAAATGGAAACCATCCTGTACCACGGCGCACCGCAGGGCTGTGCATTCGGCGTCATCGTCGCCCTCGAATGGCTGTGCCGGCCATACCGGCTGGTGCGGGCCGACCTGCCGGGCTTGCAGGTGCCGGTGCTGCAGGCGGGCGGCAAGCTGCTGCGCGATTGCCGCAGCATCCTGCGCCATATCGGCCAGCAGCGCCGCTATTTGCTGGGCTACCGGCCCGGCACGGCGGAAGCGCGCAAGCTCGAGACCTTGCTCGACTATTTGCACGAGGGTTTCGATGGCGGCCCGGCGCGCATGACGCTGAGCTGTGCGGCGCTGGACGAAGTGCTGGCCAGCCAGGAGTGGATCGACGGCCAGAAACGCACGGTCGCCGATGCCTGCCTGGTGGCCGTGGTGCGCTGGGCGCAGCGTGAAGCAGGGCTGGAGCTGTCAGCCTACCCGGCATTGCAGCGCCACGTGGCCGAGCTGCACGCCGACCCGGCCGTGTTCTTCGCCGATGCCATCGAAGCGCAGCGCCCGGCTGTCAGCAGCGGCCGCTACCTGGGCAGCGCATCGGCCGATGCACTGCCCATGGCTGCCTGATCAGAAGAAGCGGTACTCTGCTGTCAGGCGGATGCGGCGGCCCGCCACGTCATCCAGGTTTTGCGGAACAATGCCGCCGCCATCGCGGTTGATGGCCTTCAGGTCCAGCGGCGGGCGCTGGTCGAAGAGGTTGCGGATATTCACCGACAGCGTCAGGTTCTTGATGCCGTTATAGGCGAAGTTGTAGTCCCAGCGCACTTCGGAACCGACACGGCACACCCCCGAGCCCCATTCGTTCGCTTCGCAAGCTTCCTTGGTGTACTCCTCGTCGAAGTAGTCGCCTTGCAGCTTTTGCGGGCTGAAATACACCACGCGCAAGCTGTTGGTGTAGGCGCCCGTCGTCAGCGCCGCCATCAGGTTGGCGGTGAATTTGGAGTAGCCATAGCGGCCGGCCAGGTTGTCACCCCAGCTGCCGCCATTGCGCGTCGGAGCGAAATTGCGCAGGTCGATCAGGTAGGTGGCGTTGCCATTAATGTCGAGGCGGCCGACCGGCACCGTGAAGCGCGAAGCCAGGCCCAGGTCGACGCCGCTGGTCTTGGTCTTCGATACGTTCTCGAACATGCCGTTGGTGGAAGCCAATGGGCCCACAGTCACGCCGTAGGTCTTGCGTTCGGCGGCATCGAAGGTCGTGTCCTGCTCCAGAGGGAGGCGGATGATTGTGTCTTGCGGCAGCGAGTCCTCCGCCGACAGCAACTCGGAAGTGTTCTTCAAGCCGATCTCGTTCTTGCGTTCGATGCGGAAGTAGTCGAACGCCACCGAGGTACCCTTTACCGGCTCCAGCACAAAGCCCACGGTGGCGCTGCGGGACGTTTCCGGCTTCAGGTTCGGGTTGTTGCGCACAATGGACGCCACGCCGGCTGCGCACTCATTGCCTTCCACCGTGTCGGCGCGCGCCAGCAGCAGTGCCACGTTGGGGTCGCTGGGCGGCAAGGCGTCGGCCTGGGCGCGCAAATCGCTGGCCAGGGCTTGTGCCTGGTTGCAGCGTTTCGGGTCGGTGACGCCGTTATCGAAGGCAAACTTGCTCGATTGCGCGCTCTCGGTCAGGTTCGGTGCGCGGAAGCCCGATTCCAGGGTGGCCCGCAACAGGAAGGATTCCGCGGCTTGCCAGCGCGCCGCCACTTTTGGCGAGAAGCGCCCGGCAAAGCCAGGGAACTTGTCGTAGCGTGCGGCGCCGATCAGCTCGAGCTTTTCAAGTAGCGGAAGACTGATTTCAGCGAACAGCGACTCGTTGGTACGGCTGGCGTCGGCAGCCGAAGCGCCATTGCTGACGATATCGCCCGCCAGCAGGTTGGCGGTCGGCGTGATGCGGATTTTTTCGTGCCGCACGTCGCCGCCCACCGCGACACTGACCGGGCGGTTGGCGATGCTGCCGACCTGGCCGTTCGCCTTCAGGTCGATGAAGGTCTGGGTGATCTTGCCGTCATAGCCGTTCTCCGGAAACAGCCTGGCGATCACGTCGGGCGAGTTCATCTGGCCCAACTTGTATTCGCGGTTGAAGAAGTCCGGGTCAGGGTAAAGGGCCGGCTCGCGGTCTTCGCCGATGACCTGGCGGAATCCGCTGACGCTGAAGAAGCCGCCGCGGCTGCGGTCCTTGGTCTTGCCGCCCATGACACCCAGTGCCGCCTCCCAATCCCATTTATTCGGCAGCGTGCCTTTGATGCCGGTCAGCGCGCGGTACTGGTCGCTGGTCGATTTGCGGTAGGAAGGGTCGTCGGCGAAGCGGTAGCGCAGCTCGAGTTCCTCGCCGCTGGTGTTGAGCGGATGGGTGGCCGGCAGGCCGCGGTAGAAGAATTTGCGCTGCTGGCCCGAACTTGGGTCGCCCCAGACCGCAACGGGATTGGTCGAGCCATAGGTGGCGAAGGCGCCGCCGTAGTCGGTGGTGGTGTGCGAGTACAGGATTTCGGCAAACGCTTCGGTGCTTTCGTTGATCTTGAAACGGCCGGAAATCAGGCTGTTGACACGTTCAGCGGCCGGCTGGGCCTGGAAGCGGCTGAAGCGGTCGTACACGCACAGGCCGCCGGCATTCAGCGTGGCACAGCCCGGCAACGGGCCCTGGCCGATCAGGTTGCCCGGGAAGCTGAACGTCGATGGCAGGCCGCGGTTGCCGAACATCTGGCCGCTCTTCGGTGCCAGCGCGCCGAAGTAATCGCCATACGTCGGGTTAATATCGTCCACCAATTCGCGCCAGAACACGCCGTTGCGCTTGTAATACTCGACGTTGGCCAGGACGTTGAAGCGGTCAGTGTCGAGGTCGCCCATGCCGCCGGTCACACTCACAGTGCCGTTGTGGATCATTTGCTGCTCGACGGAACGGGTAAAGCTGCCGCTGGCCGTCAAGCCGCGGAAGTCGGAGCGGGTGATCACATTGATTACGCCGGCTACCGCGTCGGAACCGTAAATGGCCGAACCGCCGTTACGCAGGATTTCGACCCGCTCCACCGCATCGAGCGGCAGCGAGTCTAGGTTGGTGAACACTTCGTTGTAGTCGGCCAGCGGATAAGGCGCAACGCGGCGCGAGTTCAGCAGCACCAGCGTCGATTGCTTGCCGAGGGCCCGCAGCGACACCGACGAGGCGCCGCCGGCGAAGGAGTTGCTGCCGCCGGCATCGGTCAGGGCCGAGCGGTCGGATGAGGTCAGGGTGTCCATCAATTCCTTGACCGAGCTGACGCCAAGGCGTTTGATGTCCTGCTGCCGGATGACTTGCACCGGCTGCGAGGTTTCGGACTCGATGCGTGCAATGTTCGACCCGGTCACGATGACTTTCGGGATCGGTTTATCGGTGGTGGTTTCCTGGGCCAGCAGGAGCGGCGACACAGGCAGAGTCAAGGCTACCGCGATGACACTGCGTTTCGGCAGGATTCGCTTCACTATTGTTCTCCCATAGATTTCGCACAAAGGCCATGAATTTGTCGCATGGCCGTACGGTTCAATCTAGGGGCGGGCGTTATAAGCTCACTAATTTTGGTTGAAATGCACCAGCGTCGGCGTTCATTGCGTGGTATGGAAGATACATTCCCAAAGCTTGCGCACGTTTTCAGCGTGCTGCGCGGCTTTCTCGGGGGCCACCCGTGACTGGTCCTGGCCCTGCAAGCGCAACTGGTGCTGCCACTTGCGCATGTCGCGGTAGGCGTCGGCCACCAACGCCGCCAGCCCTGCGTCCACCAGGCCCAGTTGGCCAGCCAGGTGCAGCAGGGCGATGTTGCCGATGTTGCCGGTCAGTTCGGGGTACTGCGCGGCGTGCTGCAGCACCAGGTATTGCACGATGAACTCGATGTCGATCATGCCGCCTTCGTCCTGCTTGAGGTCGAACAGTTCGCTGCGGTTCGGCCGGGCGTCGCGCATCTTCTGGCGCATGGCCAGCACTTCCTGTTTCAGTGCGGCGGCATCGGGGCGTTCCTTGCGCAGCACCTGGCAGCGGATCTGCTCGAAGCGCTGGCCGATGGCCGCGTCGCCGGCGCAGAAGCGGGCGCGGGTCAGCGCCTGGTGTTCCCACAGCCAGGCCGAGCCTTGCTGGTATTTCTCGAATGAGCCGACGCTGGAAACGAGCATGCCGCTGGCGCCATCAGGGCGCAGCGCGGTGTCGATGTCGAACAGGATGCCGGCCGGGGTGTGCGAGGTCATCCAGGTGATGAAGCGCTGCGCCAGCTTGGCGTACAGGCCGGGCGCGTCCTGGTCGTCGTCGTCGAACAGGAAGATCACGTCGAGGTCGGAGACATAACCGAGTTCCTTGCCGCCCAGCTTGCCGTAGGCGATGACGGCGAACTTCGGCACTTCGAGGTGGCGCTTGGCGACGGTCTGCCATGCCGCTTTCACGACGGCGGCCACGATCACGTCGGCCAGGGCGGACAGGTGGTCGGCCAGCTTTTCCACCGTCAGCGAGCCGGCCAGGTCTTGTGCCAGCAGGTGGAACAGCTGGGCATGGTGCACTTCGCGCAGGATGTCGAGCTGGCGTTCGGTGTCGCCGGGGGCGGTGGCCAGTTGCCGCTCGAGCTCGGCGGCCGCGGCAACCGGGTCGAACGTGGCGCTGAGGATGCGGTCGTCCAGCAGTTCGTCCAGCAGGATCGGGTGCTGGGTCAGGAATTTGGCGGCCCAGCCGCTGGCATGCATCATGGTGATCACGCGCTCCAGCGTGTGCGGGTATTCGGTCAGCAGCGACAGGTAGGAGGAGCGGCGCGAGATCGCTTCCAGGAAGTCGAGCAGGCGGCCCAGCGTGCCGAGCTGGGTGCCGGCGCTATTGCGTTCGGCGGCACGCGCGATCTGGGGCAGGGCGGCGTTGACCAGGGCCACCAGGCGCTGGCGGCTGGCGTCAGGCAGGCTGGCCAGCTTGGGCGCCTGCCAGGTGGCGATCAGGCGCTGGGCGGCGGCGGCCGGGTCTTCGTAGCCGAGGCTGGCAAAGCGGGCTTCGATCGCTTCGCGGTTGTCCGGATCGGCGCACTCGTTGCTGGTGGCTGGATCGACATCTTCGCTGCCGTTGCCACTCTTATCGGCGAAGATGGCGTCAAATTGCTCGGCCACGAACTGGCGGTGGGCATCCATCTCGGCCAGCATGGTGGCCACGTCGGGCAAGCCCATCATCTGCGCCACGGCCAGGCGGTCGGCTTCGTTGGGCGGCAGGGTGTGGGTCTGCGCGTCGTCGATGTACTGCAGGCGGTGCTCGAGGTTGCGCAGGAAGGTGTAGGCATCCATCAGGCGCGCCACCACGTCGGCGGCCAGCAAGCCTTTTTCCGGCAGCTGGCGCAGCGTGCCGCGCGTGGAGCGGCCGCGCAGCTCGGGATCGCGCCCGCCGCGGATGAGCTGGAAGACCTGGGCCAGGAATTCGATTTCGCGGATGCCGCCGCGGCCCAGCTTGACGTTGTGGCTGCGCTCGGGATGCAGGCGTTCCTGGCGCGCCACTTCTGCGCGGATCTGGGCGTGCATGGAGCGGATGGCGTCGATCACGCCGAAATCGAGATAGCGGCGGAAGCAGAAGGGGCGCACGATGGCGTCCAGTGCGGCGATGTCTTCCGCGCGGCCGGTGACGGCGCGCGCCTTGACCCAGGCATAGCGCTCCCACTCGCGGCCTTGCACGATCAGGTAGTTTTCCACCATGCCCAGGCTGGCCGCCAGCGGCCCGGAGGCGCCATTCGGGCGCAGCGCCATGTCAACGCGGAAGGTAAAGCCGTCTTCGGTGATCTCCGAAATCGCGGCAATCAGTTGTTTGCCGAGGCGCACGAAGTACTCGTGGTTGGACAGCTGGCGCTGGCCGGGGCCGGCCGCGGTTTCGCCATCTTCCGGGTAGACGAAGATCAGGTCGATGTCGGAAGACACATTGAGCTCGCCGCCACCGCCTTTGCCCATCGACAGCACCATCAACTGCTGCCCGGCGCCCGATTCGGCGCCGGTCGGCACCCCGTGCGCCGCCCGCATGGCTGCATCCAGTTCCGCCAGGTGGGTCTGGATCACGAAATCGGCCAGCCTGGTCATGGTGGTGACCACTTCGTCCAGGTCCGCCTTGCCTTCCAGGTCGCGCCGGATCAGGGTGGCCAGTACCAGGTTGCGCAGGCGGCGCATGCCGCGCGCCAGGGGCAGCTCGCCCCGCTCGCTTGCCAAAACATCGGCAAAGTTAAGCGAGGCAAGCGATAATTGCGCTAGAGCATCAATTTTGGCCTGGCGCGAGGGATCGGCAGCCAGCCAGCGCTGGTAAAAGCGGGAAGCGGAAACGAGTGCGGAAGTGCTCATTGAGAGTTGTTAGAGAGTGTAAAAAGCCTGCGAAAGCGTGCCTATTGGAACATAGTTTAACGGGGCGGTGCGGTAAAATGCTGTATTGATAAGGGCTAGGCTTGAGCGTATTGAAGGACAACCTGGTAGAGCAGATCGAGGCAGTCGAGGCCCCGCTCAAGGAGCGCTGGCATCGCCTGCAGGCCGCCTATCGCTTCTGGAACCTTGCCACCCATCATATCCTCGGCTTCACCATCAAGCTGGTGCTGCTGCTGTATTTCGCTTTCACCATCCTGTTCCTGGCCCTGCGCTGGGTGGTACTGCCGAATATCGACCATTACAAGGGCGACATCGAACGCCTGGCCAGCCGGGCGGTCGGCAACCCGGTGGTCATCGACCGCGTCTATGCTTCCTGGAAGGGCCTGCGCCCGCAACTGATCCTGGGCGACGTGGTCATGCGCGATGCGCGCGGCCAGCAAGCCCTGCACCTGCCCAGCGTGTCGGCCACGCTGTCATGGTGGAGCGTGCCGGCCGGCGGCCTGCGCTTCGAATCGCTGGAATTCCATCGTCCCGAAGTCGACGTGCGGCGCGAAGCCGATGGCAAGCTGTACGCCGCCGGCATCTACCTCGACCTGGACAAGAAGGGCGACGGCAAGAGCGCCGACTGGCTGCTGTCGCAGCGCGAAGTCGTGGTGCGCGACGGCCGCATCGTCTGGACCGATATGCAGCGCGGCAGCGCGCCGCTGCAGCTGGAGAATGTCACTGCCCTGATGCTGAACAAGTGGCGCCGCCACCAGTTCGCCTTCAAGGCCACGCCGCCAGCCGCGATGGCGGCACCGCTCGACGTGCGCGCCGATTTCAGCCACCAGCCTTTTTCCCGCATTTCCGACGTCAAGCTGTGGAAGGGCGAGGTCTACGCAGAACTGCGCCGTGCCGACCTGGCCGGCTGGAAGCCCTACCTGCCGGGCAAGCTTGACGTGCAGTCCGCCAGCGGCGGCCTGCGCGCCTGGCTCAGCATCGACAATGCACGCCCGACCGCCATCACTGCCGACGTAGCGCTGGACAACGTGGTAGCCACCCTGGGCAACGACCTGCCGCAACTGGACGTAGCGGCCCTGCGCGGCCGGGTCACCGCCAGCGAGGAGCACGCCGCTACCCTGGTGGCCACGCCCGGTACGCCGGCGGCCACCACGCGCACGCTGGAACTGAAAGACGTGACGCTGCGCACGCGCGACGGTGTCGAGCTGGCGCCGACCACCGCCTCGGCGCGCCACGTGGCAGCCGCCAGCCAGCCCACCTGGACTGAAGTGAAGGCGGCTGCGCTGGACTTGAAGATCCTGTCCGAGCTGGCTACCCGCCTGCCGCTGCCGCAAGTACAGCGCGACCTGCTGGCCGAAGCTGCGCCGCGCGGCCGCGTGCGCAACCTGGTGGCTGAATGGCGCGGCCCGCTGTCGGCAGCCAGGGATTACAAGTTCAAAGCGGACCTGGATGCGCTGGGGATCGAAGCACTTGCCGCACGCCCGGCCGTGCCGCGTTCGGCCAAGGCGCTGCCAATGCCGGCGCTGCCCAACATTCCTGGCTTCGAAAAGTTGAGCGGCCATGTGGAAGCGGGCGAGCAGGGCGGCAGCGTGGCGCTCGACGCTCCCGGCTTCACGCTGGCGATGCCCGCCTGGTTCGACGACGAGCCGATGGAATTCGAGCAGTTCAAGCTGAACGGCAACTGGTCGCTGGCCGATGCCAGGCAGCTGGCGCTGAAGCTGGAGCAACTGGACCTGGTGCAGGATGGCATGAAGCTCAAGCTGGCCGGCAGCCACACGCTGCCGCGCGGCCCGGGCGCCAAGGGCGCCGGCGTTGCCGATTTCACCGGCACCATCGACAACTTCACCATCAACCGCATCGGCCGCTACCTGCCGAAGCAGACGCCGGAACATACCCGCAACTGGCTGGTGGGCGCGCTGGAAGACGGCATGCTGCAGGAGACCTCGCTGCGCCTGCGCGGCGAGCTGTCGCATTTCCCGTTCAAGGATGGCTCGCCCGACAAGGCCAAGGGCGAATTCCGCGTGGCTGGCCGCATTGTGGACGGACGGCTCAATTACGAACCCGGCTATTTCGCCAAGGATGGCAAGACGCCGGTCTGGCCGCTGGCGGAAAAGATCCGCGGCACCATCGTGTTCGACCGCGCGCGCATGGAAATCAAGGCGGAAACCGCGCGCACCCTGGGCGTTGCGCTCAGCAACGTGAAGGCAGTGATTCCCGACCTGGGCACCCACGACAGCATGCTCGACATCGACGGCTCGGCCGCCGGCGCCATGCAGGACTTCCTCAAGTACGTCACGGCCAGCCCGGTGCTGGAATGGATCGGCCACTTCACCGAGGAAACCACGGCCAGCGGCAATGCCAAGCTGGCGCTCAGCCTGCACCTGCCGCTGTCGCACATCATCGATGCCAAGGTGCAGGGCGCCTTGCAATTGCAGGGCAATGACGTGATGCTGTGGCATGACATGCCCACTGTGGCCGGCACCACCGGCAAGATCGAATTCAACGAAAAGGGCGTCAACCTGAACAACCTGGCCGGCACCTTGCTCGGTGGCCCGCTGTCGGTCACCGGCGGCAGCCAGAAGGATGGCAGCATCCAGGTGCGCCTGGCCGGCACGGCGACGGTGGACGGGCTGCGCAAGCAGTACCCGGCGGCTGCGGTGCAGCGCCTGGCCAACCACCTCGGAGGCGGGACCAGGTTCACCGGCCTTATTACGGCCAAAGATCATAAATACGAGGTGGCGATCGATTCGAGCATGCAGGGCGCGAGCCTGGACTTCCCGGCGCCGCTCAAGAAAGCCGCTGCGGAAACCATGCCGGTGCATTTCCAGCTCAATGGCGGCAGCGCCAACGAGCAGGGCGTGGCGCGCGACGATATCCGCCTGACGCTGGGTAATTCCTACGCTGCACGCTACCACCGCCAGCGCGTCAACAAAGGCCCGTGGAAGCTGGTCAACGGCGGCATCGGCGTCAACGTGCCGGCGCCGGAACCGGACAGCGGCATGATGATCAATGCCAGCCTGAAGTCGCTCAACGTGGATGACTGGATCGACCTCGCCAGCGAGATCGCCGGCAAGGACGAACATGACACCGGCAAGGCGGCCGCACAGGGAGCTGCTGAAGGCGCCGACATCTCGCAATACGTGGTGCCGGAAACCATGGCCGCACGTGCCGCCGAACTGATTGTCGGCGAACGCAAGCTCGATAACGTGGTGGCCGGCGTTACGCACAGCAAGGGCGTATGGCAGGCCAGCATCGATTCGCAGCAGGCGGTCGGCTACATCACCTGGAACGAATCGCCAACCGGCAAGGGCGTGGGCAAGGTGACTGCACGCCTGTCGTCGCTGATCATCCCTGAATCGCAGGCGGCGGAAGTCAAGGACTTCCTGGAAAGCTCGACCAATGCGCCGACTATTCCGGCGCTGGATATCGAAGTGCAGCGCCTGGAATGGTTCAACCGCCCGCTGGGCCAGCTGGAACTGCATGCTTACAACGCCCTGATCACCTCGGCGCGCGAATGGCGCATCAGCAAGCTGTCGCTGGTCAATGCCGATGGCGAGTTGAACGGCACAGGGCGCTGGCAAAGCAAGGATGGCCAGCACAACACGGCGCTGAACTTCAATATGGATATCCATGATGCAGGCAAGCTGCTGGAGCGCTTCGGCTTCAAGGACACGCTGCGCAACGGCAAAGGCAAGCTGAGCGGCGATATCGCGTGGAAGGGCCTGCCCTACCATATGGACTTGCCGAGCCTGTCCGGCACGCTGGCGCTGAACGTGGAAAAAGGCCAATTCCTGAAACAGGATCCGGGCGCCGCCAAGCTGCTTGGCGTGCTGAGCCTGCAAGCCTTGCCGCGCCTGCTCAAGCTGGACTTCAACGACGTGTTCTCGGAAGGCTTGCAGTTTGATGGCATCACGGCCAACGCTACCATCAACCATGGCATCGTCAAGACCGATAACCTGAAGATGCACGGCGTGCAGGCCACGGTGCTGATGGACGGCACGGCCGACATTGCCAACGAATCGACCAACCTGCGCGTGGTGGTGATCCCGCAGGTCAACCTGGGCACGGCGCCGCTGGTGTATGCGCTGGCGGTCAACCCGGTGATTGGCCTGGGCAGCTACCTGGCGCAGCTCTTCCT
Source organism: Pseudoduganella sp. (assembly GCA_039593775.1). Lineage (GTDB taxonomy): Bacteria > Pseudomonadota > Gammaproteobacteria > Burkholderiales > Burkholderiaceae_D > Rugamonas. Next base: position 25,943 of record JBCNOP010000035.1, read on the forward strand.
CAGCGCGCCGGTGATGAAGGCGCTGACTTACCAGATGCAGGTGACCGGGCCGTGGAAGGCCCCCGTCATCACCAAGATAGAGAATCCAAAGGAGCCAACGCCATGACCAAAGTCTCTGCGATCCAGATGGTGTCCACCCCTGTCGTGGAAGAGAATATCGCCACTGCCACGCGCCTGATCGGCGAAGCTGCCGCGCAGGGTGCGAAGCTGGTGCTGCTGCCCGAATACTGGGCCATCATGGGCATGAGCGACAGCGACAAGGTGGCCAAGGCGGAAGCGCTGGGCAAGGGACCGATCCAGGACTTCATGGCGGCCATGGCGCGCGAGCACGGCATCTGGCTGCTGGGCGGCACGCTGCCGCTGGCGTCGGACGATCCCGAGCGCGTCATCAATACCACGCTGGCCTACGATCCGCAGGGCAAGCATGTCGGCCGTTACGACAAGATCCACCTGTTCGGCTTTACCAAGGGCACCGAGTCTTATGATGAGGCACGCACCATCGTGCCCGGCAAGGCGGTGGGCACGGTCGAGACAGCGGTGGGCAAGGTCGGCATGTCGGTCTGCTACGACCTGCGTTTTCCTGAGCTGTACCGTGCCATGGGCCCGCTCGACCTGATCGTGGTGCCGGCCGCTTTTACCTACACCACCGGCAAGGCGCACTGGGAAATCCTGTTGCGCGCGCGCGCCATCGAAAACCAGTGCTATGTGCTGGCGGCGGCGCAGGGCGGCAGCCACGTCAACGGCCGCCGCACCTGGGGCCATTCGATGCTGGTCGACCCCTGGGGCGAGGTCAAGGCCGTGCTGGCGGAAGGCGAGGGTGTCGTCACCGGCGAGCTGGACCCGGCCTTCGTACATGGCGTGCGGGAGAGCCTGCCAGCACTGAAACACCGAATCCTCTAAAATCCGGATTAAGTACCACCTACAACAAGATTCCGATATGAAACCATTCGACCCCAATATGTCCGCCATGGCCGCAGCGAAAGACATCCTGCTGACGCCCTTTGGCCTGGATGAAGGCAAGCTGCTGAAAGCACTGGGCAGCATGTTCACCCATAAGGTCGACTACGCCGACCTGTACTTCCAGTTCACCAAGAACGAGGGCTGGAGCCTGGAAGAAGGCATCGTCAAGACCGGTTCGTTCTCGATCGACCAGGGCGTCGGCGTGCGCGCCGTGTCGGGCGACAAGACGGCCTTCTCCTATTCCGATGAGATTTCCGAATCGGCGCTGCTGGATGCGGCCGCTGCCACGCGCACCATTGCACGCGCGGGCGCCGGCAAGATCAAGGTGGCCGGCAAGATGACGCCTGTCGGCGGCCGTTCCCTGTACATGCCGCATGACCCGCTGGTGTCGCTCGATGCGGCCTCCAAGGTCAAGCTGCTGGAGCGCGTGGAGAAGATGGCGCGCGCCAAGGACCCGCGCGTAGTGCAGGTGATGGCTGGCCTGGCCGGTGAATACGACGTGGTGCTGGTGGTGCGCAGCGATGGCGTGCTGGCGGCCGATATCCGTCCGCTGGTGCGCGTGTCCGTGACCGTGATCGTGGAACAGAACGGCCGCCGCGAGGTGGGCTCTTCCGGCGGCGGCGGGCGCTATGAATACGGCTATTTCACCGATGCGCTGCTGGACCAGTACGCAAGCGATGCGGTCAAGTCGGCCCTGGTCAACCTGGACTCGCGCCCGGCACCTGCCGGCCCGATGACTGTCGTGCTGGGCCCTGGCTGGCCAGGCATCCTGCTGCACGAGGCGATCGGCCACGGCCTGGAAGGCGACTTCAATCGCAAGGGCTCGTCCACCTTCTCCGGCCGCATCGGCGAGCGCGTGGCGGCCAAGGGCGTCACCGTGGTCGATGACGGCACGCTGGCCAACCGCCGCGGCTCGCTCAACATCGACGATGAAGGCAACCCGACCCAATGCACGACGCTGATCGAAGACGGCGTGCTGAAGGGCTATATCCAGGACACGATGAATGCGCGCCTGATGAAGATGAACGTCACCGGCAACGCGCGCCGCGAATCGTTCGCGCACCTGCCGATGCCGCGCATGACCAACACCTATATGCTGGGCGGCGACAAGGATCCAGAGGAAATCCTGGCTTCGGTGAAGAACGGCATTTATGCAGTGAACTTCGGCGGCGGCCAGGTCGACATCACCAACGGCAAGTTCGTGTTCTCGGCTTCCGAGGCTTACATGATCGAGGATGGCAAGGTGACCTATCCGGTCAAGGGCGCCACCCTGATCGGCAACGGACCTGACGTGATGAACCGCATCACCATGATCGGCAACGATATGAAGCTCGATCCTGGCGTTGGCGTGTGCGGCAAGGAAGGCCAGAGCGTGCCGGTCGGCGTCGGCCAGCCAACTCTGCGCCTGGATGGCGTGACAGTCGGCGGCACAGCCTAAAAGCGGGTGCAGCGCAAAGACCGGGTAAAATACCCGGTTTTTTTTGCCTGGGACGGAAAATCACATGAACAATTCGAGCAACAAACCCTTCGTGATTGGCGTCGCAGGCGGCAGCGGCAGTGGCAAGTCGACCGTCACGCGCGAAGTACTGAAATCCTTTGGCTCCGAGGTAGTGTCGGTGGTCCTGCAGGACGACTATTACCTGGACCAGACTCACATGTCGCCCGAAGACCGGCGCAAGGTCAATTACGACCACCCGGAAGCTTTTGACTGGCCGCTGATGGTTGAACACGTGCGCCGCCTGCGCGCGGGCGAGTCGATTGAAATGCCGGTCTACGATTTTTCCATCGACAACCGCACCACCCAGACCATCACCGTCAAGCCGGCGCCGGTAATCGTGATCGAAGGCCTGTTTGCGCTGTATGACGCCGACCTGCGCAAGCAGATGTCGCTGAAGATTTTCGTCGACACGGCGGCCGATGTGCGCTTCATCCGCCGCCTGCAGCGCGATATCGCGGAACGCGGGCGCAGCACGGAGAGCGTGATCAACCAGTACATGGAAACCGTGCGCCCGATGTACAAGCAGTTCATCGAGCCGACCAAGCGTCACGCGCACGTGATCCTGCCGCATGGCGCCAACGGGCCTGCAGTGGACATCATCACCACCAAGGTGGCAAGCCTGATCAGGGGCGAATAAAAAAACCGGGCTCTGGGCCCGGTTTTTTTATGCCTGCGCGGTGTGCTCAGAAAGTGTAGCTGGCGCGCAGGTAGATCGCGCGGCCGATCGGGTCGGAGTAGCGCGGGTCGTAGCCCTTCTGGAACACGGTGCCCTGGTTGGTGAACGGCGGATCCTTGTCCAGCAGGTTCTTCACGCCGCCAGTCAGGGTCAGGCCCTTCCAGCCAGTGTAGGTCGCGGACAGGTTCCACAGCTGGTAGGAATCGACCTTGTTGAAGAACTCCGGCGCGACGAAGTTCTGGTCCACGTAGCCGGACTTGAAGTTCTGCGACAGCGTCGTGCTCCAGTCCCCGCTGCGCCAGGTCAGCGAAGCATTGTGGCGCCAGCGCATGATCGGGCCATTGTCGCCGTAGGTGCCGACGTTCTGGATATAAGCGCCGTCACGCTCGTTCTGGTACTTGTAGCTGTGCACCCAGGTGCCATCCAGGGTGAAGGTGAAGTTGCCGTATTCCGTGCGGCCGGAGCTGACAGTTGCGCTCAGGTCGATACCGTCGGTCTTTACGCGGCCCAGGTTTTCGTTCAGGTCCAGGATGGCGAACGGCGAGCCGTCCGGGTTGCGCAGGAAGCGGTCCTTGTATTTCGCATAGTTGCCATAGATCGCCTGTTCAGGCAGCGCGCCGATCTTGTCCTTCAGGCGAATGTTCCAGTAGTCCAGCGCGATGGTGGTATTGCGAATCGGCTCGAACACCGCGCCGAAGGAGAAGGTCTTCGACTTCTCCGGCGTCAGGGCCTGGTTGCCGCCTTGCAGCTTGAACTGCTGCAGGTCGCAATCGCGCAGCGGATTGGCGCCAGGCTGCGGCACGCCACCCGGGCACAGGATCGGATCGTCGTAGGAGTTGCTGGTGTCGTTCTTCGACTGCGGCGCGTTTTTCTCAAACAGGGTCGGCGCACGGAAGCCGGTGCTGGCCGAAGCGCGCAGCAGCACTTGCTGCGTCGGCTGGTAGCGCACGCCCAGTTTCGGATTGGTGGTGCTGCCCGCATCGCTGTAGTGGTCGTAACGCACGGCAGCCTGGATGTCGAGGTCCTTGATCAGCGGCACGCTCAATTCACCGTACACCGCCTTTACGTTGCGCGAACCGGTCTTGGATTGCGAACCGGACAGGCCAGAGCTGGAGGCCTGGCCGGCGATGTCGCGGTTCACGTTGAAGTCCGCGTCCTCCTTGCGGTACTCGGCACCCAGTGCCACGGCCATGGCGCCGCCGGCCAGTTGCATGACGTCGCGCGAACCCTTGACGTCGAAGGTGGTGGACTTGTTCTTGGCGTCCTGCACCTTGCCGCGCAGCGCGACGCTGGCCAGGTAGTCAAGGCCGGCCTGGTTCTGCGGGCCGAATGGATTCAGGATGCCGTTTTGCACGCCAGCGGCAAAGCCGGCGTCCTGCACATAGCCGCCGGTGAAGTTCTCTTCGGACTTGCTGACCGAATGGTTCAGGCCCGCCTTGTAGTCCCAGCCTGCCGCGATGCCTTCCAGGGCAGCGACCAGGCGGTCGCCTTCACCCTTGGAATTGATGCGGCGCTGGCCGGCTTCCGTTGGACGCCAGTTGACCGACAGCGGTTGGCCCGACAGGTTCGGCTGGGCCGGCACGCCGCCCGCATTGCCTGGATAGTAGGGGCTGGTATTCGGCAAGGACAGGCCGGTCTGCGGCGGCGGCGCGGTGCGCGACACCACCTTGTTACGCGAGTGCAGGTATTCCAGGCTGGCGGTGGTGTCGGCATTCAGTTTGAAGGCGGCCTTGCCGAAGAAGACCAGGCGGTCCTGTTCGGGCAGGTCGTCGATCTGGCGCGTGTAATCCTGGCGGCAGGTGCCGTTCGATGGGCGCGGAATCGAGAACGGCGGCAAGCAGCCGCTGGCGAATCCAGGGTTGCCGGTCGCTTCGGTGACCGGGTCGAAATAGTTGCCGGGGAAGGTGGTGCCGGAGGTGCCGTCAGCCACCGTCATGCCGCGCTCGGGAATCACGGCTGTCTTCGAAAAATCGCGCTGCTGCGACGTCAGGACGTCCTGCTTCTGCCAGTCCAGCACGCCCATCACGTTCCAGCCGTCGTTGTCGAGGTTGCCGATGCCGCTGACGATATTGGCACGGCGCTCCTTGCCGCCTTTTTCGCGCGGCAGCATGGTTTCCGCGGTGACTGTGGTGCCGGTCACGGAACGCTTGGTGATGAAGTTGATCACGCCGCCAATGGCATCGGTGCCGTAGATGGCGGAAGCGCCGTCGCGCAGCACTTCGACCCGTTCCAGCGCTGCGACCGGGATCACGTTCAGGTCGACGCTGGCGCCGTCATAAGGGTGGTTGGCGATGCGGCGGCCATTCAGCAGCACCAGCGTCTTGTCGCCGCCGAGCCCGCGCAGGTCGGCTACGGCCTGGCCGCCGGTCGGCAGGCCGCTGGCGTTACCGCCCACCACGTTGCCGGCGCCCATGCTGGTCTGGTTGGACGGGATGCGGTCCAGTACTTCCTGGGCGGTGGTCAGGCCTTGCTTGGTGAATTCCTCGGCCTTGAAAACGGAAAGCGGCTGGGACGTTTCCGACACCAGCCGCTTGATGGAAGAACCGGTCACTTCGACGCGGATCATTTTTTCTTCGGGAGCCTGTTGCTGCGCCATGGCCGGCAAGACCGCCAGTGCGCCGAATGCCGACAACAGGGAATAGATCATCGATTTAGCCTTGATTGTAGCCAACGTACTTCTCCTCAAATAGAAGTGTTTCAGGGCCGATGGAAGTGCCAGGGTTAGACACTTGCAAAGGTTGAATAAATTCTATTGGATAATTGGCAATCGCCATCAAGGAAGCCAATAAGAAACATCTTCTGTTGCGCGCGCGCGTCTACTTCTCGCTTGCAAGTCTATGAAAGCCTCGCTTGCAATAGCTGCTAACTGTTGTTATAGTGGATCGAAATCCACGGAACTCGATCCATGCACCTGCACTTTTTTACCGGCTTTTTTTACTTTAGCAATTCCAACCCAAAGGCGGTGGAGTAGCGGCCGGTTCACGTAGCAGCAAAACGAGATCCCAGCAGATACCAAGACAAACCGCCAGAAATGGCGGTTTTTTTTTACTTGATTCTTTAAGTCCCAGGAGAAACCATCATGCAACGTACCGACGACCTGCGTATCCGTGAAATGAAGGAGCTGACGCCCCCGTCGCACCTGATTCGCGAATTTCCCTGCACGGAAGCGGCATCCAAGACGGCTTCCGACGCACGCGTCGCGCTGCACCGCATCCTGCACGGCCAGGATGACCGCCTGATGGTGGTGATCGGCCCGTGCTCCATCCACGACCCGAAAGCGGCGCTGGAGTATGCGCGCCGCCTGGCGCCGGTGCGGGAGCGGCTGAAGGGCGACCTGGAAATCGTGATGCGCGTGTACTTCGAGAAGCCACGCACCACGGTAGGCTGGAAGGGCATGATCAACGACCCTTACATGGACAACAGCTTCCGCATCAACGACGGCCTGCGCATGGCGCGCGAGCTGCTGCGCGACATTAACGAAATGGGCTTGCCGGCGGGTACCGAATTCCTGGACGTGATCAGCCCGCAGTATATTGCCGACCTGATCTCCTGGGGCGCGATCGGCGCCCGCACAACCGAGTCGCAGGTGCACCGCGAACTGGCTTCCGGCCTGTCCTGCCCGGTGGGCTTCAAGAACGGCACCGACGGCAATACCAAGATCGCGGTGGAAGCGATCAAGGCCGCCTCCCAGCCGCACCACTTCCTGTCGGTGACCAAGGGCGGCCACTCGGCCATCGTGTCGACCAACGGCAATGAGGATTGCCATATCATCCTGCGCGGCGGCAAGACCCCGAACTATGATGCGGCCAGCGTGGAAGAAGCCTGCAAGGCAATTTCCGGCTACGGCTTGGCAGCGCGCCTGATGATCGACGCATCGCACGCCAACTCGTCGAAGAAGCCGGAAAACCAGGTGCCGGTCTGCGCCGATATCGCGCAGCAGGTGGCGGGCGGCGATACCCGCATCGTCGGCGTGATGGTGGAGTCGCATCTGGTGGGCGGCCGCCAGGACTTGGTGCCAGGCAAGGAATTGACTTACGGCCAGTCGATCACCGATGGCTGCATCGACTGGGATGCCAGCGTGCAGGTACTGGACAACCTGGCTGCCGCGGTGCGCCAGCGCCGCCTTCAAGGCGAATG
>JBCNOP010000350.1:0-3656 GCA_039593775.1 Pseudoduganella sp.
ACCGTCCAGCAGGATCTCACCGCCATCTGCGCGGTAATAGCCGTAAAGGATGCTCATCAAGGTCGACTTGCCGGCGCCATTCTCACCCACCAGGCCATGGATGGCCCCTTTGGCGATGGAGAAACTGACGTCCGTATTCGCCTTCACCGCTCCAAAGTGCTTGGAAATATTGCGGAATTCTACTGCTGGCGTCATAAGGATTTTTCGGTCTTATTTACTGAAAAACGCGCCGGACGGGAAATCCCGTCGGCGCGTTCTCTTTAATGGAACTGCTGGTTAGGCCGGGCAGGCGGCGTTGGTGGTGCGGATGTCGATGACTTTGATCTTGCCATCGATGATGTCCTTGCGCGCGCCCATGACCTTCTTCTCGATCTCAGGGGTGATCACCTTGCGGTTGTTCTCGTCCAGCGCCCAATCCACGCCGCCTTCCTTCAGGCCCTTGGCGGTCACGCCGGGCTTCCAGGTGCCGTTCTTCATCTGCATGAAGGAGTCGTACACGGCGTTGTCGACGCGCTTGACCATGGAGGTCAGCACGGAGCCTGGGTACAGGTGGTTCTGGTTGGAGTCCACGCCGATCGACAACTTGCCTTTTTCCTTGGCAGTTTGCAGGGTGCCCATGCCGGAACCGCCGGCCACCGCGAACACCACGTCCACGCCGCGGTCAAACTGGGCACGTGCCAGCTCGCCGCCCTTGGCAGGGTCGTTCCAGGCGGCGGAGGTGGTGCCGACCATGTTCGAGATCACTTCGGTCTTCTTGTCCGTCGCCTTGGCGCCTTGGGCATAGCCGCAGGCGAAGGTGCGGATCAGCGGAATGTCGATGCCGCCGATGAAGCCCAGTTTCTTGGTCTTGGAAGCCATGGCCGCTGCCACGCCAACCAGGTAAGAGCCTTCTTCTTCCTTGAACGTCACGGAATTGACGTTATTGCCTTGTGCCACGCCGTCGATCAGGACGAAGCGGACTTTCGGGAATTCTTTGGCGACTTTCTGTACCGCCTGGGTCTGGGCAAAGCCGATCGAGGCGATCAGGTCCAGGTTCTTGCGGGCCAGGCCGCGCAGCACCTGCTCAGCTTGCGTATCGCTGCTGGCTTGCACTTCGATGAATTTGATGCCGGTTTCCTTCGAGAAGCGCGAGGCGCCTTCAAAAGCGGACTGGTTGAACGACTTGTCGAACTTGCCGCCAGCGTCGTACACGATGCCCAGCTTCGGATCAGCCGCATTTGCGCTGGCTGCCACCGCAACTGCGGCGATCATCATGCTAAGTTGTTTGATTTTCATGTAAGGGCTCCGTCGAAGTTCGTTATTGTATATTTTTATGGAGTGCCTCGTTCCGCTTTTTCGCGCCAATCCCCGCCACGGCACCTTGTAGCTTGCCAACAACGCACAAATGCAAATTTTGTACATGTACCCTTGATTAATTCTTGGGCACGTAATCAAACTGCAATCACTTGTTCCCGCAGTCGAATCCGCTTCTCACGGCATGGATTCGTGCCTTACTACTATGCAGCAGGCGCTATATGTATGGCAAATACGTTTTTGCTTACTTATTTATATGCAAGTCAACTAAATGAGGGGTTTCTCGTAAGTAAGAGAGGGCATTTGCTTTCGTGTTACATTCGCGCCATTGCAACATTACGTTACTTTTCTTTAAAGATTGGAACATCGGGTATGGATAAACGCCTCAAGCACTCCCTGATCGCCCTGGCCGTGGCCAGCGCCTTTCCCCTTCACAGCGCCATCGCGCAAGAAGCCACTACTACCACGGAAGAAGTGAAAAAGCCGGGCCAGCTGGAGACCGTGATCGTTACGGCACAGCGCCGCGCTGAAAACATCAAGGACGTGCCGATGGCGATCGCCACCCTGAAGGGCGAGAAGCTGGACGTGCTGACCTCCGGCGGCCAGGACATCCGTTTCCTGAACGGCCGTTCGCCATCCGTTTCGGTGGAATCTGACTACGGCCGTACCTTCCCGCGTTTCTATATCCGCGGCCTGGGTAATACCGACTTCGACCTGAATGCATCCCAGCCGGTCGGCCTGGTGATGGACGACATCGTGCAGGAAAACCCGATGCTGAAGGGTTTCCCGGTATTCGACGTGGACCAGGTGGAAGTGTTGCGCGGCCCGCAAGGCACCCTGTTCGGCCGTAACTCCCCGGCTGGCGTGATCAAGTTCGACTCCGCCAAGCCAGTGTTCCGCCAGGAAGGCTACGCCAACGTGGGCTTCGGCAAGGACCGCGTGCGCAACTATGAAGGCGCCTACAACTTCCCGATCAATGACGTCCTGGCGACCCGCATCTCGCTGCAATCGCAGCATCGCGGCGACCGCGTTCACAACGACCGCCCAGGCGCACCGACCAAGGATTTCGAAGGCTACAAGGACAATGCCGGCCGCATCCAGTTCCTGCTGAAGCCTAATAAGGACTTCAGCGCGCTGCTGAACGTGCACGCACGCGACATGGACGGCAACGCTACCCTGTTCCGCGCCAACATCCTGAAGAAGGGCACCAATGAGCTGGTCGACAACTTCGACTACAAGTCTTACCCGACCGACGGCGGCAATGAGCAGCACCTGAAGAACAAGGGCGTCAACCTGCGCCTGCGCTGGGATACCCCTGGCCTGACCTTCCACTCGATCACCGGCTACGAAAAGCTGGAGTTCTATAGCCGCGGCGACGTGGACGGCGGCTACGGTGCCTCCTTCCACCCTCCGATGGGCCCAGGCTTCATCCCGTTCCCGGTCGAAACCGCCGACCTGATCCCTGACCACAAGCAGATTTCCCAGGAATTCCGAGTCGAATCGAACAACAAGGGCCCGCTGCAGTGGATCGCCGGCGTGTTCTACTTCGACGAGCATATCCAGATCGATTCGATTTCCTTCGACTCCTTCAGCGCTGGCAATCCGCAGAACGCCGCGTACTCGACCCAGCAGCAGGACGCCAAGTCGTACGCCGCTTTCGGTACCATCAACTACACCGTGAACGAGGCGTTCAAGCTGCGCGCCGGCGTGCGCTACACCAAGGACAAGAAGGACTTCATCGCTACCCGCGTTGAACCGCCGCAGTCGGCCTCCAACACCCTGAACGACACCTCCAACAACGTCAGCTGGGACCTGAGCGGTACTTACACCCTGAACAAGGACACCAACCTGTTCGGCCGCGTCGCCACCGGCTACCGTGCACCATCCATGCAGGGCCGCCTGTTCGACCTGACTTCCAAGCCATCGCAGGCTGACGCTGAAAAAGCCCTGTCCGTGGAATTCGGCGTGAAGCAGGACCTGTTCGACCGCCGTGCGCGCATGTCGGCCACCGTGTTCAACTACCGCGTGAAGGACAAGCAGCTCACCGCCGGTTCCGGCACCGTGAACATGAACCAGCTGGTTAACGCCGACAAGGTGACTGGCCGCGGCGTGGAACTGGACCTGCAAGCCAACCTGAGCGATGCATGGGCCGTGACCTTCGGCACCAGCTACAACGACACCAAGATCAAGGACCCGAACCTGTTCGTACAGCCTTGCGGTGGCGGTTGCACCGTGCTGGATCCAACCAAGGCCGTCGCTGGCGGTACTGTTGCCGTGATCGACGGCAACCCACTGCCACGCGCACCGAAGTGGCAGCATAACTTCACCCTGCGCTTCAGCCAGCCGCTGGGCAATGGCGAGAT
>JBCNOP010000351.1:0-3582 GCA_039593775.1 Pseudoduganella sp.
TTCGACATCGTCTGCCAGTAGCTCATGCCCAGCGCCTGCGCCGCATGGACCTGCCCTTTCGGGATGGCTTGTATGCCGCCGCGCATAATCTCGCAGTAGTAGGCAGCCTGGAACAAAGTGAAGGTGACCAGCGCGGACATGAAGGTGCCGACTTTCACCGGCTCGGAAGCGCCGATCATCCATGCGGCGATGTAAGGCACCAGGAAATAGAACCAGAAAATCACCAGCACCAGCGGCACGGCGCGCACCAGGTTCACGTAGGCTGCCGCAACCAGTGACAGCGCGCGCAGCGACGACAGGCGCGCCATCGCCAGCAAAGTCCCAAGCGCCACGCCACCCAGCATGGCCAGTGCGGTCAGTTTGAGCGTGAACACCATGCCGACCTGGAACAGGTAGACCCACGAGTTGGCGATCACGCTGAAGTCGAAGTTTGCAAACATCAGGCGGCCCTCCGCGCTTCGCCGCCGAGCGTGCCGGGCAGGGCAAGACGCCGCTCGAGCAGGGTCATGCCGGCAATGACGATGATGTTGGCGATTACGTAGATTACGGTGGCGGCGGCAAACGCTTCAAAGAACTGGAAGGAGAATTCCTGCATCGAGCGCGCGCTGGCCGTCAGCTCCATCAGGCCGATGGTCAGCGCAACGGAACTGTTCTTGATGATGTTGAGGAATTCGCTGGCCAGCGGCGGCAGGACGATGCGCAACCCAAGCGGCAACAGCACGTATTCATAGGCCTGCACGCGGGAAAGCCCCAGCGCCAGTGCAGCCAGCCGCTGGCCGGCGGCAAGCGCGTTGATGCCGGCCGCCACCTGCACCGCAACGCGCGCAGAAGTAAAAAAGCCCAGGCACAGCACGGCCGTCACAAAGGGCGCATCCGGCAGCGCCTTAAGCCAGTCGCCCGCTGCGCGTGGCATCAGCTCCGGCAATACGAAGAACCACAGGAACATCTGCACCAGTAAAGGGATGTTGCGGAATACCTCCACCCAGCAGATCGCAAAACGGCGCAGCCAGCGATTGGGCGCGGTGCGCAGCGTGCCGACAGCAACGCCCAGCGCCAGCGCGATCACCCAGCCTGCGAGCGAGGTCGCCAGCGTCCACGCCAGGCCAGACCATAGCGTGTCCCAATAACTGTGCACGCCGTCCGGGGACAGTTCCCAGAAGATGTGCCAGTTCCAGTTGTAGTGCATGCTATCTGTAAGCAGCAGGGTCCGGCGAATCGGTCGGCTTGGCCAGCACGGCCTTCAGCGCGGTCGGCATGGGGAAGTTCAGGTTCACGCCGCGCGGTGGAATGGGGCTCATGAACCACTTCTTGTAGATTCGCTGGATCTCGTCGGACTGGTAGACCTTGCGCAAAGCTTCGTCGACCGTCTTCTTGAACGGCATATCGTTCTTGCGCATCATGATGCCGTAGGGTTCCACGGACATCGCCTCCTTGCTGACGGCAAAATCGACCGGCGCCTTGGAGGTGGCAACCTGGGCCGCCAGCAGGATGTCGTCGTTGGCCTCCGCCTCGGCACGGCCCGTCTCCAGCATCAGGAAGGATTCCGGGTGGTCCTTGCCGATCAGGATCTTCATGCCAAGCTTGCGTTCATTATTCAGGATCGTCATCTGCTTCAGCGTCGTGGTGCCGGCGGTAGCCACCAGCACCCTGCCCTTCATGTCATCCAGCGTCTGGATGTTGGCCGACTTCTTGGCCAGCAAGCGGCTGGAAATCACGAACATGGTCGGCGCGAACGCCACCTGCTGCTGGCGTTCCGCATTATTGGTTGTGGAGCCGCATTCGAGGTCGATGGTGCCGTTGGCCATCAGCGGAATGCGGTTGGCCGAGGTGACCGGGTTATAGGCCACCTTCAGGCCCGGCATCGCGAGCTGCGTTTTCAGGTGCTCGACGACTTTCAGGCACAGGTCCACCGAGTAGCCCTGGTACTGCTGTTTATCATCGAGATAAGAGAATGGGATGGATCCGTCGCGTACGCCCAACACAACCTGGCCGGTGCGTTTGATTTTGGCGAGGGTGCCGGTCGGTTCCTGGGCGCTGGCCGCGGCGGCCAGGCAGAAAAGGGGAAGCAGGCGCAGAAAGGTCATGGTGTCCTCCGCTGGCGGGGACGATGACCCGCCCTGTTAGTGGATGATACGCGCTAAAAAGTCCCGTGCGCGCTCGGAACGGGGCGCGCCGAAGAATTCGTCCTTGCTGCAGTCTTCCAGGATGCGGCCCTTGTCCATGAAGACCACGCGGTTGGCCACTTTGCGGGCGAAGCCCATTTCGTGGGTCACTACCATCATGGTCATGCCATCCTGCGCCAGGCCAACCATGACATCCAGCACCTCGTTGATCATTTCCGGGTCGAGGGCGGACGTCGGCTCGTCGAACAGCATGGCAATCGGATCCATCGCCAGGGCACGGGCGATGGCCACGCGCTGCTGCTGGCCGCCGGAGAGCTGGTTCGGGAATTTGTCCTGGTGCGCCAGCAGGCCGACGCGGTCCAGGTACTTCAGGCCCTTTTCATTGGCCTCGTCTTGCGAACGGCCCAGCACTTTGACTTGGCCCAGGGTCAGGTTTTCGCGCACCGAGAGGTGTGGAAATAGTTCGAAATTCTGGAAAACCATGCCGATCCGGGCACGCAAGGCCGATAAATCGGTGCCTTTCGCGCCAACCGAGGTGCCATCGACAATAATTTCGCCTTTCTGGAACGGTTCCAGGCCGTTTACCGTCTTGATCAGCGTCGATTTGCCCGAGCCGGATGGTCCGCAGATCACCATGACGTCGCCTTTGGCCACCTCTGTGCTGCAGTCTGTGAGCACCTGAAAGTTGCCAAACCATTTACTTAAGTCTTTAATTGCGATCATCTTTTTCGGGTTTCTGCAGTTTTATTCTTGCTTGACAGTGGCCTAGAACCGCAAGGATACTTCGGGACTTGCTTAATAACTCATCATTCTAACGGCAAATCCGCCCCTCTTCAGGAATCTTGCTTATGGCCAACAAAAACCGCCTGACCACCTACATCCTCGTCGGCCTGGCGTTGGGTATCTTCACCGGGTACGCCATCAATGTCTCGCAAACGGCGCCACAAGCGACCAGCTTTGCGGACTATATGTCCCTCATTACCACCCTGTTCCTGCGCCTGATCAAGATGATTATTGCGCCGCTGGTGTTCTCGACCCTGATGGTCGGCATCGCGCGCATGGGCGATACCAAGGAAGTGGGCCGGGTCGGTATCAAGACCCTGGGCTGGTTCTTCATCGCGTCCGTGTTGTCGCTGACGCTAGGCCTGATCATGGTGAACCTGTTCCGTCCGGGCGATGCGCTGCTGGGCCACATTCCGGCTGACGGTGCTGCCGCTGCTGCTACGCTGCAGACTTCCAGCCTGTCGCTGAAAGAATTCATCACCCACCTCGTGCCCTCCTCGATCATCGACGGCATGGCCAAGAACGAGATCCTGCAGATCGTGGTGTTCTCGCTGTTCTTCGGCACCGCGGCTGCAGCCGTGGGCAAGAAAGCGGAGCCGCTGATCGACGCAGTCGATGGCATCGCACACATCATGCTGAAGGTGACCGGCTACGTCATGCAGTTTGCTCCGTTCGC
>JBCNOP010000352.1:0-3514 GCA_039593775.1 Pseudoduganella sp.
CCGCCAACTCCTGCGCCTTCGCCTCCACTGGCTGCGACGCGCCGCCCAGGCCGGGCAAGGTCGACTCAAGGAATACATCCCAGTTGCGCGCCCGGCCCAGTTCAACGCCGAACCAGCGCAACTTGCCAGCCGTCCCCTCCGGCATTGGGTCCCAGGACTCGGTTGCCGACAGCAGCGCGCGCAAGCGCCGCACGCCAATGCGCATCTGGTGCAGGCTTTCGACATCGCCCGCCAGCACGCCGGGCTGGTTGTCGCGCACCTGCGCCAGGCAATTCCGGGAGATTGCCTCAAACGCTTCCCCAAACCGTGCAGTGCGCCGAATATTGACTGGCGCTGCAGCCACGGCATGGGCAAACAGGGCTGGATGGGTATGCATCACGCCAGTATAAGCCTGGCGCGGAATGGTAAGATTTCGATATGACAGTCCGTATCGAACCAAGCTGGAAAGCCCAACTGGAAGGTGAATTCGCGCAGCCCTACTGGGAAGCGCTCACTGGTTTCGTGCGCACCGAGTACGCCGAACGCCAGTGCTTCCCCGCTGGCCGCAACATCTTCCGGGCCTTCGACCTGACGCCATTCGATGACGTAAAAGTAGTCATCCTCGGCCAGGACCCCTACCACACACCCGGCGCTGCAATGGGTTTCTGCTTCTCGGTCCCGGACGGCAACCGCCCGCAACCGAGCTTGCAGAACATCTTCCAGGAACTGCACTCCGACCTTGGGGTGGCACGCCAGCAGACCGACTTGTCCGACTGGGCGGGCCAGGGCGTTTTCCTGTTGAACAGCGTGCTGACCGTGCGTGCCCGCGAAGCCGGCTCGCATGCCGGCAAGGGTTGGGAGACCTTCACCGACAGCGCCATCAAACGCCTGTCGGCTGGCCGCGAAGGCCTGGTCTTCATTTTGTGGGGGAGTTACGCCATCGCCAAGCGCGCCCTGATCGACCCGCGCAAGCACATGGTCATCACCTCGCCCCACCCGTCGCCATTCTCGGCGCACAAAGGCTTCTTCGGCAGCCGCCCGTTTTCGCGCGCCAATGCCTACCTCGCGCAGCAGGGCAAAACGCCGATCAACTGGGCTTGAGCGCGTCGAGCAAGGCCTGGGTGACGATAGCCTGCTGTGCTTCACGGCTCACGGTCGCATCGCCATCCAGTAACTGATGCCCGTAATGACCGAACTGCGAATGGTTGCCGCCCTTGATTTCAATCCAGCGCGTTTGCGGCAGCAGCAAGGGCTTGTTGCGCATCACGTCGGCCATGCGCGCCACGCCGTCATTTGATGCGTACACCTTGGTGACAGGGAAGCGCAAGCCGGAAATGTCCTGCTGTTTGGGATGCGTGGTGCCGACCAGTACCAGCGCAGCCGGCAGGCCCGGTGCATCGTGCGCCAGCCGCGCTGCCAGCGCTCCGCCCAGCGAGTGGCCGGAAACAACCCAGCGCTGCACTTCGCCATGGGCCGCAATCGCACGGCGCACGCGCTGCAGCGCTTCGTCCTTGTTGCTGTCGAGTGGAGCAAAGCGCAGCGGCAGCTTGATGATCACAACGGGGAAGCCGGCATCGGCCACCGGGCGCAGCATCGGGACATACGCCTCCGCCGCGACGCCGGAGCCGCAGATAAACACCAGCCCTGAAGGCGCGCCGGGAGCGCGCGGCTGGAGCAGCAGGTTTTCGTCAGCATCGACGCTGCCGTGCAATAGCACAGGGTCGACGCCGCGTGTCCGATACGAGTTGGCCAGCCAGCCCGTCGAAACCAGGGCCCAGGCCAGGAACAGCAGTCGGACTGTCTTGCGCCTCAATGCGTGGTGCGCTTGCCGTAGCAGAGGGTGTAGAGCTGGGTGCGCAGGTCGCTGAATTCTTCATCGAGTTGAAGATCGCTGATGGAGCCGGCGCCGCCGAAATAATGCAGGATCTCTCCCTTCGCAGCCGAGCAATCGAAGGCGCTCAGCGTACGTGCGCGGTGCAGCAGGCGCGCCCATTCATCCTGGTGGCGCTGCGCCAGCTTCACTTCCATGCGCTGCACGATGGCAGACAGTTGCTCTCGTTCGTTCATAGGTCATTCTCCGTAAGTTAATCGGTTGAATCCACCTTGTGAGCTTCTGGTCTTGCCTGCAGACCGGGCCCTTGTGGGGCAGGTCGCGCATGCGTAAGCATACCTTGTTTCCCGCTGCTATGATTCTTTATCTGTAAACGGAGACTTGCGTAATGAAGTTCGACCTCGAAAAACTCAATCAACTCACTCATAACAACCTCACTGGCCACCTCGGCGTCCGCATCACCGGCACATCCGAAGGCGAATTGCAGGCAGAAATTGACATCGCCCAGCACCATCTGGCGCCGAACGGCTACCTGCACGCCGGCACGGTCGTCACCCTGGCCGATACGGCCTGCGGCTTTGGCTGCATCGCCAACCTGCCGGAAGGCGCCCAGAATTTCACCACCATCGAGTTGAAGTCGAACCACCTCGGCACCGCGCGCGAAGGCACGATCGCCGTCTCCGCCCGCATGGTGCATGGCGGCCGCACCACGCAAGTGTGGGACGCAACGGTGACCAACAAGGCGACCGGCAAAGCGATCGCCCTGTTCCGCTGCACGCAGATGATCCTCTACCCCAAAGCATGATGTGACAATTCGAGAGAATAGTCCTGCTACCGCTGCCTAGACTGAAAGCTCACGGACCAAAACCGAGGGAGTCAATCATGGCATGGTTACCGGCTAAGTACAGCGATGTCAGGGCGCAGATGAAAGCTGGCGATGTCATCGCGTTTTCGGGCAAGGGCGACTTTTCTGAAGTGATCAAATGGGCGACGCGGGCGCCCGTTTCGCATGTGGGCGTGATCCTGCAGACCAAGCTGCTGATCGACCAGAATGAACAGCCTGGGATGTTCAACCAGGTGATCGAGTCCACCACATTGAATGGCTTTTCCGGTGTTTCCATCAGCCGGCTCAGTGACCGGATCGAGACTTATGATGGCGAGATCTGGTGGCTTCCCATCGAAAAAGGCCTATGGAACAAGATGGACAAGAAGGCCTTCTACGACTTCCTCATCCATCAGGACCACAAGCCATACGATATGCCGCAGGCGATCAAGTCCGCTCTCGATGCCTTTGACAGCGTCCCGGTCGCGGAAAAGCTCACGCATAACAAGGAGGACTTTGCGCGCTTCTTCTGTTCCGAGCTGGTCACCGCCAGTCTGGAGGCAGCCGGGGCAATCTCCGCCATCAATGCATCGGAGGTGACGCCGATCGACCTGTGCTCATTCCGCTTGTATGAAAACGACTATTTCCAGCTCAAAGGCGGAAAGAAAGAAATCCGGGCCTACAACTCGCTGAAGGCCGACGGCTGGGGACAGTAACTCAGCCTTTAAGGGCTTTTTCGAGCAAGGAGTGGAGGGCCGGGAATTCCGGCTTGCCCACGTAGCGCTTGATGATGTTGCCGTCCTTGTCGATGACAAAGGTGGTTGGCGTCATGGAGACGTCGCCGTACGCTTTGGCGGCGTCGCCAGTCACGTCCAGCGCCA
>JBCNOP010000353.1:0-3511 GCA_039593775.1 Pseudoduganella sp.
GCATTCTGGCGGTGCACTTCGTCCACCATCCCTTTCGGATCGGGGAAGCGGGCCTTGTCGAAGTCGTGCGAGCCCCAGGCGTTTTCTGGCCAGTAGAACCAATCCTGCACGATGTTATCGAGCGGCCATTGGCGCTTGCGGTATTCGTGCAGCGTGTCCAGCAGCTGCTGCTGGGTCTCGTAGCGCTGGCGCGATTGCCAGAAGCCGTAGGCCCATTTCGGCATCATCGGCGCCTGGCCGGTCAGGTGGCGGTAGCCGGCGATCACCTTGTCCATGCTGGTGCCGCGGATCACGTAGTAATCGATGCCCTGGGCGATTTCGGACGACAACGTCAAGGAATGGCGTTCCGGCTCCGGCAACGGGTCGCTGTGCGTCATCGTGACCATGCCGCCGGACGGCTTCCACTCCAGCTTCAGCTTGACCGGCTGGTCTTTCTTCAGTTTGAGTTCAAAATTGTGGTACCAGGGGTTCCAGTCCTGGCGCCACACGTCCATGACCTGCTTGCCGTCGATGGTGAGTGTCGCGTAGTCGGAGGCATAGAGCTGCATCTTGTGCACGCCGGGCTTATCGCTGGAGAGCGTGCCTTCCCACACCACTTTCACGTTCTTCAGGCCTTTCAGCGGGCCGAGTTCCTTTGGCCAGTTTTCCGCTACGTCTTTCAGGTACTGATAGGCGATATCCGGCTCCTGGCGGGTCAGGGCCAGCTTGCCATCCACGTAGTAGCGCGCAGTCAGGCCGCCGCCCCTCCCTTCCGCATCGACCAGTTTCAAGTCGCGTTTCAGCGGGCCATATGGCCGCGGGTTACCGAAACGGGAGATGGCGTTGTTATCCCACAGGACGCCGTAGTTCTTGTCCGATACCACGAACGGCACCGACGCGATCATATTGTGCTGGGCCAGCAGCACGTCTTCGCCGTTCAGGTTCATCTGCGCGTTCTGGTGCTGGCCCAGGCCGTAGAACGCGTCCTTCGTTCCGTGGTTGAAGCCCTGCTTGATCGCCACGAACGGCTTGCCGCCAACTTCGATCGGCTCGATGGATTCCGAGGCCTGGCTCAGGAACGCTTTGCCTCCGGCGTCCGAAAACTGCAGTCTGCCGGTGGCCAGCGACACAGCCACCGCAATCTTGTTTGCCTTGAGCGTGACCGTATCGCCCTTGCGGTTGACGGTGAAAGCGCAATTGCATGGCTTGGCGACGGTCATGAGCGACGGCACCAGGGCCTTGCCGCCCTGGTCAAACTTGAGCACATGGATAATGTTGTCGTCCATTAGCTCGAGCCTGATTTCCTTTGCCGCGCCGCTGTCCGGCTTCACCACCAGGCCGCTGGCTGTCTGTTCGAAAGTCCCCGCAACGGCGGTTCCAGAGGCTGCCAGGGCGAGCAAAACCGCCACCCGCATCGGGTTGAAACGCATTTCTTCTCCTTAGAACGAATAGCGCATTTTTATGGAATAACGCGGACCGGACACGAACCATGCGCGGCCCATCATGCCGGTGTGCTGCTGCATTAACTGGCGGTATTTAGCGTCAGTCAAGTTGGTTCCTTCCAGGCCAATCGAGAGCTTTTCTGTGGCCTGGTAGAAGACCGACGCATCCAGCGTGCCGTAAGAGTCGGCCCAGGTCGGGAGCGCCCAACGCACCACGTGCTGGCCGAAAGTCGGGCTGGCGGGATTGGTATCCGTGCCGTCACCGCCATTGGTGCCGTTCACGTTCACCGCCTGCAGGTTCTTCGAACGCCAGCTATACGCCACGCGGGCGGACCACGGGCCTTTGTCGTACAACAGGGCGACGTTGTAGGCGTTCTTCGACAGCAGCGGCAGCGGCAAATCGCTGAAGGTCTGGCCGTTGGTGTCGCAGCCGTTCATATTCGTGTTCAGACTGGCTGCCTGCCCGCTGCCGCCGCAGAATGGCGAGAACACGGGGCTGTACAGCTTCTGCTTGCTGTCCACATAGGTGTAGTTGGCCTGCAGGCCGATGCCGGACATCCAGCCTGGCAGCTTGTCGAAATACTGCTGGTAAGCCAGTTCGATGCCGCGCGCGTGGCCCTTGGCGCCGTTCACCGGACCGGTGACGGCAAAGTTCTGCATATTGCCGTTGACATCAGGGAGCTGGAAGTTCAGCACCTGATTGATGATCACGTCCTTCAACTGCTTGTTGAATACCGCAACTGTGAACGAGCCGACCGGAGAGAAGTACCATTCGGCGGTCAGGTCGGTCTGCCTGGAAGTGATCGGTTTCAGCTTCGGATTGCCCTTTGCCTCGCCCGACTGGTTCACGCTATTGACATTGGTGACCGTGCCATTGCTGGTGAGGTCTGCCGTCTGGGACAGCGAAGTATATGCCTGCAACTGCTCGAAGTCTGGGCGGGACATTGCGCCGGCGAAGCCGAACCGGAACTGCAACTGATCGCTGGCCTTCATGCGCAGGTTCAGGCTAGGCAAAACGTTGTGATAGCTGTTGTCGAAATCCTGAGCCGTCTTGAAGGCCGGGATCGTGGCGAAAGGCTGGCCGGTTACGGTGTTACCTGCCGGGATGTTGATGCTTGGCGTGAACGTGGTATAGCCGTGGGCGGTCATATCTGTCTTCACGTAGCGCACGCCGAGGTTGCCGTCGATCGGGTATTTCAACTCGTCGAAGCCAAAGCGTAACTGTGTGTAGAAAGCCCTGGTCTTTTCGGACTGGTCGTTGGTGCCGGCCGGATCGGTTCCAAAAGTCGCGCCTTTCCATGTCCCGCAAGTTGAAGTGTCGCCGCCATGCGCTTCGGCGCACAGGATGTCGTGGTATTTGTGCAGTGCTGCGTAGCTGTCCGGGTAACCGGTCGCCAGCGCGACCGCCGGGAACACCAGCGATGGCACCTGCATATTCTTGTTGAAGAAGTTGTCGAAGGTGTGCAGCTCAGTGCTTCCGCTGAACCGAGGGTCGCCCAGGTATGCGAGGTGGTTGATGTCCCCGCCAACCTGCCAGGGCTGCGTGACCGCGGCCCAGTTGTAGCTTGGGTTGGAGTTCATCGTCACCGAATCCTTGTTGGACAGGCGAACACCGAAACGGATGTCCTTCAGGAAGGGCTGGTCCTCGAAATCATAAATGACATCGCCCTTCCAGGATTTGCCTGTGGCCTTGGCGCGGTCCATGTGCTCCATGGTGAAGGCCCAGTAATAATTCTTCGGGTCAGCAAGGTACGCCAGGTCGGCCTGGTCGAAGATCAGGCGCGGCACGTTGCCGGTCAGGTCGATCTGCTCCTTGGCCATCTGGACGCCGGTCGCCACGGTCGAGTCGAAGCTTCCAGTCTTTGCCTTGATGTATTGAAGGTCCGATTTCAAGGTCCAGCGGTTGGCCGGGCGCCAGGTGATGTTCCAGCCGATGTCCGTAGTGTCCGATTTGCGTTTGGCTGTACGGGTGTCGCCGCCGAAGTTGATGCCGCCGTCGGTCGGATCGGTCATGGTGCCGGTCAGCAGGTTGCCGTTCGGGCCATAGGTAGCGTCCGGGCTGACGCGGATGTTGTACGGACTGGCCTGGG
>JBCNOP010000354.1:0-3392 GCA_039593775.1 Pseudoduganella sp.
CGGCCATCGCTGTCGCTTGCCAGCGGCACCTGCGACATCTGCGCCATCAAAGTCTGCTGCGCAAGGATATTCCAGCGCGCCGTCGATTCCTTGAGCCCTTGCGCCAGCCATTGCTCCTGCTCGCGGCCCAGCATGGTCCGGCGCGGGTCGACTAATGCTGCGCAGGAGCGGCGATAGACCGAGCTGGAACCACCGCGTCCTGCCGGCTGGCAAGCTTGTATTGAGCGGTACTGGCGCGTATCAAGGACATGGAAGCGTGCCAGTTGTCCCCAATCGTAGCGCTGGTAGATGCGCTGGGCGCGCAGCGGCTGATGTTCGAAGTACGCCTGGTAGGCGGCGGCACGGCGCTGCACGAAATCCGGCGACAGCAGTTCGTCGCGCGCCGGGCTGTAATCGTTGGCCACTTCATGATCGTCCCAGGTCAGTAGCCACGGCGCTGCATGGTGCGCGGCCTGCAAGTCGGGATCGCTTTTGTACTGCGCATAGCGCGCGCGGTATTCCGCCAGCGTGAAGCTCTCATTGCGGCGCAGCACGGTGGCGGGATGCTGCAGGCTGTAGGGACCCCATTCGTAGATGTAATCGCCGAGGAAGGCCACCAGGTCCGGCGCGGCCTGCGCGATGTGGCGGTGGGCGGCGTAATGGCCGAATTCCCAATGCTGGCAGGACGCGACAGCCAGCTTCAACGCAGCCGGCATGCTGCCGGGCGCCGGTGCGGTACGTGTGCGGCCGACGGGGCTGACGGCATCGCCCAGCATGAAGCGGTACCAGTACCACTTGTCCGGCTCCAGGCCGCGCACCTCGACGTTGACGCTGTGCGCCAGCGCAGGCGTGGCTACTGCCGTGCCTTTTGCTGCGATGCGCGTGAAAGCCTCATCGTGCGCTACTTCCCAGCGGACTTGCTGTGCGACGGGTGGCATCGATGCGGCATTCAGCGGATCGGGCAAGAGCCGGGTCCAGAGTATGACGGAATCGGAAAGCGGAGCGCCGGAAGCAACGCCCAGCGAGAAAGGGTAGGCGCCATTGGCGGCGCTGCGTGCTTGCGCGGGAAGGAAGGGCGTCAGGGCCGACAGGGCGGCCACGCGGACCGCAGACTGCAGAAGGAGGCGGCGCGCTTCCTGCATGGGATTACAGCAGCGTTTCGAGCGGTGGCACCGGGCGTGGCTTGCGGTCAGGACCGGTGGCAACGTAGGTCAGGGTCGCTTCGGTGACCTTGACAATATTGGCCTGCAGGCGGTTGCGCTCTGCATAGACCTCCACGTTGACGGTGATGGATGTATTGCCGACTTTGACGATGTCCGCGTAGAAGGTCAGCAGGTCGCCGACGAAAACCGGATGCTTGAACAGGAAGGAGTTCACGGCAATGGTGGCGACGCGGCCATTGGCACGGCGGGTGGCGGGCAGGGAACCTGCAATGTCGACCTGGGCCATGATCCAGCCGCCGAAAACGTCGCCATAGACATTGGCGTCGGACGGCGAAGGCATGACGCGCAGTTCAGGCATTTTGCCAGGAGGAAGGCCGCGGGTGGTTTGTTCTTGGGAGGTCATCGCAAATTCTCATGAAGGACTACAATTGATGGGATTTTAAACCAGCCAGCCAACGTGCGTATGCGACGCTATTCGAACACTCCACCTCCTCCGCCGGGCCTGTCCAGCAGCAAAACGCGCGGCGACATTGCAACTCTGAAAACATTGCTGCCCTATCTTTGGGTCTACAAGTGGCGTGTGCTGGCGGCGTTGCTGGCGCTGGTCGGCGCCAAGGCTGCCAACGTCGGCGTGCCGGTGGTGCTGAAGAAACTGGTCGATGACATGACCATCAAGCCCGGCGACCCGCAGGCCTTGCTTGTGCTGCCGCTGGCGACGCTGGTGGCGTATGGCTTGCTGCGCCTGTCCACCACCATGTTCACCGAGTTGCGCGAATTCCTGTTCGCGCGCGTGACGCAGCGCGCAGTGCGCACAATTGCACTGAAGGTTTTCCGCCACCTGCACTCGCTGTCGCTGCGTTTCCACCTCAATCGCCAGACCGGCGGCATGACACGCGATATCGAGCGCGGCACGCGTGGCGTCAGCTCGCTGATTTCCTACACGCTGTTCAACATCTTGCCGACGCTGGTCGAGATCACGCTGGTGCTGGGCTACCTGGTCACGCACTACGACATCTGGTTCTCGGTGATCACCTTCTCGGCGCTGGCGATCTACATCACCTTCACCATCGTCGTGACCAACTGGCGCACACACTTCCGCCGCACGATGAACGACCTCGATTCGAAGGCCAACACCAAGGCCATCGACTCGCTGTTGAACTACGAAACCGTCAAGTATTTCGGCAATGAGGACTACGAGGCCAACCGCTACGATGAAGGCCTG
The DNA here is from genome assembly GCA_039593775.1 of Pseudoduganella sp. GTDB lineage: Bacteria > Pseudomonadota > Gammaproteobacteria > Burkholderiales > Burkholderiaceae_D > Rugamonas. Next base: position 2,365 of record JBCNOP010000354.1, read on the forward strand.
CAACGCTACGAGAAGGCCGCCGTCAAATCGCAAACCTCGCTGTCCCTGCTGAACACTGGACAGTCGGCCATCATCGCGATTGCCGTCACGCTGATCCTGTGGCGCGCGACGCAAGGCGTGATCGACGGCACGATGACGCTGGGTGACCTGGTGCTGGTGAACGCCTTCATGATCCAGCTCTACATCCCGCTCAACTTCCTCGGCGTGATCTACCGCGAGATCAAGCAAAGCCTGGCCGACATGGAGCGCCTGTTCTCGCTGCTGGACGAAAACCGCGAGGTGGACGACGCGCCGCATGCCAAGCCGCTGCAGCCGCAAGGCGCCGAAGTGCGCTTCAACCACGTCGACTTCAGCTACGACCCCAAGCGCCAGATCCTGTTCGATGTCGACTTCATCATCCCGGCCGGCACTACGACTGCTGTCGTGGGCCATAGCGGCTCGGGCAAGTCGACGCTATCGCGCCTGCTGTACCGCTTCTATGAAGTGAACAGCGGCAGCATCACGATCGATGGCCAGGACTTGCGCGACATCACGCAGCACTCGCTGCGCCATGCGATCGGCATCGTGCCGCAGGATACGGTGCTGTTCAACGACACCATCGAATACAACATCGCCTACGGCCGCCCCGGCGCCAGCAAGGACGAGATCATCGCCGCCGCGCGCGCAGCTTCGATTCACGACTTCATCGCCAGCCTGCCGGATGGCTACGAGACCATGGTCGGCGAACGCGGCCTCAAACTGTCCGGCGGCGAAAAGCAGCGTGTGGCGATTGCCCGCACGCTGTTGAAGAATCCCGCCATCCTGATTTTCGACGAAGCCACGTCAGCGCTGGACTCCAAGGCAGAACAGGCGATCCAGGCGCAGTTGAAGGAGATCGCGAAGAACCGCACGACGATGGTGATTGCACACCGCCTGTCGACCATCGCCGACGCCCAGCAGATCCTGGTTCTGGATCACGGTAAGATTGTGGAGCGCGGCACGCACGCCGCACTGCTGGCGCGCGAAGGCCTGTACGCCCAGATGTGGGA